>DASYRX010000019.1:0-40590 GCA_036003845.1 Gemmatimonadaceae bacterium | reverse complement strand
CCATGCGAACACGGCGCGCTTCAACTTCGAGCATCCGCTTACGGTGCTGGTGTGGCTGACATCGATCGTGTCGGTTGTGCTCACGTACATCGTGTCTTACCTCGTCATTCCCAACATCAGCGGGAACACGTCGCTCTGGTGGCAGCTGTCTACTGTCATTACGTGCGGGACGTTGGCGGGCGCGATCATCCCGGAGCTGGTGAAGATCTTCACGTCGGTGAACTCGCGGCACGTCCGCGAAGTCGTCTCGTCGTCGCGTGAGGGTGGGGCGTCACTCAACATCCTCTCCGGTTTCGTCGCGGGGAACTTCTCGGCGTACTGGTTAGGCATGACGATCATGGTCCTCATGGCGATCGCTTACGGCGTGAGCACCATGGGCCTCGGTGATTTCATGAAAGCCCCTGCGATTTTTGCCTTCGGTCTTGTCGCCTTCGGCTTCCTTGGAATGGGGCCGGTGACGATCGCTGTCGACAGTTACGGTCCGGTGACTGACAACGCACAGTCCGTGTACGAGCTCTCCACGATCGAGCAGATCCCCGGCGTTCGCGAAGAGATCAGGCGCGACTTCGGGTTCGACGCCAACTTCGAGGTCGGCAAGGAACTGCTCGAAGAAAACGATGGCGCAGGGAATACGTTCAAGGCCACGGCGAAACCGGTGCTGATCGGCACGGCTGTCGTCGGCGCCACGACGATGATCTTCGCGATCATCATGAACCTGACGCATGGCCTAACGAGTGGCATTCAGCAGCTTTCCATTCTGCACCCGCCGTTCCTGCTCGGGCTCATCACCGGCGGCGCGATGATCTACTGGTTCACTGGAGCATCGACGCAGGCTGTCACAACGGGCGCCTATCGCGCTGTCGAGTTCATCAAGCGCAACATCAGGCTTGAAGGTGTGACCAAGGCATCGGTCGAAGACTCGCGCAAAGTCGTCGAGATCTGCACGCAATACGCGCAGCGCGGGATGTTCAACATCTTCCTCGCGGTGTTCTTCTCGACGCTGGCGTTCGCGTTCGTCGAGCCGTTCTACTTCATCGGCTACCTCATCTCGATCGCGATGTTCGGACTCTTCCAGGCGATCTTCATGGCCAACGCCGGCGGCGCCTGGGACAACGCGAAGAAAATCGTCGAGACAACGCTCAAGATGAAAGGAACAGAGCTGCACGCGGCGTCCGTCGTCGGCGATACCGTCGGCGATCCGTTCAAGGATACGTCGTCTGTCGCGATGAATCCCGTCATCAAGTTCACGACGCTCTTCGGATTGCTTGCCGTGGAGCTCGGCGTATACCTGACGGCCGAACGCGGCAGCGGTTTGCGCTTTGTGTTAGCCGCCGTGTTCTTCTTGATCGCCGTGACGTTCGTGTACCGCTCGTTCTACTCAATGCGCATCGAAAGCGAAGCCGCATCCTCAGCGGCAGCGCGAGCTCCAGCCCGCGTTGCTTGATGAACCTGCGAGCCTAGACTTCAGACCCTAGAGCTTTGGCCTCGCTTTTCGCGCGGAAATCGATCGCCGCCCTGGTGCCTGATGACGAGCGTCGGGGCGGCCTGCGTCGCACGTTAGGCGTCCGCGACCTCGTGGCGCTCTCGATCGGCGCCGTCATTGGCGCCGGTATCTTCTCTTCCATCGGTACGGCGGCTGCGGGGCAGATACTCCCCGATGGCACCGTCGTTCGCTACGGGGCTGGACCGGGCCTCGTGCTGTCATTCGCGCTGCTCGGTGCCGTCTGCGCCCTGGCCGCGCTCTGCTACGCCGAGCTGTCCGCGATGATTCCGCAGGCCGGCAGCGCGTATGCCTACTCGTACGCCACGTTAGGCGAGATCGTCGCCTGGATCATCGGTTGGGATCTGATCCTCGAGTACGCCGTCGGGAATGTCGCGGTTGCCATCGGATGGAGCGGCTACTTCAACTCGCTTCTCACGGGCATGGGGATCGACCTTCCTGCCTGGATGGTGCATGGGTATCGCGAGGTCATGCTCAGCTCTGATCCCGCGCTGCGCGCCCTGATCGATACGGCACCGCACATGGCGGGCATGCCGGTACTTCTCAATGTGCCCGCATTCTGCATCGTCGCGCTCATCACCGGACTGCTAGTCCTGGGCGTACGAGAAAGTGCGCGCGTCAACAACATCCTGGTCATCATCAAGCTGCTCGTGCTGGCGATCTTCGTGATTGTCGGCGCGCAGTACATCAATACCGACAATTACAAGCCCTTCGCGCCGAACGGATTCCGCGGCATCTGGCAAGGCGCCGCGATCGTGTTCTTTGCGTACATCGGTTTCGACGCCATTTCCACGGCGGCCGAAGAGACCAAGAATCCGCAACGCAACATGCCGTTAGGCATCATGCTCGGCCTCCTCATCTGCACGGTGATTTATATCATCGTCGGCGCGGTAGCGACGGGATTGGTGCCGTACCAGCAGCTGCTCGCGAACGATCCGCTCGCCGCGGCGTTCAACAAAGCCGGGCTCGTGCGCTGGTCCTGGATTATTTCGTTAGGTGCGGTGGTGTCGACCACGGCGGTGCTGCTGGTCTTCCAGTACGGCCAGCCGCGAATCTTTTACGCCATGGCGCGCGATGGCCTGCTGCCGCCGGTCGCCGCGCGAATCCATCCCCGCTTCCGGACGCCGCATGTGATGACAATCGTCACGGGTCTGTTAGTGGCGTCGTGGGCGCTCATCGGTGACGCCGGCGAAACGTACGATCTGACGAACATCGGCACCCTCTTCGCCTTCGTGCTGGTGTGCCTCGGCGTGCTCGTCCTGCGCGTCAAGGAGCCGGAGCGCCCGCGTCCCTTCAGAATCCCGTTCGTATGGCCAGTCGCGCTGGGCGGCGTCGCCGGATGCGTCTTCGTGATGATCGGCTTGCCGTGGACCGCGTGGCTGCGCTTCGCGATCTGGTTGGCTCTGGGGCTGGTGTTCTACTTCCTTTACAGCTACCGCCACTCACGCCTGCGCACGCAAGCGCGCGGTCCCTAAGCGTTAGGCGGCGGCCCCTTTGGGCGTCGACGCCGTTTCGATCACAAGCATTGGCTCGTCAGCAAGGCCCATACGTCCCATGACGCCGGCGATCGCATTCGGCTCCAGCGGCCTGGCATAGAGGAAGCCCTGCCCGAGCTGACAGCCGAGATCGCGCAAGACGGCTCGCTGCGCATCGGTTTCGATGCCCTCGGCGACTGTGCGCAGCGCGAGGGAATCGCCTAACGAAATAATCGTGCGCGCCAGGGCGGCCTGATTGCCGCCGCGCACCACGCCTTCCACGAACGACTTGTCGATCTTGAGGATGTCGATCGGGAAGCGTTGCAGGTAGCTGAGCGACGAGTACCCCGTCCCAAAGTCGTCGATCGCGAGACGCACGCCGAGCGCCTTCACTTCCTGCAGCCGGCGAGTCGTCGCCTCGGCATTGTCCAGCAACGTCCCTTCGGTGATTTCCAGAACCAGCCGCTGCGGCGCCAGCCCGTTGTCGCTCAACGCTTCCGCGACGTCGCTCACGAACTCCGCGTGCAGCAGCTGCTTCCCCGCGATGTTCACGGTCACGTACGGCGGACGCGAGCACGTCGGTGTGCTCGGCCAGGTCGCCGCTTCGCGCGTTGCTTCCCGCAGCACCCACTTGCCTAACGGGATGATGAGGCCCGTGTCCTCCGCCAGACGGATGAACTGGTCGGGCGCGACCATGCCCCGCTGCGGGTGGTCCCAGCGCACCAGTGCCTCGCATCCGACTACACGCCCGGCCTCGAGGTCCACGATCGGCTGGTATTGCAGCCTGAACTCCTGACGTTCGACGGCGTCGCGCAAATCGGCTTCCGTCGAGAGCCTGCTGAGCAGCGCGGCATGCATCTCCGGCGCAAAGAGTGTGTAACTTCCCTTGCCGCGCGACTTGGCTGCGTACATGGCGACGTCCGCGTTGCGCAACAGCTCGTCAGCGCCATCGCCCTCTGCGGCACGCGCGATTCCCATGCTCGCGCTGATCGACATCAACTTCTGTTGCAGCTGGAAGGGTGCGCCGAGTGAGCTCGTTATGCGATTGGCGACGACGACCGTGTCCTGGTCGTCGCGCACATTCTCGAGCAGCACAGCAAACTCGTCTCCGCCCAGCCGTGCGACTGTGTCGCAACCGCGGGTGGCGTTGAGCAGCCGCGCAGCGACGGCCTTGAGCAGCCTGTCACCCTCATCGTGCCCGAGACTGTCGTTGACTGTCTTGAAGTTATCAACGTCGAGGAAGAGCACTGCCACGCGCTCGCAGTTGCGCGACGCGCGCGCCAGCGCGTGGTCCACGCGATCGCGGAACAGACTGCGGTTGGCAAGCTCAGTGAGCGGATCGTGATACGCTTGATGCGCCAGTTGCGCCTCCAGGCGCTTGCGCTCCGTTACGTCCTGCACGATTGCGATGAGCCGTGTGGGCCCGCCATTGGCCGTTGCGGCACGCGAGACTGTCAACGTTCCCCAGGACAATTGACCGTCACGCCTAACGAAGCGGTATTCACTTGTCGCGGATGGTCGCGTCCCCTGCACGACCTCGCTCTTGATCAGGCGCGCCATCTCCGCGTCTTCGGCCGGAAGGAACGTCGCGGCAAGACGGCCGCGGATCCCGTCGCCTTCGTAACCGAGGAACGCGTGCAGTGCACCGTTCGCCTCGATGATCGTCCCCTGCGCATCGAGCAGCGCGATGCCAGCCGCTGAGTGATCGAAGATTGCCCGGAAGCGCGCCTCAGTCGTGCGCAGCGCTCCTACGGCACGACGCATCGCCAGCTCTGCCCAAGCCGTGGCGTAAGTCGCCACGCCGCCAACGATCGCGAGCAAGAGGAGCTTGGCCCCCTCGTCAAAGAGCGATGTGCCGCTCAGTCGCGAGCTCTCGATCGGCGTTGCCCACAGGGCCAAATCGCCGGCCGTGGTGAAGTACGCTCCCACAAACGCGTACTGAAGCACGGCGACGGTCGTCGCGATCGCGGCGCCAGTCGGAGAGCCAGTGAATGGGCGCGCGGCGAGTATCGCGCAGTAGGCGACCCAGACCGGCGATTTCACCGCGAGATCGGCGTTTCCCCCCAAGCCGTAGCCGAAAAGCAGGGCAGTGATCGCCGTAATGTCGACAATCGCGTTGAACGTCGAGAGGTGTTTCCACCGCCTGCCTTTGCGATGCACGCTAAACGCCTGAACCACAGTCCAGAGCAGCATTGGCAGGAGCACGGCCAGGTTCACCGCGGTGAGTGCTTGCGGGAGCTTCACCGAGTAGATCGCCGCCGCCACGGCCAAAAGGGCCAAAACTCCGAGGCGCACGCGGTTCAGCGCTCGTTCAGCGCTCGCGTGCTCGGCTTCTAGAAGTGCAGCCGTCGGATTGTCATCGATCAGGCGAATGGTGGGGACATCCGCCAGACGGTCGGCAGCCATTTAGGGGGGACGATGTGGGATGCGCCTCGGTGGAAGGCGACGAGTGTGAACCACATGTCGTCACTAGCCCACGTGCCCTAAGGGTATTCCCAGAGGGAGCTTACCTCTTCTTAGCGAGGTATCCGCGCCGCAGCCGTTCTCAGGGCTAGACGCACGGCGCCGCGTACCGGTACGACCTCCTCCGTCCGTACAGTCCCACCAGGGACAGCGGCCTTCAGCCGGTGCTCGAGCCGCTTCCGGAGGAGCGAGCCCTTCGCCAGTAGCCCGCCCGACATGGCCAGCGGAATCGTCGCCCGCTCGTCCCCAAATAGGCGACGCCCCAGCGCTCTGACGTGGAGCATGAGCTCCTCGGCGGCCAGGGAGATGAGCGAGTTTGCGCGCAGATCACCCGATGCTGCGGCTTCCAGTACGACGGGCGCGAGCGACGCCAACTCGCTGGCGGTTGCCTGAGCGCCCCAGGGGATGAGCTCGAGCGCGTTGCGCAATTGAAGCGCGGCCAGGACGGCGCTGCCTAACGAAGTCTCCGGCTCGCGGCCGTCTACAGCCGCGGTGACGATGCTGAGCGCGCGACGGCCGATCCAGGAGCCGCTCCCCTCATCTCCGCAGATTGGTCCCCACCCGCCGCAGCGTTCGACGGTGCCAGTCGGGCCGCGCCCAAAGCATACGGATCCGGTTCCTGAGACGAGAAGGACACCGGGCCCATCTCCGAACGCGTCCTCGAGCGCGATGATCGCGTCCGGATGAACCATGGTGTCGTCCGCGAGGTCCAGGCGGTCGAGCGCATCTGTCAGCGCTGCGCGTTCTTCGTCGCGGCCAACGCCAGCCACTCCCACAACCAGCGCACGAACTGTCGTTGCTTTGGCGTCGATCGATGCCAAAGCATCGCGCACGGCCTGACCGATCACGTTCGCCGAATGCGCGGCGGCACCCGGACGCACAACGCTCGCTCCACCTGAAGCGGTCGCGACCTCGCGTCCGTTTTCGTCGGCGACGAGCACGCGCGTCTGCGTGCCGCCACCGTCCACGCCGATGAAGAGGCCCATTTTTGGAGCAAACATAATCAGCCCTCGCGCTGGCGAGTGATCGTCACGCGACGGCGTATGCTTCCATCGCGAAATATTCAGCGAGGCCGAGGCGATCCAGGAGCGCAGCGGTTTCGCGATTGCGTGCATCGACTCGCTGCCAGAACTCACGGTCATCCAGGCCGGGGAAGGGAGCGGAGTCCTTTTGCGACTGGTGTTTGAAGATCGCCTGAATCTTGAGGTGTAGCTCTTCCTGAGAGAGCGGAACGAGCCAGGTCGCCTCCGTCACGGACCATTCCTGCCAGGCGCCTCGATAGAGCCAGACTTGCGGGAGCCGCGGCGACCGCTCGTTAGGCTTCTCCGCGCCTGGCGTCCCGGGCACAACGTTCGACGGATGCGGCGCTGCCCAGCCGCTGGCGCGCAACTCTGCAAGAGCCTGATCGATCGCTTCTTTGCACATGCGGTGCGTGCCATGCGGATCCGAGAGGTCGCCGGCGACGAAAATCACGTCAGGGCGCTGTTCCTCGAGCAAGTCTTTGACGACTGCGACATCGGACGGCCCGATCGGATCCTTGCGAACCTTGCCCGTTTGGTAGAACGGCAAGTTGAGAAAGTGCGCGGCGCTCTTCGTTAGGCCGAGTGTTTCGATGCCACTGACGGCTTCTGCCTCACGAATGACGCGCTTGATGTCCTGAATCTCCGGGGTGTCGATATCGCCCGGGCGCTTGGCTTCCAGCGCCTGCAGGACGCGATCACGCAAAGCGGCCGCTGCATCGCCATGCGCGGTGTCGCTGCTTTCCAGCCGCGCCAGGAAATCGGTGTAGCGTCGCACGTCGTGATCGAACACGGCAATGTTGCCGCTCGTCATATACGCCACGATCACATTGTTGCCGTTCTGGACGAGCTTGTGCAGCATGCCGCCCATCGAGATAACATCGTCATCCGGGTGCGGCGAAAAGCAGATCACACGCGCGTCATGCGGAAGCTTGGAGCGTCCGCGGATCTTTGCGCCCAGCGCATTGAACGCGAAGCCGTTCGCCTCGCCGGCGGCGCCGAAGCGTGCGAGCAACGAGGAGAGTTTGTTCTCCATGTAATCGCGCGGCTCCAGCTTGAGGATCGCCTTCTCGCTCTCGCGCGAAAGCCAGACGATCGCGCGAAGCGCGAGCGCGTCGGTCCACGTCACCTCGTCGAGGAGCCAGGGCGACGCCTGCGCCGTCAGCTCGGCGGCGGCAGCGGTGTCGAGATAGAAGGTGGTTCGCGCATGCTGCTGCAGGAACGTCGCAGCAACGTCGACGTCGACCTCGCCTTCGACGGCTCGCCTAACGATGTCGGCCTTGTGCTCGCCGGTCGCGAGAATAGCGATTTCACGCGCTTCGAGGATCGTTGCGATCCCCATCGTCACAGCTTCCCGCGGCACGTTCTCTTCACCGAAGAAGTCAGCCGCAGCGTCGCGACGAGTGATCGTGTCGAGTGTGACCAATCGCGTGCGACTCGCCAGGCCGGAGCCGGGTTCGTTGAAGCCGATGTGTCCGGTCTTTCCGATGCCGAGTATCTGAAAGTCGATTCCGCCGGCTGCCTTGATCGCCTGCTCGTACCCCGCGGCGTCGCCGGCTACTTCGCTGCGAGCCGAATCTCCGCGCGGGATGTGCACGTTCTCGCGCACGATATCCACGTGTGCAAAGAGGTTCTCCCACATGAAGCGGTGGTACGACTGCACGCTCTCAGGAGAGATCGGGTAGTACTCGTCGAGGTTGAACGTCACCACGTTCGCGAAGCTCAGTCCTTCCTCGCGATGCATGCGAATCAGCTCGCGATACACGCCCACCGGTGTCGCGCCGGTGGCCAGACCGAGTACGGCCTTACGCCCTTCTGCGGCGCGCTCGCGAATCACGTGGGCAATGCGCGTCGCGACTGCGCGGGCCAGCGCGGCGTGGTCGTCAAGAATGACAACCGGAATGCGCTCGCGCGCGGGGCGCCGCTTGGGCGCGACGGCCGCCATTTCACCCGTCGGCGTACGAAAACGATGAGGCCCGCGACGTATCTCTACATCGCGGGCCTCGACGGACGCAGCTGACGGATCGGAACCGGGCAATCGAATTTGCGTTAGGCGTTAGGCATTGAACGAGCTGCCACAGCCACAGCCGCCCGTCGCATTCGGATTCTTGAACGTGAACCCGGAGCCCTGCATCGACGAGACGTAGTCGATCGTCACACCGTTCAGATATTGAGCCGAGAAGGGGTCGACGAAAAGCTTCACCCCTTCCTGAGAGAGTACGAAATCGTCATCGGCCGGTGCGTCCTCGATAAGGAGGCCGTATTTGAACCCGCTACAACCACCGGGTTGGACGCTCACGCGTAGGCCGCCAACGTCCGGCGTCACGCCTTCGGCATCCATGAACTTTTTCACCTCGGCCGCGGCGACAGCCGACACGACGATCATGACATCAGGTTGCTGAGTAGTGCTCACGAAAAACCTCCTCGGTGCTGCCGCACCACGAGTGCGGTATTCACAAACTTAATACCCCTCATAGGCGCTTCAAGAACGCATTACTGCCCGCCTAGCAACTATTTACCGAGCGCCCGGGCTAGCCGCGCTCGGCCGCCCCATCAGTGCCATGACGCTGTCTGCTAGGGCGGTCCGAACAGCGCTAATCCTGCGATTCTCTCGCGTCGGGTTCACGCGGTTCGATAGGAGGATGACAAAAATGTCGTTCCCCGGGTCGATCCAGACCGATGTCCCAGTAAAGCCGGTGTGTCCGAACGCCTGCGCCGACATGAACCGGCCACCGGAATTCGCGCCGTTGGCAGTTTCCCAGCCGAGAGCGCGGTGCGACAACTTGGGATTCTGAATGTGCGTGAACTGCTGAATCGTGTGTTTGGACCAGATACGCTTTCCGTCCAAGCTGCCGCCATTCAAATACGCTTGAGCCAGCCGAGCCAGGTCAGACGCGCTGCTGAACAAGCCCGCATGTCCGGAAACGCCTCCCAGCGCGTACGCATTCTCGTCATGCACCTCGCCACGCAGGTGCCGCTGCCGCCACGGATCGATCTCGGTCGGCGCTATGAGAGCGCGAAGAGTCGTATCGGGTCGATAGAAAGTCTCGTTCATGCCGAGCGGCGCGAAGACATGGTTCGTCGCGTAGCTGTCCAGCGATGTCTTGGTGACGCGCCGCGTTATTTCGCCCATGATGATCGCGCCCAAATCGCTGTACACCATCTGGGCGCCCGGCACTGTGTCGAGTGGCGTAGCGATCGCCAGAGCGAGGGCGTCGGCCGGAGAGGTCGTCTCCTTGTACAGCGGCCTCCACGATGGCAGACCGCTCGAGTGTGTCAGCAGGTGCCTAACGGTTACGCGGTTCTTCCAGCGACCAGTAAACTCGGGAATGTATCGCTGCACTGGAGCGTCGAGCTTGACGAGGCCGCTCTCGACGAGCTGCATCATCACCGAGGTGAGGGCTACAACTTTGGTGAGCGAGGCCATGTCCCAGAGCGTGTGCAGACTCGGCGTCGTACTATCGGCCGCGTCCAGGTGCCCTACGGAGCGTTCGAGGAGAATTCCATTGTGGTTCCCAACGACGGCTATGGCGCCTGGGAATGCCGAGTCCGCCAAGGCGCGACTCATCACGAATCCGACCCGCTCAGCTAGCGCGGCCGGCGCGGCGTTTGCGACCGGGATGGTTGCTGCTTGAGCACGACCTGCTGTCGGTGCCCCTGCAAGGACCGCCAACGCGACGAGCGACGATGCCGCAACGCGGTTCGCGGTGTTCCCAAAGAGGGTGCCGAGCAATTGGCGGCCCATATTACTTCCTAGACTCCTAACTGGGGGTGACGGTCATGCGAACCATCTTGCTCGCGGCCATCGTTTGTACGCTCGGCTGCGGCGGACGCTCCATTGTCGTTCAAAACCCACCGCCGCAGAGCGCCGTTTCGATCAAGGTCACGAACGGCCTCACGCAGGCCGTGAATGTATATGTGACAGGCACTGAAGCCGAGATTTTTCTCTCTTCTGTCGCAGCCAACTCTTCATCGAGCCTGCCAGTTCGAAACATCACGCCTGGAACGACGGTGAAGCTGCGCGCGGTTACCCAGGATGGATCGAAGACGTACATGCGCGAAGGAGTTGAATTGCGCGACGGGTACGAGTGGCGAGTGCCGTAAAGCAGGGTTGTTGCAGAGAGTTAACTGGCGTAGTTTCAGGCGCTTTGCCACGGCCATTCGTGGCGAACGCAGCTGTGTTTTTGCGCTCGTTCCGGTTCTCGCGAACACGCCGCGAACAGTTTCTCTCGTTTCTATCCCCATCACCACCTTCACCCGTCGAGTAAGTAACTGACCGTATGAAGCTGGTTTGGGACTGGATCCAGCGCGGGTATCTCAAGGTCATCGCGCCGGTTGGCGACTATCTCGTTCGCAAGAACGTGAATCCCAACGCGATCACGACCTTTGGGACACTCTGCACGCTCGCCACGGGCGTGATCTTCGCCACGGGGCACATTCGGACGGCCGGATGGTTCCTTGGAATCACCGCGCTGTTCGACGTGCTCGATGGTACCGTCGCTCGGCGAACGAATCGATCGACGACGTTCGGCGCGTTCTACGACTCGACATTGGATCGCGTCGCTGATGGAGCGCTCTTCGGTGGGCTCACCGTGTTCTTTGCGCGGAATGATGTGCACCATTCGTTGCCGTCGTGGACCGGGACACCGATGGTCGGCGTGTTGCTGCTTGGGATCATCGGCACGTTCCTCACGTCGTACACCCGCGCCCGCGCCGACGCGTTAGGCGTCGATCTCAAGGATGTCGGGATCCTGCAGCGGCCGGAGCGGATCACGCTGCTGGCAGCGCCGCAGGCGTTCTTCGGCCTGACGCTCAACGGCTGGGTCCTGATTGCGATCTGTGTGCTGCTCTCCCTCACGGCGTGGGTCACCGCCGTGCAGCGCATCGTGCACGTGTACCGCGAGACAAACGCCGAGCGCCCCCTGCGTGAGCGCCGGGCCGCGCGTGTCGAGCGCGCCGTTAGGCCGACGCCGGAGCATGTGCTCCGGGGAGATCTTCCGGAACCCGCGTCGTACGTTAGCAGACCGCCGAACTAGTCGCTCTGGAGAAATCGATCTTGCCCGCTTCTTCCGCGAGGGCGCCTCGCGCCACAATCCGCCCCGCCGCGGGAAAACTAGGTGTACTCACCCCGGGCCTCGGCGCGGTGGCGACGACGTTCATCGCGGGCGTCGAGAGCATACGTCGAGGATTGGCGAAACCGATCGGCTCCCTCTCGCAAATGGCGACGATCCGGTTAGGCAAGCGCACCGACAAGCGCTCGCCGCTCATCCGCGACCTCGTTCCGTTGGCGTCGCTCGACGATCTCGTTTTCGGTGCCTGGGACCCGATTCCTGACAACGCGTACGAAGCCGCGGCCAAGTCCGGCGTTTTGGAGGAGCGCCATCTCACGCCGATCGCCGCTTTTCTCAAGGGGATCACGCCGATGCCGGCGGTCTTCGATTCCAAGTACGTGACACGCCTAACGAACACGACGAACGTCAAGAAGGGGAAGAACAAAAGGGATCTGGCGGAGCAGCTACGCCAGGACATCCGCGGCTTCAAATCGCAGAGCGGTGTTGATCGCGTCGTGATGGTGTGGTGCGCGTCGACGGAGGCGTACATCAAGCCGGGTGCTGCCCACGCAACGCTCAAGGACTTCGAGCGCGCGATGGAGGAGAACCACGAGGAGATCGCGCCGTCGATGCTCTATGCGTGGGCGTCGATCATGGAAGGGGTCCCGTTTGCGAACGGTGCGCCGAACCTGACCGTCGATACGCCCGCTTTACTCGCGCTGGCGAACGAGCGCGGCGTTCCCGTCTCGGGGAAAGACTTCAAGACGGGCCAGACATGGATGAAGACCGTGATCTCGCCGGGTCTCAAGGCTCGCATGCTCGGGCTCGCGGGCTGGTACTCCACGAACATCCTCGGCAATCGCGATGGCGAAGTCCTGGACGATCCGGCCTCGTTCAAGACGAAAGAGGAATCCAAGCTGTCGGTGCTTCACACCATCCTGCAGCCGGAGATGTATCCCGAGCTGTACGACAAGTTTTCGCACGTCGTGCGAATCAACTACTACCCGCCGCGCGGCGATAACAAGGAAGGGTGGGACAACATCGATATCTTCGGGTGGATGGGTTACCCGATGCAGATCAAGGTGAACTTTCTCTGCCGCGATTCGATCCTCGCGGCGCCGATCGTGCTGGACCTCGCGCTGTTCAGCGACTTCGCGATGCGCGCGGGGATGAAGGGCATCCAGGAGTGGCTTTCGTTTTATTACAAGAGCCCGATGGCGGCGCCGGGATTGACGCCGGAGCACGATCTCTTCATTCAACAGACGAAGCTCAAGAACACACTGCGGCACTTGATGGGCGAGGAACAGATTACGCACCTGGGGCTGGAGTATTATGCCTAACACGAGAGCGCGGCACGGCGCGCGCGTGGCGCTGTTCCTGGCCGCATGGCTCGCCGCCGCGTGCTCGTTCGACAAGCCGAAGCCCGAGCTGCGACTCTACACCGACGACCTCGCAATTCGGGTCTCCTTCGAGCCGATGCCCCCGCGCTCGATGACTGACATCCAGTTTCGCGTCACCGTGCGTGATCGAAAGACGGGTCAGCCGATCGAAGGTGGCCAGGGTCGCATCTTCGCGACCAACGAAGACAGGCACAGCATCGATAACGGCCTAACGCCGGGGCAGGAGCCGGGGGCCTACTACACCACGCTGCGGTTCGTGAACGCCGGACCGTGGGCGATGGGTATTCAGTTCCGTCGCGACTCGACGCGGGTCTTGCAGCGCACGAACGACTGGATGCAGGACGTGCTCCCCGATACGACGTCCCCGTAACTCGACATGCGCCATTTCTATCGCTCGCATCTGACGCCGGCCGAGGTCGTCACCGCGGCCGACGCGTTCTTTTCCTCGTTAGGTCTGACCGCCACGCCCACTGGGCCGAGGAGCCGCGTCTACCAGGGCGTCGTCGGCACGCCGGACCTGCCGGCGAGGATGCGGCTGTCTGTGCGTCCCGAGGGCGGGCATTACACCTTCGTTGAAGTCGAGACCGACCAGATCGGCGAAAGCCGGCTGGATCGCAACGTGAAGCGTTTCTTCGTGCAACTGCATCGGCGGGAAGAGCCGGGCCACGCCATGGCGGCCGCGTACTGACGTCCGCACGCGGCAAGGCACCGTCCGCGCGCCTCACGCGCGCGCAAAAGCTCGAGCTGTACTACTGGATGCGCCTCACGCGCTCGCTCGAGGAACGCTTGGTCGCGTTGTACCGCCAGACCAAAGTTGTCGGAGGTGTGTTTCGCTCGTTAGGTCAAGAAGCCGATGCTGTAGGCAGCACATATGCGCTCGAGCCGCGCGACGTCATGTCGCCGCTGATCCGCAACCTCGGTTCCATGCTCGTGAAAGGCGCCGCGCCCGTCGATGTGCTGCGCCAATACATGGCCAAAGGGAATTCACCGACGCGCGGCCGCGAGCTCGGTTTGCATTTCGGTGACATCAGCCGAGGGATGCTCGGCTACATCTCCCCGTTAGGCGACATGGTCGCCGTGATGGCGGGCGTGACGCTGTCGTTCAAGATGCGCGGCGAGGATCGCGTGGGGCTGGTGTACGCAGGCGACGGCGCGACGTCCACGGGTGCCTTTCACGAGGGAATCAACTTGGCGGCGGTGCAACGCTGTCCGCTCGTCGTCGTCGTGGAAAGCAATCGCTACGCGTACTCGACTCCGACCGCCAAGCAGACAGCCGCCAAGCAGATGGTCGATAAAGCCATTGGATATGGCATCGCCGGCGAGCAGGCGGATGGCAACGACATCCTCGCCGTTTACGACGCGACAAAGCGAGCCGTCGACCGCGCCCGGCAGGGAGGGGGCGTATCGCTCGTCGAGCTGCTCACCTACCGGCGCAAAGGACACGCGGAGCACGACAGCCAGTCGTATGTGCCAAACGGGGAAATCGAGTGGTGGGAAGCGAACAACGATCCAGTCGACCGTTATGTGAAGGTGCTGCGCGAGACAGCCGCCGTTCGGGACGAGGAACTCGTCGCGATCGACGAGCGAGTGCGGCTCGAGGTAGACAGCGCCACGGAGCTCGCGGAGCAATCGCCACCGCCGGAACCGAGCGACGCGCTCGAAGGGATGTACGCCGAGCCGGCGCGCGAAACAGCGCTATGGTTTCGCGAGGGCAAAGCGCCAGCAGTTATGCATAACGAGCGGCCGGACGGTTGGGGCACCGCTCCGGCAGTCGCGGCCGACGAATCATGAGCCTGCGTACGTATCTCGAGGCCATCCGCGAGGGCCTGTTCGAAGAGATGGAGCGCGATGCGAATGTCTTCTGCATGGGCGAAGACATCGGGACGTACGGCGGTGCGTTCAAGGTGACCGAAGGCCTCGCGAGCAGATTCGGCGATGCCCGAGTCATCGACACGCCGATCTCGGAGATCGCCATGGTTGGCGCCGCTGCCGGTGCGGCGCACATGGGTTTACGACCAGTCGTTGAAATGCAGTTCATCGATTTCATCGCCAACGCATACGACATCCTGACCAACTACGTCGCCACGGCCCGTTATCGCGAGTCGCCTCCGTGTCCGATGGTTGTGCGTGGGCCCAGCGGTGGATACGTGCGCGGCGGCCCGTTCCATTCGCAAAACCCCGAGGCAGCGTTTGTCCACACGCCCGGACTAAAGGTTGTCTATCCCGCCACGGCAGAAGACGCCAAGGGCTTGATCAAGGCAGCCATCCGCGACGACGACTGTGTGCTCTACTTCGAGCACAAGTATCTCTACCGCCGAATCAAGGGAGATATGCCTAACGGGGATCACGTGGTCCCCATTGGGAAGGCTCGTACCGCGCGCGAAGGAACGGACCTTTCGATCATCACGTACGCGGCGACGGTGTGGAAAGCGCTGGAGGCGGCCGAACAGCTCGAGCGCGAGGATGGCGTGGCTGTCGAAGTCATCGACCTTCGCACCCTGGCGCCGTTGGATGACGCCGCGATTGACGCGACAGTGAAGAAGACGAACCGCGTGCTCATCGTGCATGAGGACACGCGCACGGGCGGTCTGGCAGGGGAGATCACCGCACGCATCAACGAGCGCTGCTTTGCCTGGCTCGACGCGCCGGTCATGCGAATTACAGCGCACGACGTGGCGCTGCCGTACGCCCCTTCGCTCGAGGATTTCGTTTTGCCGCAGACGAGTGATATCGTCAGGGGAGCAAGGTGGGTTCTCAACTACTAGGTCAGAGGTCAGAGGTCAAAGGTCAAAGCGGAGGTCGGAGGTGACGAGTGCGGCGCCGGAGCCGTCGGACGATGGGCGTGCTCGCCGGATCGGCGTAGGGTGTTTCATGACGTTCATTGGCTTCTGGAGTGGGGGGATGATTGGCGTGCTGGTGGCGAAGGCTGTCGGGGCCGCGCGGCGCTGCACGGCGCCGCAAGGGCTCCCCGCGTGTGACTGGTACTATTTCGCGTTAGGTGGCATGCTACTCGGTGCCGTCTCGCTTCCCGTGTTGGTGCTGCGGCGACTGCGTCGCCGTTAGGCTTCCGTCAGGAGATTTCGCTTGGCTCGCGTTGACGTTCCAATGCCGCAGATGGGGGAGTCCATCGCCGAGGGGACACTCTCGCGCTGGCTCAAGAAAGTCGGTGACTCGGTCAAACGAGACGAACCGATGTTCGAGATCTCGACCGATAAGGTCGACGCCGAGATCCCGGCCCCCTCTGCCGGCGTGTTGGTTGAGATTCTGGTCCAGGAAGGGCAGACGGTGCCCGTTCAAACCGTTGTCGCGCGGCTGGAGACGGATGCCGCCGCCGCGGCAGAGGTCCAAGGTCAGAGGTCAGAGCTCAAAGGAGGCGGTGAAGCGACACTGCCGCCTGCGCCAGTGCCGGCCGGAGATGGATCGACAGCGTCGGCCAAAACAACGCAATCGCAGCCCAGCGCGCCCAATAAGAGTTACGAGCCGACGACCAAGACCTCCGCTCAGACCTCAGGCCTCAGACCTCAGACCTCGGGAGCAGGCTCGCTCGAAGAACGTCTGCGGACGAAATCATCTCCGCTCGTTCGCAAGATCGCCGCTGAACATGGCATCGAGCTCACGGGGCTGGCCGGCAGCGGACTCGCTGGGCGCGTAACGAAGAAAGACATCCTCGCCGTCATCGAATCCGGCGTGAAACCAGCGGCGTCGATGTACGCGCCAGCTGGAATCGATGCCCACGGCCCGGCGATCGAGCCGTGGCCCGGCGATCGGGTAGAGCCGATGACCAAGATCCGCCGCCTAACGGCGGAACACATGACGCTCGCGCGCCGCACCGCGGCGCACGTGACGACGTTCCACGAGATCGATCTCACGCGTATCGCCAAGATCCGGCAGCAGCGCAAAGCCGAATTCGAGGCGCAAACGGGCGAGAAACTCACCTATCTGCCGTTCATCCTCCAGGCAGCGCTGCAAGGCCTCGCGAAATACCCCGTAATCAACGCGGTCGCCTCCGGTGACCGCATCATCTATCGCAAAGCGTACAACATCGGGATCGCTGTCGCGCTCGACTGGGGGCTCATCGTCCCTGTGATCAAGAACGCCGACAACCTCTCGCTGGCGGGCCTAACGCGAACGCTCAACGACCTTGCGGCACGTGCGCGCTCCAAGAAATTACGCCCGGAAGAAGTCGAAGGGGCCACGTTCACCGTCACGAACTACGGCGTCTTCGGATCGATCGCCGGCACGCCGATCATCCCGGTAGGGACGTCGGCTATCCTCGGCATCGGCGCCATCGAGAAGCGCGCCAAGGTATTGCCCGGCGTCGACGGCGAAGACACAATCGCCATCCGCACTTGCGCGTACTTCGCGCTTTCTTTCGATCACCGCATCGTGGATGGCGCCGACGCGGATAGATTCATGGCGTTCCTGAAGACAACCCTCGAAACGGCGACAGAACCAGCTGCCTAACGTGAACCGCGTACTGACGATGGTGCAGCACACGCTCGACGCGAACGAGCTGGCGGATTTTTACGATATGGCGCGGCAGCGGCGTGCGTATTTCGAAGCCGCCGGCTGCCGCTACTGGGTCTTCGAGCAGCGCACAGCTCCTGGAACATTCGTCGAGTTCGCCGAGGGGCCTGACGTCGACACGCTCGCCGCAGCGCTCCGCGCAACCGCCGGCGACGCCTTCGACGGACCAATCTTCTCAGAAGTGGAGACACGATAGATGCCGACACGACCGCTCGCGATCGATGGCAGCACCTGGCACGTGATCCCTTCAGGACGCGTCACGCAGTACGACCGCGACGAGTTCGCGCTGCTTTTCGTGAAGCACGAAGGCGGCGATCGCGAAGTTCGTGTGACGCGATACTCGCCGCAGGGCTCGCGCTCGCGCGAAGAATCACTGGCCGAGCTCAGCGACGCCGATCTGCGACGTCTTTTCGAGCAGTCGCAACCGAGCGCAACGTCCCCCGAGGCCGGATACACGCCGTGACCGTTGGTGCGAGCGCGAGTCCGCAGGAGCCAGCGCGTCGCATCGATCTCCATCTGCACACCACCGCGTCCGACGGTGTGCTGTCTCCGTCTGCCCTCATCGAGGCGGCACGCGCTGCCGCGGTAGACATCATCGCGCTGACCGACCACGACTCTATCGATGGCATCGTAGAAGCACGCAGCGCGGCCAGCACGAACGGCGTGCGAGTGATCGCCGGTGTCGAGTTGAGCGCGCATGACGACGAGCGCGAGATCCACATGCTCGGATTGCACCTCGAACGTCTGGACGGCATGCGCGTACGCCTCACCGAGCTGGCCGACGCGCGCCGGGATCGCGCGCGCGAGATGGTGCATCGGCTCAACGAAACTGGCGTGCGCATCGAGTTCGACGACGTCCTGGCGCTGGCCGGCAGCTCCGCGTTAGGCAGGCCTCACATCGCCCGCACACTCGTCGCGCACGGCTGGGCCCACGATCATCGCGACGCGTTCGAACGCTATCTCTTGCCGGGCCGTCCGGGTTTCGTCGCGAAACGGCGACTGCCGGTGGATGAGGCGATCGCCATCGTACACGACGCCGGCGGACTCGCGGTGCTCGCGCATCCCGCGGCCGAGGACTCGCTCGAGCGCCTGCGGACGTTTGCGCGCCAGGGACTCGACGGCCTCGAGGTCGCGCATCCGAGTCTCGCCGCGGACGATCGCGCGCGCCTCCATGCGGCGGCGGATCACCTCGGTCTCGTCAAGAGCGGCGGCTCCGACTGGCACGGCCTCAAGGATGGGAGCAAGCGCATTGGAGCCGAGGACGTTCCAGTGGCCTGGCTCGATGCGCAGCAGGCGCGGGTCGCCGTTCGCCGATCTACGGAACGCGTCGCCTAACGAATCCCATGGCGACCGATCGCTTCGCGCTTGTCACCGGTGGCGGCGTGCGCGTCGGGCGCGCGATCAGCGAAGGGCTCGCCCAGCACGGCCTTCATATCGCGGTGCATTACAACAGGTCAGCCAAAGACGCAGAAGAGACGGTCGCCGCCATCATCGGCCAAGGTCAACGAGCGATCGCCGTCCCTGGCGACCTACGCGACCCAACGGCGTGCGTACAGCTCGTCGATCGCGTACTCGTGGAGTTTGGCGCGCTCGACGTCGTTGTGAATTCGGCGGCGTCCTTCATTCAAACGCGAGTCGGTGAAACGGACGCGGGCACGTGGGACGAAGTCTTCGCATTGAATGTTCGTGCACCGTTTCTCATCAGCCAAGCAGCGGCCTCTGTCATGAGAGAGGGAGGATGCATCGTCAACATCGCCGACCTCGCTGGTCTGCAGGCGTGGCCGTCGTATCTCGCGCATGGAGCCTCAAAAGCAGGGTTGATCAATCTCACGCGCAGTCTCGCGCGCGCACTCGGTCCAAGAATTCGCGTGAATGCAATCGCTCCCGGAGCCGTTCTGCTGCCAGAAGGTTTCGCCTCGAAAGCTGCCGAGAATCTGATCAACGAAACTCCGCTGCGACGCCTGGGTGCGCCCAGTGACGTCGTTGACGCAGTGCGCTATCTCGTCGACGCCGATTTCGTGACCGGCTCGCTAGTGGTCGTCGACGGTGGGCGGAGTGCACGCTAGTGCAACGGAACTACGGGCACCGGCTGCGGACTCGTCTATCGGAAGGTTGAAGTTCTATTCTTACTTTTGTGTGACTCTCAAGGATCGATAGCGTGGCGAACAAGCTCTCGTACGATGTGGTCGTTGTTGGCGCCGGCCCGGCAGGGATGACGGCGGCGCTGTACGCTGGGCGCGCCATGCTCAAAACGGCTCTGCTAGAGAGAGGCCAACCCGGCGGCGAGCTGCTCAATACCGAAATAATCGAGGACTATCCCGGGTTCTCACGCATCGACGGCTGGGAGCTCGCCCAAAAATTCGAGACACACGCCAAGGAATTCGGTGCCGAATTCCGCATGGCGAACATCACCAGCATTCGGAAGCTCTCGGACGGCAACTTCGAGACGGTCGCTGACAATGGCGAGATGTACCTCTCGCCAGCTGTGATCCTCACCGCGGGCGGAACACCCGTGAAGCTCGGCATTCCAGGAGAAGCCGAGTACGCGGGGAAGGGAGTTTCGTACTGCGCCATCTGCGACGGCGCCTTTTTCAAGGGCCACGTCCTGGCGGTGGTGGGCGGAGGCGATGCGGCATGCGAGGAGGCCGACTTTCTCACTCGTTATGCGACCAAGGTCTATTTGATCCATCGCCGCGACGAGTTCCGCGCGTCGAAGATCATTCAGAAGCGTGTCTTCGAGAATCCCAAGATCGAGGTGATCTGGAATACGGTCGTTGACGAGATTCACGCCGACTCGGCGGGGCTCGTCAATCGCCTAACGCTGCACAATGTCGGCACCCGCGAGCGTCGGCCGCTCGAGGCGACGGGGATTTTCATTTTCATCGGCTTCACGCCGAATACGGGTTTGATCAAGGATCACGCCGCGCACGACGCGATGGGCTACTTGAAGACAGACGACAAAATGCAGACGTCGATCGCGGGACTCTTCGCGGCCGGTGACGTTCGATCGCAGCTCACGCGGCAGGTAACCACGGCAGTTGGCGACGCAACAACCGCCGCCGTCGCGGCGGAGAAATACATCACCGCGCTTCGCGATGTCGGCGCGACGTCTTTAGCGGCGACTGCGTGAACATCGCGGTCTTCGTAGTCGGCGCCTTTCAGGAGAACACGTATCTCCTGTGGGACGCCGCGAGCGGCGATGCGGTTTTCGTCGATCCGGGCGACGACGGCGATGCGCTCGCGGATGTCGTTAGGGCGCGCGAGCTGAATCTCTCGGCGATCTGGCTCACGCATGCGCACATCGATCACATCGGCGGTGTGGCAGGCCTCAAGCGACACTTCGACGTGCCTGTATTCATGCATCCCCTCGATGAGCCGCTGTACCAGCGGGCGCCCGACGTGGCTGAGATGTATCAGTTACCGTACGAGGAGGGTCCGCTTCCAGATCGGACGCTGAGCGAAGGTGATACGCTTCGGCTTGGGTCGCTCGAGTTTCGCGTTATGCACGTTCCAGGTCACGCGCCTGGCCACGTGGCGTTTGTCGGTCACGGTGTGGTGTTTGGAGGGGACTGCCTCTTCGCCGGTTCGATCGGCCGGACCGATCTCCCATTCGCCGATCCAGCGCAACTGGATGCATCGCTTGAACGTCTCGCCGCGCTGCCGCCGGAAACACGCGTGCTGCCGGGTCATGGCCCCGAAACGACGATCGCGCGCGAGCGCCTTTCGAATCCGTTCCTCAACGGAACTGCGCGTCTCATAAGCCGTTAGGTCGGGCGCTGTCGGCGCGCTAGCCAAATCTCCGTCGCACCAATCAGATTGTCACATCGGTGCGGTGCATTCCCATCCGTCGCTCCGGTGGCGACCGCGGCAAGCTGCGGGTTAGGGCTTAGCTAACCCCTATCC
Source organism: Gemmatimonadaceae bacterium (assembly GCA_036003845.1). GTDB lineage: Bacteria > Gemmatimonadota > Gemmatimonadetes > Gemmatimonadales > Gemmatimonadaceae > DASYRX01. Next base: position 19,251 of record DASYRX010000019.1, on the reverse strand, counting down.
CCTAACACCTTATCCCCTAGTTCGATGTCTCTTTCAGTGCGACCGGTTACTCGCGTGCTTTCGTTCCTGGGCTCGACGCTGGCGCTCACATCGTGCGACAGTTCGTTGACTGTGCCCAGCAATCAGATGACGTGGGGCTTCTTCCAGACGAGCGCGCTCGCCGCTACGGGTGGCACGTACTCAACGCAGCCGAACGGTCAATTCTTTAAGGGCTCGCTGACGTCCATTCCTGACGCGCGTGTTAAACCCGACACGTGCATCGAGCTGGCGAACACGACGAACCAGCAACCGCTTTCCGTGACATTTCTAGACGCTGGCGCTTCGATTACGGCGCAATTCGGTTCCCGCACCGACACAATTCCAAGAGTCTCTTCTGCTTCACGTACGGCGTACGAGGCGTCGGCGGCGAAGGCTTTTCAGCCCGGCGACAGTCTGGTCGTGAAGATCCCGGGCGCTGCCGGCGGTTTCCCTGCGGCCGAAATCCGCGCGAAGACGGCCGAAGCGTTGACGATCGATTCGCTGTCGATCAAACCGCAGCCGGCCGCGGCGCAACTGCGCTGGAGTCCATCTTCCGATCCGAACAGCGCGCTGCTGGTCGAGTTCCGTTATTCATCGATTGGTGGAACGACGTTCAATCAGCTGATCCGCTGCGCATTTGTGGATGACGGCGCCGACTCGGTGCTCTATCGTGTCTTGCAGCCATGGGTTGGCGCGAACACCGCATCCCGCAACGTGACGTACACGCGCTTGCGCACTTCGATCACTCAGATTGTGGGCGGTTTCCTCGAAGTGATCTCCACGTTCCAGGTACCGACTCCACGCGCACCATAGAGGATGACGGCAACCGCGAAGGGATCTCAGGCCACTCGCCAGGAACGTGACCCGTTAGGCACGCTCGACGTTCCGGCCGACGCGCTGTACGGCATTCAGACGTTGCGCGCGGTCCAGAACTTCCCGATCAGCGGCTACAAGCCGTTGGAGCCGTTTGTTCTGGCGCAGGTTTGGATCAAGAAAGCGGCCGCACTGACCCACAAGGCGACGGGCCGCCTCGATCCCAAGCTCGCGGACGCGATCGTCGCGGCGGCTGACGAGGTCATCGCCGGCAAACACCGCGACCAGTTCGTCGTGGATCCGTATCAGGCCGGTGCCGGAACGTCGCACAACATGAACGTGAACGAAGTGCTTGCGAATCGCGCCAACGAATTGTTAGGCGGCACCCGCGGTAGCTACTCGCCGGTGCATCCGAACGATCACGTGAATATGGCGCAGAGCACCAACGACACAATTCCGACGAGCATGCGTTTGGGGTGCCTGTCGCAGTCGCCAGCGTTGATCGACGCGTTCAAAGAGCTCGAGGCGGCGCTTGCGACGAAAGGACAAGAGTTCGATGACATCGTCAAGTCGGGGCGCACGCATCTGCAGGACGCGATGCCGATCCGGCTGGGCCAGGAGTTCCGCGCGTACGGGAATACGATCGAGCGCTGCATCAAGCGCGTCGAGGAAGCGGCTGACTATCTGCGCGATCTTGGAATCGGCGGCAGCGCCGTCGGCACTGGCGTGACGGTGGAACCCGAATACCCAGCGCTCATGATCCGTTTCTTGCGCGAGATCACTGGGCTCGATCTGCGCGTTGGCCAGGATCGCATTCAGCTCATGCAGAGCATGGGCGATGTCGCGGCGTTTTCAGCGGCGCTGCGCGGGCTCGCGATCGACACGAGCAAGATCGCGAGTGACTTGCGGCTCATGGTCAGCGGACCGCGCACAGGCTTCGACGAGATCCGACTGCCCGCCGTTCAGCCGGGATCGTCCATCATGCCGGGTAAGGTGAACCCATCGATTCCTGAGATGGTGAATCAGGTCTGCTTCCAGGTGATGGGTTGTGACACGACTGTCGCGCTTTCGGCGGAGCACGGCCAGCTCGAGCTCAACGTGATGATGCCAGTCATCGCGCATAACGTGCTCTGGTCGATGCGCATCCTCACGAACGCGACGCGCGTCTTCGCCAGCGAGAAGTGCGTTGCTGGCATCGAGGCCAACGCCGAGATGTGCGCGTATTGGGTGGAGCGGTCGGCCGCGCTGGCGACCGCACTCGCGCCGCAGATCGGCTACGCAAAAGCGGCCGAGATCAGCAAGCAGTCGGTGAAGGAAGGGCTATTGATCCGAGACATCGTTAGGCGTGATGCAATTCTTCCACCCGATCGCATCGACGAGGTGCTCGATCTCAGAAAGATGACGGAGATCGGCGTCCCCGGCGGACCGAACGGAGCCGTCTCATCGGGGTGAGCCATGCGAATCACGACGTGGGCCGAATACGCGTTGCTCTGCTCGGTGAATCTGGCGCATCGATACGGAGAGGGACCCGTCAACGGCCGCGAACTGGCCGCGGCGGAACGGCTACCGGCTGACTACGTCGAACAGATCCTGCTGCGGCTGCGCCGTGCGGGGATCGTGACAAGCGTTCGCGGGGCCCACGGCGGATACGAGCTCGCCCGCTCGCCAGCTTCCATTTCCGTCCGCGAAGTCGTGACGGCCGCCGAGCACGCGACGTTCGACTTGCACTGCGTTTCGCATCCGGTCGATGAAGAGCGCTGCTCTGAAACGAACAGCTGCAGCATCCGTCCCGTGTGGGTGCTCCTGCAGACGAAAATCGACGAAGTACTGGAAGGGGTAAAGCTGGCGGACCTCCTTCCGGGGGAGCGCGAGGTGCGCGGACGCGTCGGCCTTCCAGTGCTGCAGGCCTAACGAATAGATGGCGCTCGGACTGTTCACCCGATGGCGCGGTGAGTGGCGCCAGAGGCGTCAGGCAGCGGCCTACGTCGGTGCACTGCGCGCCGAACCGTCTGACGATGACGTCGAGTGGCTGGCCGCTGAAGGTACCCATGGTGACAGCGATCGCGCACGCTGGGAACTGCGCTACGCGCGCGCAGCGCTAGGGCTCCTGGCGGCGGAGCGCGATGCGCTGGACGACATGACGCCGTCGCTCGTCGCGCGCGAAATTGCCGCCGCGATGCACGCCGATCCGCGTGTCGCGGCGCAGATGGTCAAGCTTGCAGAGCAGCAATTCAACGAGCGCCTGATGGCATACCGTCACGCCTTCACAGACCGCACTGCGACCTCAGGCGTCACGGAACGACTCGGCGACATGTTCCTGCGGCTCGCCGATGCGCCGCCGCCTAACGCGACAACTCGGGCGCGAGCGAGCGCCGTCGTCGCAAAATATCTGGATGAGGCGAATGGGGCGCTGCGAGAGCAATTCGGCGCCGCGGTGCTGCCGCCCGACGTGAAGCCGTCGGTTCTGGCGCAGACAAAAACCAACTAAAGCTGTCAGACGCCAGAAGACAGTTTGAAAGCTGTCAGTGGCTGTCGGTAGCCGTCAGCTGCTGTGAGCCATTGGCTGTTAGCTGGCAGCAGACAGCTTTTGTTGGGGAGGAAGGGAAGGGAGTGCCGAAGGGGGGACTCGAACCCCCACGGGCTGTCGCCCACTGCGCCCTGAACGCAGCGCGTCTACCAATTCCACCACTTCGGCGTCGGAGTCGGCAAGCTAGCGGGCCGCGGCTTTTTTGCAACAAAGGACCAACCGCTTAACCAAAGCGGTCAGCTACCAGGACACAGTTTGAGGTCGACAGCCCGCTGAGAACTGAATGACTGTTATCTGGTAGCCGACAGCTTTTGTTCCCGATTAGAGCCCAAGTTGCTAACCACTGAGACCTGCCTGACGCGGCGTCTATCTTTCGCACGTGGCGAACAAACCAGTCCCAGCGGACACGCAGAGCGTGGCGAGGAACCGTCGTGCGCGTCACGACTATCATATCCTTGACACGTGGGAAGCAGGTCTCGTGCTGACTGGAACCGAAGTGAAAGCCTTACGTGAAGGCAAAGCGAACATCGGCGACGCGTACGGAATGGTGCGCGACGGCGAGTTGTTCCTGTTCAACGCGCACATCTCTCCATACGAACGCGGCGGCTATGTGAATCACGACCCGCTGCGCACGCGCAAACTGCTGCTGCACAAGCGCGAGATTCAGCGCTTGATCGGCGGCACGGAGCGCGAGGGCCTCACGCTCATCCCCCTGGAGCTGTACTTCAAGCGCGGAAAGGCGAAGGTCGCGCTGGCGCTGGCGAAGGGGAAACAGCTACACGACAAGCGCGCCGATCTCAGGAAGAAGGACGACGAGCGCGAGATGGCGCGCGCCTTTCGCCGCCGGTGATGCTCTCCGCTCTCCTCGTTCTGCAAGCCGCGCTGGCGATCGATACGCTGTCGGCGATCACCGTGCGCGACGCGGACAAGCGAACGCAAGTCGCGGTCGAGCGCATCGAGCGTGTGGCGATGGTAAGCGTCGATCGCCTCGTCGCGAGCCTCGGGGGCAGCGTTAGGCGCCAGTCACCGGATCGCTTCGTGGTGACGCTCGTGGGGGTGCAGCTCGAGCTGTCGCCCGGAACAGCCGTCGTTCGGGCAGGTACCGTAGTCAAGCCGCTCCCCTCACCGGTCCGTCTCCGCGGGAGCGAGCTGTTCGTCCCGATTGCATTTGTCAGCGAGGTGCTGCCGCGACTCGCGCCGCCGCCGGCTGTGACCTATGATGCGACTCGAGCCGAGCTGCGACGCTTGGCATCGACGCCAGCGACGGCCATATCTGCGCGCGGCGCGCCCGCACCCGTTAGGCTGCCGCCGAAAGCAAGAGCGAAACCGATCGTGGTGATCGATCCCGGACACGGTGGCCCAGATCGCGGCATGAGCGGACCGATGCGCGGGCGCTGGAAGATTCACGAGGCCGACCTCACGCTGCAGATCGGACGCAAGCTGCGCGACGCACTGAGACAGAGCGGCGTCGATGTCATCATGACACGCAGCAAGGACACGCTGATCGCACTGGCCGACCGCGGGCGCGTCGCCAACGAGAACAACGCCAGCCTGTTCGTCTCGGTGCACATCAACGCGGCGAACCGTCGCTGGCGCGACCCGGCCGGCGCTCGCGGCTTCGAGACATACTTCTTGTCGGAAGCGCGGACGGATGACGCGAGACGCGTCGAAGAGATGGAAAACTCGTCCATTCAATACGAAGTCGACTCGCTGCCAGTCGGCGACGATGCGTTAAGCTTCATTCTGAAAGACATGAAGCAGAACGAGAGCCTGCGCGAGTCTCAGCTCCTCGCCGAAGCCGTCCAGGACGGACTTGGCGAAATACATCCGGGGCCGTCGCGCGGCGTGAAACAGGCGGGATTCCGCGTGCTCGTGGCGGCCCTCGTCCCCGCGGTCCTTGTCGAAGTCGGCTTTGGGACGAATACCGCAGAAGCACGGTACCTGGCGAGCGACAAGGGGCAGCGAGCCCTCGCCAGCTCCATCGCCAAAGCCACGTTAGGCTATCTCGCCGCGTACGAGCGACGCCGCACGGCAGGAGACACGGTCCGTTGACGGTCTCCAGCGGCCGGCCCCCCGCACTGGCGAGCGCCACGCTCGCCGTTAGCGTGGCCGGCCTCGCGTTACAAAACCCGATCGTTCTCGCCTCCGGTACCGCCGCGTACGGCGATGAGCTGGCCGACGTCATGCGCCTCGATTCGTTAGGCGCTCTCGTGACGAAGGCCGTGAGCCCTGAACCGCGTGCCGGTGCGCCGGCCCCACGCGTCGCCGATTTTCCCGGCGGAATGATCAACGCCGTTGGACTGGCGAACCCCGGTGTCGAAGCCGTTCGCGAAACACATCTCCCGTGGCTCGCCGAGCACGTGAAACGCGCACGTGTGATCGTGAACGTCGTGGGAAAGACGCCCGATGACTTTCCGCGCGTCGTCCAGCGTCTCTCGGATTCCTCCGGCGCACACGCGTTCGAGCTCAATGTCAGCTGCCCGAATGTCACGGCCGGCGGAACCGAATTCGGGGCCGATCGTGCCGTGCTCTCGCGCCTAGTCCGCGATGCGCGCGCCGCGACGACGAAGCCATTGTTCGTCAAGCTGTCTCCGACGTTGGAGGACATCGTTGGCGCGGCGAAAGCAGCGCTCGATGCCGGCGCCGACGGCCTCACACTCGTCAACACTCTTCCTGGATTGATCGTCGACGTGGAGCATAGGCGCCCCGCGTTAGGCTTCGGCACCGGAGGCGTGAGTGGGCCTGGCCTTCTCCCCATCGGTGTCCTGGCCACCGCCAAGGTCTATCGCGCAACGAAGGCGCCCATCATCGGACTCGGTGGTGTGGCTACGGCCCAGGACGCGCTGCAATACATCATCGCAGGCGCCGCAGCGGTTGGAGTAGGAACCGCGGCGCTGCGCGATCCGCGCACGCCCGAGCGCATCGTGCGCGAGCTCGCCCGCTGGTGCGCGGCGAACGACGTGGTGGCGATCAGCGAGTTGACAGGGACGCTGGAGTGGCCGGCGTGAGCGTCACGCCGATCGTCGCGCTCGACGTCAAGTCGTTAGGCGCGGCGCTTTCGCTCGTCGAGCGGCTGGATCAAACGGCGCGGTACTACAAAGTCGGCAGCGAGCTCTTTACCCGAGCCGGCCCGGAGATTGTCTCGACGATTCGCGCGCGGCAGTGCGACGTCTTTCTGGACCTCAAATTCCACGACATCCCCAACACGGTCGCGAGCGCTGTCGCTGCAGCCGCCGATATGGGCGTCGCGATGACGACGGTCCACGCCAGCGGGGGAATGGCGATGCTTCGGTCAGCGGTCGAGGCCGCTTCACCGCAATGCCGAATCGTCGCTGTATCGGTGCTGACCTCGCTCGATGCCACCGCGGTCGCGGCCTCTTGGGGGAGATCGAGCAAAGTTGACGTCCAGGAGGAGGTCCTCAGGCTCGCACGCCTCGCGGTCGACGCCGGAGTTGGCGGTTTCGTCTGCTCAGGTCACGAAGCAGCCGCGGTCCGGAAGGAGCTGGGAGGGCAGCTGGTGCTGGTCGTGCCCGGTATCCGCTTCTCAGAGGGCGCATCGCACGACCAGGCCCGTGTGGTGACCCCCGCAGACGCGGTCCGTGCCGGCGCCGACTATGTTGTCGTGGGGCGAGCGGTAACCGCGGCTCCAGATCCGGTCGAGGCGATGAAGCGCCTCAGCGCCGAAATAAAATCAGCCTTGAAGGAATGACCTAAGTCTATTAGGCTTGGGGGCTTGTCTATAGAACCCGAGGCTTAGGTGAAAGTCCGCAGCAGCGTGCAACCGATCTGCGAGTACTGCAAAGTCGTACGTCGCGCGGGCACGATCTACATCCTCTGTAAGCGAAACCCCAAGCACAAACAACGGCAGGGGTAGCATGGCTCGTATCGCAGGCGTCGATCTCCCGCGTGAAAAGAAAGTCGAGATCGGCCTAACGTATATCTACGGCATCGGTCGTCCGACGGCGCAGCGAATTCTCGCGGCGACTGGCGTGAGCGACGCGCTGCGCGTGAAAGATCTCTCCGATGCCGACATCAATCGCCTGCGTCAGGCGATTGAAAAGGATCATCGCGTCGAAGGTGCTCTGCGCACGGAAGTCGCGATGAACATCAAGCGCTTGATGGATATCGGATCGTATCGTGGCAATCGTCACCGGCGCGGCCTCCCCGTTCGAGGTCAGCGCACGCACACCAATGCGCGCACGAAGAAAGGACCGCGGCGCGCGATCGCCGGAAAGAAGAAGGTAACCAAGTAGGCTATGGCAACTGGCAAGAAAGCAAAGCGCGTGATCGACGCGGAAGGCATCGCGCACATCAACGCCACGTTCAACAACACGCTCGTCACCATCACCGATTCATCCGGGAACGCAATCTCCTGGGGCACGTCGGGGAAGGCGGGCTTCAAGGGATCCAAGAAGTCGACGCCGTTCGCTGCCACCGTGGCCGCGGAGCAAGCAGCCAAGGAGGCGTTCGCGTTAGGCGTTCGCCGCGTGCACGTGCGCGTGCAAGGGCCTGGCAGTGGACGCGAGTCCGCGATTCAGGCGCTCGCGACCGCCGGCTTGCAGGTGAAGTCGATTCGCGACGTCACACCGATTCCGCATAACGGCTGTCGGCCGCCCAAGCGCCGGAGAGTGTAGGCATGCGCTACACCGGTCCGAGCTGCAAGCAGTGCCGTCGCGAAGGGACGAAGCTCTTCCTGAAAGGAACGAAGTGCTTCACCGAGAAGTGCCCCGTCGAACGTCGCCCGTATCCGCCCGGTCAGCATGGGCAGAATCAGGCGCGCCGTCGTAAGGCATCCGAATACTCCAAGCAGCTGCGCGAGAAGCAAAAGATCAAGCGCATCTATGGCGTGTCGGAGCAGCAGTTCCGCAATACGTTCACCAAAGTCACCACGCTACCTGGGATCACCGGCCACAACCTGTTGGCCGCGCTCGAGAGCCGACTCGACAACATGGTGTACCGCATGGGTTTCGCGTCCAGCCGCAAGGCCGCACGCCAGCTCATTCGCCATCGCCACGTCGACGTGAACAAGCGGCTCGTGGATGTTCCGAGCTACCAGGTGACGCCGGGCGAGGAAGTTCGCGTTAGGGAGCACGCGCGCGACTTCGTGGCCGTGCGCGCGTCGCTCGAACAAGCGGCGCGTGGCGCGACGCCGGCCTGGCTCGCTGTCGATAGAGAGTCAATCAGTGGAAGGATGTTAGAACGACCACAACGGGCCGCGATACCAATCGCTGCTCAAGAACAGCTGGTCGTAGAACTGTATTCCAAATAGGGGTTAGGGGTTGGGGGTGAGGGGTTAGCCTAACGCGACGGTTCGTCGATGCGGGGCTACCCCCTCCCGCTAGCCCCCAACCCCTAGATCGTAGGGTCCGGACCCTAACTCCGTTACGAGCCTACCGCGCGTTAGGGGCGAGGTGGGGCGTCGCCAGGGACGAACCCTGAGCGGACCAGCAGGAATTTCTCAACTATGGCACAAATTGATCTGAAGGGTCTCGTTCGGCCGCAACTCGTCGAAGTCAACCGCAAGGATGACAACGCGAACTGGGCCGAGTTTCGTTTACAGCCGCTGGAACGTGGCTACGGCCACACGTTAGGCAACGCCATGCGGCGCATGCTCCTGTCGTCGCTGCCGGGCGCCAGTGTCTGGGGCTTCCGCATCGATGGCGTCGTGCACGAACATCAAACAATCGTTGGCGTCGTCGAAGATGTGCACCAGATCATCGGCAACCTCAAGGCGATGGTGCTCACGCTTCCACCCGACGTGGACGAAGCGGTTCTGCGCATCCATAAATCCGATGCCGGGCCGGTGCTCGCCGGGGACTCTGAGCTCAACGCCGCCGCGCGCGTCGTGAACCCGCAGCACCATCTCTTCACGCTGCAAGACTCTCGCGACATCAACGTCGAGCTGTTCGTGAACAAGGGGCGCGGCTACGTCGAAGCCGATCAGCACGACGTCGATCGTGGCCTGCCGGTCGACCTCGTTCGCATCGACGCGATTTACAACCCGGTCCGCCGCGCGAACTTCACGGTGGCCGAGACGCGCGTCGGACAGCGCACTGACTACGATCTGCTCACGCTCACGGTCGAGACAAATGGAACGATCTCGCCCGAAGAAGCGGTCAGCTACGCTGCAGCGCTCGCGCAGACGCACTTCCAGTACTTCGCCTCGTTCGGCTCCCACTCGTCGGCACCGGTTGGCGGTGGCGGTGAGGGCAGCAATGCGGACGCGCAGCGCCTCGCCTCGCTCTTCAAGACGCCGATCGACGCGCTGGAGCTCTCGGTCCGTTCGGTCAATTCGCTCAAGAACTCCAACATCCGCTCGTTAGGCGATCTGGTGCGTCAAACCGAGAACCAGATCCTCCAGGTCAAGAACTTCGGCAAGAAGTCGTTGCAGGAAATCGCCGACCTGCTCGAGCGCGAAGGGCTCAACTTCGGCATGCGCTACGAAGAGAACGGCGAGGGCGTCCGTATCATCGATTGGGGCACGCCGCCAAGCCGCGCCGCCGCTCAGGCTCCGGACGACGAAGAGGAATAGCGTTATGCGACACCGTAAGGCCGGCCGTCAGCTCAGGCGCACGAGCGAGCAGAAACTCGCCTTGCTGCGCAACCTCGCCACGTCGCTCATCGAGTCCGGTGGAATCGAAACGACGGAGGCAAAGGCCAAGGAGCTTCGACCATTCATAGAGCGGCTCATCACCAAGGCCAAGTCAGGCACACTGCACGACCGTCGCCTGGCATCGCGCCACATTCAAAAGCGCGAAGCCGCCGACAAACTTTTCAAGGACATCGGTCCGCGCTATCTCAAGCGTCCCGGCGGCTACACGCGCATCCTCAAGACGCGCGCGCGCAAGGGCGACGGTGCCGAGATGGCTCGCATCGAGCTGATGCCGGAGTAGACCAGTGACGATCAATCGCAGCCGCTGCTACGTCTGCCACAAGGGAGTCACCTTCGGCAACAACGTTTCGCACGCGAACAACAAGACCCGCCGCGTCTTCAAGCCAAACCTTCAGGTCGTGCGCGTGGTTCATGAAGGAAAGACCGTCCGCGTTAGGGTGTGCACCCGATGCATTCACGCTGGCAAGGTGCGGCGCGCTCCCCGCGGCAAGGCGGCCGTTGCCTGACGTGACAAGCTGCCGACGCGACCAGTCAACGATCGGGAGGGGGAGCGCTAACGGCGCTCCCTTTTTTGTATTCCTCACGCACTGATCACGGGCATCTCGGGTCAGGACGGCTCGTACCTCGCCGAGCTGCTGCTCGACAAGGGTTACGGGGTGACGGGGACGTCGCGCCGTGGTCCGGCGTCCGCGCAGGACGACAATCTGCGCGCGATCGGCAGTCGCCTAACGATTTTGTCCGCGGATCCCCGTGAGCCGCAGTGGGCAGAGCGTGTCCTCGCCGCCACGCCCTCGCCGCCGGACGAGATCTATCACCTGGCGGCACAGACAGTCGTGCCGCGCTCGTGGGAGCGCCCGATCGAAACGGCTGAAGGCATCGCGCTCGGCACCTTGCGACTGCTCGAAGCAGCGAGACGCGACGCGCCACAAGCGCGGATCCTGGTTGCGAGCTCCAGCGCCATGTTCGGCGATCCCGTGGAGACACCGCAGCGCGAATCCACACCGTTCCGGCCGCTCGACCCGTACGGCGCGGCAAAGGCCTTCGCGCATACGCTCACCGGCCAGCACCGCGACACGCACGGCATGTACGCCGTCGGCGCCATCCTCTTCAATCACGAGAGCCCGCGCCGCGGCAGCGACTTCGTTACGCGCAAGATCACGCTCGCCGTCGCGCGCATCGCCGCCGGTGACGGCACGCCGCTCACGCTCGGCAGCCTCGATGCACGGCGTGACTGGGGTTTCGCCGGCGACTATGTCGAGGCGATGTGGCGCGCCTTGCAGGCCGCGACGGCGGCCGACTACGTGATCGGAACTGGTTTGACCCACAGCGTGCGCGAGTTTTGCGAGCGAGCTTTCAAGGTCGCGGCGCTAGATTATCGGCCGCACGTGACAGTCGATGAGCGTCTCATGCGCCGCTCGGACGATCGCGTGCTGGTCGCCGACGCCACGCGCGCCCGCGAGCAGCTTGGCTGGGCGCCGCATACTTCGTTCGATCAGCTGGTTACGATGATGGTGGAAGCCGATCTGGCGCGCGCCGCGCGCGCGTCGGCACCTGCCGCACGACAAGACGCCTAACGCACTCATGCCGCGCCGCACAGACATCCACCGCATCCTCGTGATTGGCTCGGGCCCGATCGTGATCGGGCAGGCGGCTGAATTCGACTATTCCGGAACGCAGGCCGCGCGCGCCCTGCGAGAAGAAGGGTTCGAAGTCATCCTCGTGAACTCGAATCCGGCAACGATCATGACCGACCCGGAGGTCGCGCAGCGCACGTACATCGAGCCCGTAACGCCGGACTACCTCGAGCTGATCATCGCGCAGGAGCGTCCCGACGCGTTGCTCCCGACGATGGGCGGCCAGACAGCGCTGAACGCGGCCATGACACTTTCGGAGAATGGCGTTCTGTCGAAGTACGGTGTAGAGCTTATCGGAGCCAAGGCGCGCGCGATCAAAGTAGCCGAGGACCGCAAGGAATTCGCCGAAGCGATGCAGCGCATCGGCCTCAAATGCCCGGAGGGGCGCACGGCAACGTCGCTGGCGGAGGCGCTCGAGATCGCCGAGGAGACGGGATATCCTGCGATCATCCGTCCGTCGTTCACGTTAGGCGGATCCGGTGGCGGCGTGGCGTACAATCGCGACGAATTCGAGGGCATCGTGAAGCGCGGGCTGGCCGAGTCACCCGTGCATCAGGTGCTCATCGAACGGTCGTTGTTAGGCTGGAAGGAGTTCGAGCTCGAGGTGATGCGTGACTTCGCCGACAACGTCGTGATCGTCTGCTCCATCGAGAACCTGGATCCGATGGGCATCCACACCGGCGACTCTATTACGGTTGCGCCGGCGATGACGCTCACGGACCGGGAATACCAGGTGATGCGCGACGCGGCCTGCGCGGTGATCCGCGAGATCGGCGTCGAGGCTGGCGGCTGCAACATCCAGTTCGCGATCAATCCGCGCGACGGCGACATGGTCGTGATCGAAATGAATCCGCGAGTCTCACGCTCGTCGGCGCTGGCGTCCAAGGCGACTGGCTTTCCGATCGCGCGCATCGGGGCCAAGCTGGCTGTTGGTTATCGGCTGGACGAGATCCCGAACGACATCACCAAGACGACGCCGGCCTCATTCGAGCCGGTGCTGGACTATGTCGTGGTGAAGTGTCCGCGCTTTGCCTTCGAGAAGTTCGCCAAGGCGGATCCGCGCCTAACGACACAGATGAAGTCGGTCGGCGAGTCGATGGCAATCGGTCGCACCTTCAAGGAAGCGTTCCAAAAGGGCCTCCGCGCCCTGGAAAACGGACGCTCCGGCTGGGTCGTCGCCAATCGCTATCAGGACGACCGGCTGCCTGACGAGAGTCTCGAGGCGCTGCGCGGCGCGCTTCGGCAAGCAACGCCCGAGCGGATCTTCCAGATCAAGCGGGCGATGCGTCTCGGCACAAGCATCGAGGATCTGTACGAGCTGACGAGCATCGACCCCTGGTTCCTCTCGCAGATGCACGAGCTCATCGACGCTGAAGCGTGGTACGAAGGATTGAGCGCGGTCGGTGCCGACGAAATGCGCACGATGAAGCGCATGGGGTTTTCCGATCGGCAGCTCGCGGTGCTGCGCGGCGAAACCGAGACGGCCGTGCGTGAGCAGCGCTGGGCGCTCGGCGTGCGTCCCGCGTACAAGATGGTCGATACATGCGCCGGCGAGTTCCCATCGAGCACGCCGTATCTCTACAGCTCGTACGACGACGAGACCGAGGCGCCGCGGACGGGTCGCAAGTCCGTCGTGATCCTCGGAAGCGGGCCCAATCGCATCGGGCAAGGTGTCGAGTTCGACTACTGCTGCGTGCGCGCGGTGATGGCGCTCCGAGAGCAGGGGTACGAAGCGATCATGATCAACTCGAATCCCGAGACCGTCTCCACCGACTACGACATCTCGGACAAGCTGTACTTCGAGCCGCTGACGCTGGAGGACGTGCTCGAGATCGTGCAGCGCGAACAGCCGTTAGGCGTGATCGTGCAGCTCGGGGGTCAGACCCCTTTGAAACTAACGCGGCCGCTCGAGGCGGCTGGCGTAACAGTTCTGGGTACGTCGCCCGACGCTATCGACATCGCCGAAGACCGCCGGCGCTTCGAGAAGATTGCGCGCGACCTCGGTATCAAGCAGCCCGACAATGGCACCGCGACGAGTATGGATGAGGCGGTGGTTGTTGCAGCGCGCATCGGGTATCCGGTGCTCGTGCGGCCGTCATATGTGTTAGGCGGGCGCGCGATGCAGATCGTGTACGACGAGCCGACGCTGCGGGAGTATTTCGAGCACGCCGCGCGCGTGAGCGAAGAGCGGCCCGTTCTGATCGATTCGTTCCTGGAAGACGCCTTCGAAGCCGACGTGGACGCACTCTCCGACGGCAAAGACGTCGTGATCGGCGCCGTCATGCAGCACATCGAGGATGCGGGGATCCATTCCGGCGACTCGGCGTGCGTGCTGCCGCCCTATCTCATCACCGAGGATGCTATCGCGACGATGAAGGCGCACACGGTCGCCCTGGCGAAAGCGTTAGGCGTTGTCGGCCTCATCAACGTGCAGTTCGCCGTGAAGCATGGCGTCGTCTATGTCCTCGAGGTGAATCCGCGCGCCAGCCGCACGATCCCGTTCGTGTCCAAGGCGATCGGCGCGCCGCTGGCGTCTTATGCGGCGCGAGTGATGCTCGGTGAGACGCTCTCCGATCTCGGCTTCACCGAGGAGATCCAGCCGGGATTCGTCTCGGTGAAAGAGGCTGTCTTCCCGTTCAACAAGTTCCGTGAGTTCGACCCCGTGCTCGGACCTGAGATGCGATCCACTGGGGAAGTCATGGGAATCGCGAATTCATTCGGCAGTGCGTTCGCCAAGGCGCAGCTCGCGGCGGACAATCAGCTGCCGACCGAGGGCGCGATCTTCGTCTCAGTGAACGACTCGGACAAAGCTGGCGTGGTGCCGATCGCGGGCCGCTTTCACGAGATGGGCTTCACGCTCTACGCCACCGAAGGAACGGCTCGCTACCTGCGTGCGCGCGGCATCCCTGCCAACATCGTGCGCAAGATTCACGAAGGGCGGCCTAACGTCACTGATCTGATGCTCAACGGCGAGGTGCAGCTTCTCATCAATACGCCGTTAGGCAAGCATGCGCAGGCGGACGACTACTCCATGCGCCAGACCGCGATTTCGAGCCGGATATCGTACACGACCACTCTCTCGGCGGCTGGTGCGGCGTCGGACGCGATCCTTTCGCTGCGCTCGAGGCAGCCGTCGGTGAAGGCGTTGCAGGACTGGCATGCCTTACTGGCCCACGCGGTGACGGAGGAATCACGCTGAAGTGGCAAGCACACTGACGTGGAGCAATCACACTCGAATGAACGGACGAGGCAGGGTCAGATGACATCCTTCATTCATGAGTCGTCGTACGTCGATGACGGAGCCATTGTCGGTGAGGGCACCAAGATCTGGCATTTTTCCCACGTCATGGCCGGCGCCGTGATCGGCGCGCGTTGCAATCTGGGCCAAAACGTCGTCGTCATGCCCGGAACGAAGATCGGGAACAACTGCAAGATCCAAAACAACGTGTCGATCTACGAGGGAGTCGAGCTGGAAGACGACGTCTTCTGCGGTCCATCGATGGTGTTCACCAACGTCATCAATCCGCGCAGCGAGGTGCCGCGCAAGAACGAGTACATGAAGACGCTCGTCAAGCGCGGGGCGTCGATCGGCGCCAACGCGACGGTCGTCTGCGGCGTCACGTTAGGCGAGTACGCCTTTGTGGGCGCCGGCGCGGTCGTCACGCGTGACGTGAAGCCGTACGCGCTGGTCGCCGGCGTGCCGGCCAGGCAGATCGGCTGGATGTGCCGCTGCGGCGTCAGGCTGCCGGCGCCCTCGGACAATGGCCGCCTCACGTGTACGGCGTGCGGACGCGGGTACTCGCTGCGCAACGGCCTACTCGTTCCCGAGGCAGCGTGAGTAGCCCGAGCGAGTTTCGCATCGCGCTGGTCGGCTGCGGGCGCATCGCGGGGACACACTTCGAGGCGCTCAGCAAGATCCCGGCGCTGCGCCTAACCGGAGTGTGCGACATCCTTCCCGAGCGCGCGAAGGCCGCGGGAGAGCAGTACGGCATTCCGTATTTCACGTCGTACGAAAAGATGCTCGCCGAGGCGCCGTGCGACATCGTCACGATCTGTACGCCGTCGGGGCTGCATGCGCAGCACGGAATCATGGCGGCCAAGGCGAAGAAGCACGTGGTCTGCGAAAAACCAATGGCGATCTCGCTATCTGCCGCGGACGAGCTGGTTCAGGCCTGCGACGACGCTGGCGTTAGGCTCTTCGTCGTGAAGCAGAATCGCCTGAATCCGGCGATCCAGTTGCTCAAACGCGCGATCGATCGTGGCCGCTTTGGACGCATCTACATGGCCAATACGACGGTGCGCTGGGCTCGGCCGCAAGATTATTACGACCAGGCGCCCTGGCGCGGGACGTGGGAGTTCGACGGCGGCGCCTTCATGAATCAGGCGTCGCACTACGTCGATCTCATTCAGTGGCTCGTCGGTCCGGTCGAGTCGGTGATGGCCAAAACCGCGACGCTCGCGCGCAAGATCGAAGCGGAAGACACCGGCGTGGCGCTCCTCAAGTTCCGCTCCGGTGCGTTAGGCGTGATGGAAGTGACGATGCTCACTTATCCCAAGAATCTGGAGGGGTCGATCACGATTCTCGGCGAGCATGGCACCGTGAAAATTGGCGGCACTGCGGTGAACCGCGTGGAGCACTGGCAGTTCGCCGACTACGATGACGACGACAAGCGCATCGAGCAGGCCGCGACGAGCCCGCCTAACGTTTACGGCTTTGGGCACGAGGCGTACTATCGCAATGTGCTGGCCGTGCTGAGGGGCGAGGCGCGCCCCGATACAGATGGCCGCAGCGGCCGCAAATCGCTCGAAATCATCCTCGGCGTCTACGAATCGGCGAAGACAGGCCAGGAAGTGCCTTTGCCGCTGAGGGCGAAAGTCTAGCCCACACACGGCGGTCGCGCTCGCTCGCGGTCACGTAGAAGGCTGTCGATCTTGCAATTGCAAGAAACAGCGAATAATCTTGCAACTGTGGTTGTACCCTTCCGTCCTTCAGAGGCCGGTCTCGAGGCAGGGCCGGTGCTCGCCCGCGCTGTGCTTGCCGCGGCCGAGCGGCTTGGCCTGCGCAATCGTCACCTCGCGGCGGTATTGGGTTCCAGCGAAGCGTCTGTCTCGCGCCTTCAGGGGGCGCGCAGCCTGGATCCTGACTCCAAGGAAGGGGAGCTCGCCCTCCTGTTTTTGCGGGTCTATCGCTCGCTGGACGCGCTGGTTGGCGGTGACGACGACAAGGCCCGGCGCTGGATGCATTCGGACAATGACCATTTGCGCGGCGTGCCTGCCGAGCGCATGCGGACTGTGGAGGGGCTAGTCGATGTCGTCCAGTATCTGGACGCGATGCGCGGGCGACTCTGAGATCCGTTCGCTGCGGCTGTCGCCGTGGCGCGCCGTAGAGGCTCAGCACGAGGTGTCGACGCGCAAGCTCGTTGGGAACGCGCAGGAGCAGGCGTTGCTCGAGGAACTGATCGATCGCGCAAAACCGCCGGACCTAACGAGAGGGAAGCTGCACTATCTGCTGGCGACGCCTTTCCGGTATCCGCCGCTGCGCTGGGGTTCGCGCTTCGGAACGAGACACGAGCGTGGGATCTGGTACGGCTCCGAAACACGCCAGGCGATGTTCGCCGAGGTCGCGTTTTATCGGCTGGTCTTCCTCGAAGGGACGCGCGCGGATCTGGGAACGGTGACCACCATGCTCACGGCGTTCCGATGCAGCGCGCGCTCCGCGCATGGCGTGGATCTAACCGCGCTAGCGTTTGCGCCGGAGCGCGCAGCGATAGCGTCGCCGATTAGCTACGCTGAGACCCAGCCGCTTGGGCGTGCGATGCGCGAGGCCGGCGTGGAGATCTTTCGCTATCCGTCGGCGAGAGACCCACGTGGCGGCTCGAACGTCGGTGCGTTCACACCGGCCGTCTTTGGTCGCTCGAAGCCGCGTGACCTGGAGAACTGGCACTGCACGGCTGCCAAAACTGTCGTGGAGCTGGTGAAGCACGACTATTTCGGCCGCGAGCTGTTTAGTTTCCCGCGCGAGACGTTTCTCGCAGACGGCAAGCTTCCGTTGCCAGGCTAACCTCACTTCGCCACCGATGGCCGCCGCCGCACCTCCGACTACTTCCGCCGTCCCGCTGCTGGATCTCAAGGCTCAATACGCGACGATCAGGGACGCGATCGACGCCGCCGTGCGCGACGTCATCGAGAACCAGACGTTCATCCTCGGGCCTGCGGTGGAACGTTTGGAGAAGGACCTCGCCGAGTTGTCGCACACTCGTTATGCGATCGCCTGCGCGAGCGGTACCGACGCGCTGCTGCTCGCCCTTCGCGCTGTGGACGTCGGTTACGGTGACGAAGTGATCACGACGCCGTTCACGTTTTTCGCCACAGCGGGCACCGTGCATAACGTCGGCGCCAAGCCCGTATTCGTCGACATCGACCCGCGCACATACAACATCGTCCCGGAAGCTGCCGCGGCCGCGGTGACTTCAAAAACCAAAGCCGTGATTCCTGTCGATCTGTTCGGCCAGATTGCGGCGATCGAAGATGTCGCGCGGCTGATGCCTAACGTACCGGTGATCGAGGATGCCGCGCAGACGATCGGTGCGGCGCGCAAGATCGACGGCGAAACGCGCATGGCCGGCGAAGTCGCCACAATCGGGACGTTCTCGTTCTATCCGTCCAAGAACCTCGGCGCCTATGGCGACGGCGGCATGATCGTCACGCAGAACGAGCGGCTCGCCCTAACGTTGCGCAAGCTGCGCACGCACGGCGGGCTGCGCACGTATCATCACGATATCGTCGGCTTCAATTCGCGACTCGACACGATCCAGGCCGCTGTCCTGCAGGCCAAGCTGCCGTTCCTCCAGGGTTGGAGCGCTCAACGGCGCAGCAACGCCGAGTATTATACGGCGGCGTTAGGCGATGTCGCCGAAGTCGTTACGCCGTACGTCGAGCCGGCGAACACCTGCATCTTCAATCAGTACACGCTGCGCTGTGAGCGGCGCGATGAGCTGCAGGCGTACCTAAAAGAGCAGGGAATCGGGACAGCCATTTACTATCCGCTGCCGCTGCACCTGCAGCCGTGTTTCGCGTACTTGGGCTACGAGGAAGGTTCCTGCCCGGAGTCAGAAAAGGCGGCCAAAGAAGTACTTTCCATCCCGGTTTTCCCCGAGCTTACTCGCTCCCAGCAGGACCGGGTGATTGGCGCGATTCGTGCTTTCTACGGGCGCCGATCGTCCTGAGCA
Source organism: Gemmatimonadaceae bacterium (assembly GCA_036003845.1). GTDB lineage: Bacteria > Gemmatimonadota > Gemmatimonadetes > Gemmatimonadales > Gemmatimonadaceae > DASYRX01. The sequence goes on along the minus strand of DASYRX010000019.1, from coordinate 417 downwards.
GGACCCAGACGCACACGCCAACTCCATGAAAGAGCAGCTTTTACGCAAGATCGCCGACCACAAAGCCGTCGTCGGAGTGGTGGGCCTAGGCTACGTCGGACTCCCGCTGTCTATGGAGTTCGCCAAAGCAGGCTTCAAGGTCATTGGCTACGACGTCAGCAAGCGGACCGTCGACCGACTCATGAAAGGTGAGTCGCACATCCAGGACGTCAGCAGCGCCGACGTGCATGAACAGGTGCGCGCTGGACGATTCATTGCCACGACGGACGAGTCTCAGCTCGCCACGTGTGACGCTGTCTCTATCGCCGTTCCGACGCCGCTATCGAAAACACGCGATCCGGACATGAGCTACGTTCAGGCGGCGACCGACGCTATCGCGCGTCAGGCACACGCTGGCCTGCTCGTTGTTCTCGAGAG
>DASYRX010000018.1:0-14180 GCA_036003845.1 Gemmatimonadaceae bacterium | reverse complement strand
GTACATCGCTGCGGTGCTCAACACGGGCGGTGGAGCGTCCGGTGTTGCTTCGGTGGACGCAGCCATCGCAGGAGCAGCGGCATACTTTGCGGGTGCGCCTGCGGGTATCCCGAACCCGGTCGATCCGACCCGTTCGCAGCTTCTCGGTTGGGCGACCACGCTGGATCAGTTCAATAACGGCGTGATCGGTCCGGGACACTGCCCAGACTGATCATCGGAGTGGTAGAAGTTGGACTAGGGGCCCCCTAAGGGGCCCCTTTTTTTGGCTCTTCCAGATCACTGTGGCGGCCGGCTCTGGCACTACGGGGCCTTCTTCCGGCTCGGTCTAGTTCGCTATAGCATTGTGACGCCGGTCACAATGACCGAATCCAGCAGACCTGAGCAGAGATCCGCTGGCTATCGGCCAGCTTCGAAGTTCCCACCTCAGATCGGTCCATCTGCTCATTCGAGGAGGAGTCAATGTCGCATCCCGCAAGGTGGCGGCGCCTTCGCGTCGCCACAGTCGCGCTCGCGTTTTTCAGCGCATGCGCCGATCCAATCGTGCCCACGCCGACACCGGACGCTACGAGCGTCACGGCGAACCTCGTCAACAAACCTCCGTTGGATATCACCCTCGAGGGCGAGGCGTGGGTATGCAAAGACGCCGACTTTGAAGCGCTTTTCTCCTTCTCAGTGTCGGTGGATGGTGGAAGCGCGACCACACACAACATTGCAAGCGGCACGTGCGCGCTGGTGCACTCTGTTCCGACCATTGGGCAGACCCAAGCGACCGTCAGCGTCACTGAGAATGTGCCTTCCGGGTGGAGCCTGACGGGGATCACGATCGAGTCGAACTTGAGCGACCAGTCGCTTTATCAACCGTCCATCAACTCGCCTAACGCCAGCGCGAGAATCGCGAACGATTATGGCGTCGTGATCACCTTCACCAACGCACCGGCAGAAGGCTGCACACGCACGCTGGGGTACTGGAAGACTCATCCCGAGGTCTGGGATGCGGCGGGCGACAACACGCCGTTCCTAACGACATCAACGTTCTACAACTCTGGCCAGAACTATCTGACGATCCTGAACACACCGCCGACGAAGGGGAATGCGTATCTCATCCTCGCGCATCAGTTCATCGCGGCGTTGCTCAACACGGGCGGTGGATCTTCTGGTAATATCTCTGTGAACCAGGCGCTCGCGGGTGCCGCGGCCTACTTCGCTGGCGCACCGGCCGGCATTCCGACCCCAGTCGACCCAACACGCTCTCAGCTCATCGCGTGGGCGACAACGCTCGACAATTTCAACAACGGCGTCATCGGTGCGGGACACTGCCCAGATTGAGCAACCGATTGGTAGAGCTGAACTAAGGGGCCCCTTCCCGGGGCTCCTTTTTGCTTTGCATGGGGCTGCTGGCGCGCAGCATCACGAAACCGTTTCGTAAGAAGTCGTGTCGGAAGGTCAGTCGAGAACGCTGGTGAACCGTGGGCCGGCGGCCATGAGGAGTGATTGAACGAACGTGAGCTGCTGACTCGCGCGCAGGCCGGAGATCCGGTTGCGGAACGCGCGATATACGACACGCACGTGGACCGCGTGTACCGCCTGGCTTTTCGGTTGGCGGGTGACGCGGAGCTTGCGAAGGAGTTCACGCAGGATGCGTTCGTCAGGGCCTTCGAGCGCTTGGCGACGTTTCGCGGCGATTCGGCGCTCTCGACGTGGTTGCACGCCATCACGGTTTCGGTGGCGCTCAACGGTCTGCGCAAGGTGCGCCGGCTCAAGCGGGAGGTGCAGTTGGAACACGCCGAGTCGTTAGGCAGCGATCGGCCACGCAGCGATCCGTTGCTGCGCCAGCGGCTGGATGAGGCGATCGACAAGTTACCGACGGGGTATCGCACGGTGTTTCTGATGCACGACGTCCAGGGTTTCACACACGAAGAGATCGGTGCTGCGTTAGGCATCGAAGTGGGTACCTCCAAGGCGCAGCTCTTCCGGGCCCGGGCTCGGCTGCGTGAGCGCCTGGCGGATCTCGCGGGAGCATGGAGCGCATGAACGCGAACGACGACGATCGGTTCGACGCCTGGCTGCGAGCGGCGAGTGCGGGATACAACGCGCTGCCGCCGGATGCCCAGGTGCCGCGAGAAGAAATGTGGCGCGCCATCGCCGCAGCTCGAGCGGCCGCCGCGACGCCTCGCGTCACGCGTCTCGTACCGCGCACGCCGTGGGCGCTTGCCGCCGCCGCGGTGGCGCTGCTGGCGGTGGGCATCGGCATCGGCCGCATGACGCAAACGGACCAAGTGAACTCAGGATTCTCGACAGCGCCGGACTCGCAGCTGCCGGCGACGTACAGCGTCGCGGCCACACGTCACCTAACAAGTGCCGAGGCGTTCGTGACGGCCGTGCGTATGTCGAGTTATGCGCCGCGCGACACGGCCATCCAACGCTGGGCGCGCGATCTGCTCACCGATACCCGCCTGCTGCTCGATTCGCCTGCGGGCGAGGACCAGCGCCGGCGCGCTTTGTTGGAAGACCTCGAACTACTGCTGGTACAGGTGCTGCAGCTCGAGGACTCACGAACGACAGATACTAACGAGCTTCTGCTCGACAAGACTCAACAAGACCAACTGCTGACGCGACTCCGGGCGAACGTTCCCGCAGGACCGCCCGCGCGATCGTAAAAAGGACGCTGATAATGCGCATTCTTTCCCTTGCCGTTCTCGTTTCGTTAGGCGCCGCCCTCCATGCGAGCGCGGCCCAAAGCGTAGCGGTGGCCGTCTCCGGGCCCACTGTCACGATTTCCTATGACGACAACGAAGATCCGGCCGACTCGATCTTCCGTCTGGCGCAACGCGCGCTCAACCGCAGCGACTATCGTCAGGCGGCGACGTTGTTCGCTCGCGTCGCGAATAGCTATCCCAAATCGGAGCGTGCGCCCGAAGCGCTCTACTTCCAGGCCTTCGCGCTGTTTCGTATCGGCGATCGTCAGGAACTGAAGATGGCGCAGACGGCGCTCGATAGGCTGTCCGAGCGCTATCCGGACGCGTCGCAGCGCGGTGACGCCAGCTCACTGCGCATGCGCATCTGCGGTGAGCTGGCGCGTCGCGGCGATGAAGCGTGCGCCTCGGAAGTCACGTCCAGCGCGACGGCATCGTCCAGCGCGTCGGCCTCGCCCAGCGCTTCTGCGAGCAGCTCGAGTCAGGGTGGTCGCTGCCCGGATCCGGACGACGAAGACGATGAGCGCATCATGGCGCTCAACGCGCTCTTGCAGATGGATGCGGAGCGGGCGCTGCCGATTTTGGAGCGCATTATGGGGCGCCGCGATCAGTGCGCGCACGTGCTGCGTCGTAAGGCGGTGTTCCTGATTTCGCAGAAGTCGTCGTCGCGAGCCGCCGACATTCTCATCAAGGCGATTCGCGAAGATCCTGACGACGAAGTACGCAAGCAGGCCGTGTTCTGGCTGGCGCAGACGCGCGATCCGCGCGTTCCAGGAGTGCTGCGCGACCTCATCCGCGGCTCGTCGCGTGATCTGCAAAAGAATGCCGTCTTCTCGCTCTCGCAGCTCGGCGGCGGTGAAGGAAATGCTGCCTTACGAGAGTTGGCGGGAAACGATAACACGCCGGAAGAAATTCGCAGCGAGGCCATTTTCTGGCTTGGACAAAAGAGCTCCAGCGAGAACGGGCAGTTCTTGCGCGATCTGTTCAAGCGCGTCCGATCGAGTGAGCTCAAGGACAAGATCATCTTCTCGCTGTCGCAGCAACACGGAACGGGAAGCGAACAGTGGCTGCTCGACATCGCGAACGATCAGGGCGAATCGATCGAAGTGCGTAAGCAGGCTCTCTTTTGGGCGGCGCAGAACAAGAGCGTTTCGCTGGATCGCCTCGCGCAGCTATACGACCGCACGAGCGACACCGAGATCAAGGAGCAGCTGATCTTCGGATTCTCGCAGCGCAATTCTCGCGAGGCCGTGGACAAGCTCATGAGCATCGCGCGTTCCGATCGCGACAAGGAAATGCGCAAGAAGGCCATCTTTTGGCTGGGACAGAGCCGTGACCCGCGCGTGCTCGACTTCCTGGCGGAGCTGATCGGCAAATGAGATACGCGTTAGGTCTCGCTGCCGCGGCGCTGATCGCCGCACCGTTGCAAGCGCAGTCGCTTGCTCGAAGAGTCAATGCAGTGTCGGACGGTGAAGTGCGCATGACATTCGATATTCAGCCTGACATCTGCGGCTGGGGCAACGGATGGTCGCGCGGTGACAACTGGCGCATGAATGGGCGCAACGACTACGGCCGAAACAATTCGCGCGACGTGGAGTGGAGCAACGAATGCTCGACGGGCCCGGGACGGCTCGTCGTCGATCGCGCCAACGGTGAAACGATGAAGATCCGTTTCTACGTTGGCGGCCGCTGGCGGCAGCGGCCTAACGTGACGGATCTGGGCCAGGTTCCCAATCAGCAGGCAGCCGATTATCTGCTGGATCTCGCTCGTACCGAGCGCACGTCTGTCGCGAAGGAAGCGATCATGCCAGTCACGATCATCGACGAGGTCGAGGTATGGCCGGCGCTGTTGCGGATCGCGCGCGACGACAACCGCAATCAGGAGATCCGTAAAGGCGCGATCTTCTGGCTGGGACAGATGGCCGCCGAGCAGATCACCGGCAGTTTGCGCGACGTTGCAGAGGACGATCGCATGGAGCGTGAAGTGCGCGAATCGGCGATTTTCGCCCTGTCGCAGCGGCCGCGGGAAGAAGGTGTCCCCGCGCTCATTCGCATCGTGCGCACAAGCCATGATCCCAAGCTGCGCAAGTCGGCGCTCTTCTGGCTGGGCAATTCGCGGGATCCGCGTGCGCTGGATCTGATCGAGGAACTACTTAGCAAGAGATAGGCTGCTAACTAAAGCTGTCAGCTGCCAGAACACAGTCGAAAGCTTTCAGTAACAGCGTCGATTCAGTAGTAACGTTCGCTGACAGCTTCACACTGTTCTCTGGCGTCTGAAAACTTTGGTTTATTCGCCTTGACTGGCCCTGCGCCGAAGCAAACTTCCAGAACCACTCGGAGGAAGCGCAGCGCATGTCGTCGATCGTTTATCTCAACGGGCAGTTCCTACCGCGCTCAGAGGCCAAGCTTTCCGTCGATGAGCGCGCGTTCTTTTTCGGTGACGGGATTTACGAAGTAACGCGCGCGATTGGCGGTCGCCTGTTTGAATGGGCGAGACATTTGCGCCGGCTCGAGCGCGGCCTGCGCGAGATGCGCCTGACGCCGTCGATTACCGGCGAAGAGCTCGAGTCGATTTCGTTCCGCCTGCTGCGCGACAACGATTTCACTGATGGCGAAGCAGCCGTATACCTCGAGATCACGCGCGGCGCGGCGCCGCGCACGCATCATTTTCCGCCGCCGGGCACGCCGTGCACGATTTTTCTTTCCGCGACGCGCTTCACCCCGCCGCACGATGTACGCGCGAAGGGCGGCACCGCGGTGACGTTCCCGGATTTTCGCTGGGCGCGCGGCGACATCAAGTCGCTCAATCTCATTCCGAGCGTGCTGGCCAAACAGCATGCGGTGGATAACAGCGCGACGGAAGCGATCTTCGTTCGCGACGGCGCGATGACCGAAGGCTCGCACACGAACGTCTTCGGTGTTCTCGATGGCGAGCTGCGTACGTACCCGGAATCGAACTACATCCTGGCCGGCATCACGCGCGACGTCGTGCTGGAGCTGGCCGCGGAGCTGGGTATCCCCGTTAGGCTGATGCCGATCTTCACGCCGGAGTTCGCGCATCTGGAAGAGCTGTTCATCACGGGCACGACGAGCGACGTGATGCCGATCGTCGCGCTCAATGGGCTGCCCGTCGGTGACGGGCGTCCCGGGCGCATCACGATGTCGTTGTACGAGGCACTCGTTCCTCGGCTGGCGGCTACGGGCGCGGCAGCGACGGTGTGATGCGGCGGACGAGCGTCATCATCGCCGCGGCGTGCCTAACCTCAAGCGTCGCGGCGCTCGCGCAGGCGCCGCTGAAGCCTCGCGTGCACATCATCGCGACCGGGGGCACGATCTCGAACCTGGGCGGCAACTCGCGACGCACGGTCGAGGAGCTTGTCGCCGCCATTCCGGCGCTCGCAAACGTCGCTCAGGTCACGTTCGAGCAGTTCAGCAACATCGCGTCAGGCGCGATAACGATCGATCACTGGCGCAACCTGGCGAAGCGCGTCGTGACTGTTTCGAAGGAGGCGAACACGCCCGCCGGCTTCGTGATCACTCACGGCACGGATACGATGGAGGAGACGGCGTTCTTCCTCGATCTCACGACGTCACCGTGCACTCCCGTCGTCATAACGGGGGCGATGCGACAGGCTGATGCTGTCGGCGCGGATGGCCCGGCGAACCTGCTGAACGCTGTCCGCGTGGCTGCGGCGCCTAACGCACGTGGGCTGGGTGCGCTGATCCTGATGAATGACGAGATCTTTCGCGCGCGCGACGCGACCAAATCCAACGCAACGCGCATGGATGCGTTCACAGCGCCTGACGCCGGCCCGGTGGGCGTGGCCGATCCGGACTCCGTCGTCGTGTACCGTCCGGCCGCGCAGCGATCGTGCGCCCCGCTCTTCGACGTCGGGGCGTTGGGCGAGTTACCGCGCGTCGATGTGATTTACGCGCATGTCGGTTCTGATAGCGTGCTCGTAGACGCAGCGGTTGCTGCTGGGGCGCGCGGGATCGTCATCGCGAGCGTGGGACGCGGTGGCGTTCCGCCGATCCAGGGGAGCGCGGCGCGCCGGGCAGTAGCGCGCGGGGTCGTGATCGCGATCTCGACTCGCACTGGGAGCGGCCGAGTGGGGCAGGGATTCAGCGTGGACACGACGTCCAAGACTCGCGGCGCAGTGATCCCTGCACAGGAGCTGAATCCGCAGAAGGCGCGCGTACTGTTGATGCTCGCGCTCGCGGCCAAGTACGATGCTCGTCGAATTGCCGATCTATTCCGCGCGCCTAACTAGTAAACAAAAACCAAAGCTGTCGGCTATCGGCCGGCAGCTGACGGCTGACAGCAAGCTGTTTGTTTCTGCAGCTACGCGACTTGCAACGTTTCCTGCGTGCGGCGCGCGGGCTGCGGCGGGCTCTTGAGGATGTATCCGACGCCGATCATCCAGAACGTGCCGACTGCGGCGAAAAAGTAGTACAACGCCGACGGCACGGAACGCGGTATCACCAGCATCAGTGCACCTGTAAAGATCGACCCGAAACCGGCCATCACACCGACGTAGCGCAAGAAGCGAGGATACCGCTCAGTGCGAGCGACGGACGTGCCGGTGAAGACGAACGGCACTCCGTGAAAGAGCATGACGACGCCGACCCAAGTGCCGCCCAGCACCATCAGCAACGTTTCCGACGCGCGCACGATCTCGACGCGATCGGTCGCAGAAGCCGTGGCCCATTGGTTGGCGAGCGACGTCAGCGCCGACCCGCTGATGAACGAATCGACCACATGCAACGCCGCGCCAAGGACCATACTGACGACGCCTAACGAACCGAGGAGTCGAGCGACGGTCTCGCGGAAGGAGCTGTTGAGCGCGATGAAGGCGCCGATCCACAGGATCGAGCCTGCCGCGAACGCGAGGTGCACTGCCGGCCAGTACCAGCGCGGCTGCGCCGCGATCGTTTGCAGCACGATTTCAGCCTCACGCCCGAAGGTGAGACCGCCGAACCCAATACCGGCTGCCATGAGCAGGGCTCCGCCAACCATGGCGCTCCACCCGCCGATGCGCTGCATGAGTGCCGCTAAAGCGTCGTCGTCCATAGATCTCCGGCTCGCGAACTAGCGCAATCGATGTGCCGCCTAACTAGGTGAGTTGCTCAGGAATTCACAGTGAGGCAACGCACAGTTACCGTGGGGCGTTTCTACCGGTAAACCCTGAACACGCCGGACCGCTAACTGCATCACAGGCGCGAGGTTATCTTGTCGCCCCTCCATCCAACTATTCCGCCAGCCCATGCGCATTACCCCTCTCCTTTTCGCGGGAATTCTTACCCCCGTCGCCCTGCTGGCCCAACCAGCGCGCATTGTGTCCAGTCCAGAGCTCGACGCCGCGCTGGCCAAAGTGCACGCGGACAATGAGTGGACCCTCTCGCAACAGGTGTCGCTCTGCGAAATCCCGGCCCCGCCATTCAAGGAACAGGCGCGCGGCGCGGAGCTGAAAAGGCGCTTCGAGTCGTTAGGTCTGCGCAACGTGCGCATCGATGCGGAGGGTAATGTAATCGGTGAGCGCCCTGGCGATGGCGGCGGGCCCGTCGTGTTGCTCTCGGCGCATCTGGATACGGTCTTTCCCGAGAGCACCAACGTTAGGGTGACGCGCAGCGGCACGCTCTTCAAAGGACCGGGCATCGGGGACGATTGCCGCGGGCTTGCCGTTATGCTGGCGACGATCCGTGCGATGAATAGCGCCAAGGTACGCACGTTAGGGACGATCCTCTTCGTCGGCAGCGTGGGCGAGGAAGGGCCCGGGAACCTGCGTGGCGTACGCCACATGTTCACCAAACAAAGTCCCGCGCCGAAGATCGACTATTTCATCTCAATCGACGGGACGGGACTCGGCATAACGAACAAGGCCGTCGGAAGCCACCGTTACTCAGTCGCTTACAAAGGCCCAGGGGGACACAGCTTCGGCGCCTTCGGCATGGCCAACCCGATCCACGCGCTTGGGCGCGCGATCGCGCTGATCGATGAAATCAAGGTGCCCGCGACACCCAAGACGACGTTCAACGTGGGCGTCATATCCGGCGGTACCTCGGTCAACACGATCTCGCCGCTAGGTGCGATGGAGGTGGATATGCGCTCGGAGTCGACTGTCGAGCTGGCGCGGGTCGACTCGCTGTTTCGGATCGCGCTGCAGCAGGCCTTGGACGCCGAGCATGCTCGCTGGCCGAGCTCTCGAGCCAAGCTGACGCTCGAGATCACGGACCGCGGCGTTAGGCCGGCTGGCGGCACGCCCGATTCCGCGCTCATCGTCCGGGTCGGCCTGGCGGCAGCGCAGAAGCTCGGCTTCGAGACCGACCTCGGAGCGAGCAGCACCGACTCGAACATTCCGATGAGTCTGGGAATACCGTCGATCACCATAGACGGCGGCGGCCGCGGTCAGGGCGCTCACGCAACGAGCGAGTCGTACGACGATACCGATCGTGGCTGGTTAGGTCCGCAGTGGACGATCCTCATCATTTCCACGCTCGCGGGACCGAAGCAGTGAGCGATGGGCGCACCTACTCCGTGCTCGTGGCGATCCCATAGGCCTTGAGCTTGCGCCACAAGGTGGTGCGGCCCATGCCTAACAACTCTGCAGCACGTGAGACCACACCGCCGCTGTGCTCCAGCGCTGCTACAATCGCTGACTGCTCGGCGTCCGGTGAGGCCGGAGCGCGATAACGTGCTTCGAGCTGCGTAGCCACGGCTTCGCGCACGGCGGCGGGAAGGTGTTGTGCCTCGATTCGCGCGAAGCCGGCGTGAATTGCCGCAAGCTCGAGCGCGGCCAACAGTTCGCGAACGTTGCCCGGCCAATGGTACGCGCGGAGGGCGCGAAGCGCGAATGCAGAACAGGACAATCGCGCGGCGTGCGGCACCCGCGCGCGCAGCTGCTCCAGTCCGTGAACAACGAGCAAAGCGATGTCCTCGGGGCGATCACGCAACGGCGGCAGCGTGATCGGAAAGACATTGAGTCGGTAGAGTAGATCCTCGCGAAAGCCACCGCCCTGAACGAGCGTCTGCAGGTCGCGATGCGTCGACGCAATCACCCGCACGTCAACAGGCATCGGTCGCGTCGCTCCAACACGCACGATCTCGCGTTCCTGCAGCACGCGAAGTAAGCGCTGCTGCAACGCGAGGCTCATGTCCCCGACTTCGTCGAGCAGCAGCGAGCCCCCGGCTGCAGCCTCGAAAACCCCAACGCGATCACGCACTGCACCGGTGAATGCGCCGCGCACGTGCCCGAACAGCTCACTCTCCAAAACGCCTTCCGCGAGCCCGGCACAATTGACAGCGACGAAGGGACCGTCGGCACGCGGCGAGGCCCGGTGGACTGCGCGGGCGACGAGCTCCTTACCCGTCCCGGTTTCACCAAGGATCAGGACTGTCGCGTCCGTGGGAGCGACGCGCGCGATTGATGCGACGACAGCGCGCATCGCCGGCGAGCGCCCGACGAGTCCGTGGGCAACATGTTCGCTCGTTAGGTCCGGACGGCGATCGAGCACTTCGGCGACCCGCGCGAAGAGCACCTCGGGTTCGACCGGCTTCGTGAGAAAATCGTCCGCGCCCACGTGCAGCGCGCGCACGGCGCTGTCGATCGTTCCGGCACCGCTGATCATGAGAACGGGAATCGGCTCACCCCAGAGCCGCAACGCCTCGACGAGCGCGATCCCGTCCAAACCGGGCATGCGCAGATCGAGGAGCATGAGGTCGAACCGGGACGCGCGGAGCTGTGTGATCGCCTCTTGCGCGTCGCGAGCGAGCGCGACGTCGTACCCTTCGCCGCGCAACAGCGCAGCCGTCGAGAGCCCGAAGGCACGGTCGTCATCAACGATCAACACGCGATGAGGCATCAGGAGGAGCCTGCGCTCAGCCGTGCATCATTCGCCGCAGCGGCGAGATGCGCCGCGGGCAGCTCGATGCGGAACTCGGCACCTCCATCCGGGCGATTGAGCCCCGTTAGGCGGCCACCCGCTGCTCGAACGATTCCTTCAGCGACAAACAGGCCAAGGCCGACGCCTTGCACTTTGTCCTTCGTGGTGAAGAAGGGATCGAAGATGCGTGGCAGCGCGGCGCTCGCGATGCCTGGGCCGTTGTCGATCACGCGGAGCGTAACAGTATCTGCCTCTCGCCTCACCTCTATACCAACCCGTGGTTGCACAGTCGGAAGCGCCTGCTGCACGGCCTCGCGGGCATTCTGCACGAGGTTGAGCAGGACCTGCTTTAGAGCATCCGGTGCAATTTTCGCGATCGCGTCGGTCTCTGCGGCGACGCTGATCGCAGTCCTCGATCCTTCGCTGACACCATCCCCCGCGCTGACGAGCCGAGCGACGTCGTGTGCGATCTGATCGACATGCGCCGTCTGGAGTGCGGGATCGTGCGGGCGGTTGAGGTCCAGCATGCGTTCGGCGAGCTCGTGCATCCGTAATAGCTCGTCGATGGCGAGCGCCGCGTACTCGCGCGTTTCAGGATCGCTGGCGGCGCGGCGCTGGATCACCTCGAGCAGGTTACGCAGCGTGGCGACCGGGTTTCTGATCTCGTGGGCGAGGTGGCTGACGAGTTGGGCGGACGCTGCCAGTCGCTCGCGCCGCAGCATGTCGCTCTGCAGAGCCGCGAGACGGGCAGCACGATCCTCCAACTCGCGATTGGCACTGCGCAGCTCGGCCAGTCGTGCGGCCAGCGCCGCACGCATTGTGGCGAACGTCTCTGAGACAACCACGACTTCGTCGAGCCGCGAATGTGGGAGTGGAGCGTTGAAGTCACCCTCGCCTAACGCGCGGGCTGCCTGCGCGAGTGCCCGCACCGGCCGCGCGACCTGATTGGCTAGGAGGATTCCGAGAAGTAGGGCAACCGCCAGCCCCCCCGCTGCCGTGAGAAGCGCCACTCGGCGCAACGCAGGTAAGATTGCCATCTCGCGGCGCATCAGACGCGCGAACACCGCGTACGCCCCGGCGCCCAGCGACGCAGTCACCAAGGCGATGCGCTCAGCTCCGACCCGCACCTCGTGCGGTACGGCCGACGGCGATTCTTGCGCAGAAAGTAACTGCGCAATCGCGCGCGTCATCGCGCTGTCCAGCGTCGTAGCAACCGCTCGGCCGCTCTTCGCAGCGACGATCACGACGTCGCTTCTCGTTAGGCTCGCGAGCGTGCGCGCCGCATCGTCGGTCATTGGAACGGCGAAGCCCGCGGCGCCCATCCAGCGCCCGTTCACTTCCACTGGCGCCAGGGCAAGTGTGTGTACCTCCGCCGAATCTCCGAGGACATTCACGGGCATGCGACCGGCGCGTGTGGCGGCGATCGACAGCGGATCCGCCAGCGGTCCGCTCCACAGCTCGCCGTCTGGCCCAACGACAACGGGAATGCCGGCCGGGACGGCTGGCCGTTGCCCATTGGAGATGCGGTCGACAGCCGCGCGATCCCCGGTCACGAGGGCGGCCGCGAGGGACGTTGCGTGGGCGAACTCTTTCGCGTGCATCATGAGCGCGTCACTCGTCGCGGCGGTACGGTCAGCGAGGATGCGCGGAGCGAGAGCGAGGTCAGCGCGCAGTCGATCCTCGAGCGCTCCGGCCACTCGTGTGTGCAGCGCGATCCCCGCCGGCAGCATCCCGGCGAGGATCGCGAGAGTGACGGCGCCGACGACCGCGCCGCGAAGTGTTACGCGAATGTCATCTCCGTGTTCGGAGTAATCTTCTCCCTGGAACTTTACGTCGTCGGCCAAACATCTGAAGAGCGCAGCTAGCGAGCGACGAGGCCATAGGCGGTCGTCGGGATGCCACTTTGCGTCCCTCGCGAAGTGAGCGAGCCGTTGGCATTGACGCCGAAGATGCTGATAGCGCCGCTTCCACGGTCCAGCGTGTAGAGGAACTGACCATCGCGCGAGAAGTCCGCGTCAATCGGTCCCGTCTGCGTCTGTGCCGTCACGCCATCGTCGGAGAGGCGCCGCAACGTGCCGTTAGGCGCGAGCGCGTACCCCGTAATAGTGTTGCTGCCCGTATTCGTCACGTACACGAAGCGCTGGTCACTCGTGACAACGACCCAGCACGCAGCGGTTTCGGTGGTCGGGACGGACTTGCTCAACGTGAGCAAGGCTCCGGCATCACTCAGGCCATATGAAGACGTTGCGGAGGCGTTAGGCGCACCGCCGAATGCTTCGCTCACGAGCAAATAGCCGCGCTGCGAAAACTCGAACCCGAACGGCGTCGCGCCATTCGAGGGTTGCACCGCCGGTCCCGTGAGCGTCCCGTTCGCGTTGACCGCAAAGACGTCGATGCTGTTGGTCGCCTTCTCGGTCACTACCACCTGGCGACCGCGTGGGTGGAAGCCGACCTGCGCTGCGCCCGTCCCCGTGCCGCTCAGGGAACGCGTGCTTCCCGGAATGGCGCTGAGGTCACCGACGCTGTTGAGCCGAAACCCAGTCACGTTGTCGGATCCGGCATTGAGCACGTACACCAAGCCGCCCCACGATGAAACGCTTACGGGCATCGTGCCTCCGGAGGAGATCGTCTCGACAAGCGTTAGGCCGCTCGCGCCGATGCGGAACGACGAGATCTCATTGCTTCCGGCATTCACAGCGAGCAAGAAGCGCTCTTCCGCAATGATCACAGCCCCCTGGGAGCCCAGTCCCGGCGCACCGTTCCCCTTGCCGCCAGTCGGATAGTCGGCGACGAAAGTCAGCGAACCGTCGCTCGCTCGCGCGAAAGCGCGTACGGCATTGGCGCTCGCATCATTTGTCTGCGTGTAGACGGCGCCAACAGCAGCGGCGCCGACTCGGTCTAGTGCCGCACTGCCGGACAGCGGCGGCGATGTAGTGTCGCGCGTGCCGCACGCCGCAAGGCTGAGCGCGGCAAGAATCCTAACGAGCCTCATGAAGTTGCCTCCGTGGAGAGTGACAGATGATGCTCCACATCCTTCGCAACGAAGCCGCCAGGAGCGCCGGCAGGCTGTCTCTGCGGCATATGTATCGATGCCGCACGATGATGCCGCTGCACCAGCCGCGCTTCGCATGCCACAGGAAGCGTTTCATGAATCGGCGCATCGAGCGATGGAACGCTGCACGAAACGCTGACAGAAAGAGACTCGACGAAACTGGGCGTGCTATGCAGTCTTGGAGCCCATGTTGAACATTCGTCTCGTTGTCATGCCGTGCGCGGTGGCGTTAGCGGGCGTGACAGGCTGCGCGTCGCAAGGCAGCCGCAGCTCGGGCGCCAACTCCAACGTCGGTGTGCGCTCGCTGATTGCAGCGGAACGTGCCTTTGCGCGTCACTCGGAGCGCGCGGGGATCAAGGAATCGTTCCTCGCCAACATGGGGCCCGACGGACTTCTCTTTCGGCCAGGTCCTGTGAACGGCCGCGATTGGCTGAACACGCATCCCGCCGCCAAGGGTTACTTGAGCTGGGATCCGGAAGTGGCGGCGATTTCGAGCTCCGGTGAACTTGGCTTTACGACAGGACCGTGGGAATTTCGCGCGGCGGGACCGAAAG
>DASYRX010000017.1:0-15699 GCA_036003845.1 Gemmatimonadaceae bacterium | reverse complement strand
ATGTGGAGAAGTATCGCATCTATATGAATCTCGTTTGGCTGTCGGGCGAGGTTGGGACTGGCGCGGGAGACGTTGCCGGTGGCGCTGAGTACCGGCCAACAGACGCACAGGTCAACATCATTCAGATGTTAGAGCAGGAGTTAGGCGCCGCGCGCGTCGCATTCAAGAGACTGCTCGAAAGCGATATCAAGGCCTTCAATGATGCGATGGCCGGGAAACTCGTCATAATGGACCGCTAAGATCTTCAACCACCGAGAACACGGAGCAAACTGAAGGCTCTTTTGAGGCTACCGCTATGTTCTCCGTGTTCTCTCTGTGGTTAACGTCGTTAGGTTGTTTTTTCAGGAGCAACAATGGCTGACGCGCGTCAACCAAAGTACGACACTCGCCTCAATATCCACTACAAGCCCCTCGAAGTCGTCGACATCGACTCGCTCGTCAGGCAGGTCACGCACCCGTGGTACAACCAAACATTATGTAAGGTGAACGACTCGGTCGTTCGACTCGGCGTCTTCGAGAAGGGCGACTACCATTGGCATCATCACGACGACGAAGATGAGTTCTTCTATGTTGTCGAGGGCCGCTTCATCGTGGATTTGGAAGATCGCTCAGTCGAGCTCGAGCCACGTCAGGGTCTCGTGGTCCCGAAAGGCGTTAGGCACCGCACGCGGGCGCCCGAACGCACCGTCATTCTAATGATGGAAGGAGCGGGAATCGTCCCGACGGGGGACTGAGCGAAGCCGAGGCCGTGCGCTGGCGTCGCAGCGCGGCGCGAAGTCGTGCGCCGCGGAAGGAGTCCCGCATTCGTGCCATGAAAGTCCCTAGTGCTGGGCCTCCCGCCAGCGCCACTGCGTCAAAGATGCAGTAGCCACCGGCAATCCCACTCGGCGGATTGCCGATCGACACCAGCCCCGTAGGATCGCGCAGGGCCCACGTCCAGTTGCCAAGGCTCGTGCCGAGTAGCTCGAGCGCGGCGGTGAGTATGAACGTGGAGGCGAAGACTGACGGCGCGCGACCGGCGGCGACCGTGCGAACGAACAGCGTGAACATCAGAACGCCTAACCAGTCTTTGCGATCGGACAGCGTGACGCCCCAAAGCACCCACATGGCGCCGACGATCGTAACCAGCGCGCATAGTCGCTTGCCGTATCGCGTGAAGATCTCCGAACGTCCCAGCGCTAGCGCGGCGAGGTAAAGCCCACCGTGTCCTGGGGGAACAAAGGTGGGGACGTTGTGCAGCCGATACGTGTAAAGGCCGAGCAGCGGTGAGGCTGTGTACTCAACGGCGGTCGCGAACATGACGACGACTACTACCTGCGCGCGCTCCGTTCGCCCCTCGCCACGCAGGAGTCCAAAAAGGATGAGCCAGGAAACGGCTCCCAGCGCCCGCTGGGGCCAGATGCCGGCGCCTACGTCCAAAGTCAGAACGGCAGTAAGCCAGACGGCAAAAACGCCGACAATCGTTAGGTCACGCCGCGATCGCCTCAGTGCGTCCAGCATAACTGCTGCTTCCCTGCTCTTCGAGAGAGGTCGGTTAGCTACGCCGGAAAGTGTCATTCGGTTTGAGCGATCTGGGGATAATGGATGTCCAAACGCTTGCAGAGACAACAGCGACCCGAGCAGACTATGGCCATGACTGCCAAAACTCGACTCCCCTGCGCCCGACTATTGGGCCCGTTGCTCCCCTTTCTGAGGGAATGTGCCGTTCTCGCCGCTTTGCCGGTTGTCGCGCTTTCTCAAGCGCCGCGACCGGCGGAAGTCGCCGAGCGCATTGCACGCGTGGAAAAAGGGCTCTTGCGGCCGAGCTACATCGCCGGTCAGCCGACACCCCGCTTCACGATTGAGGAACGGCTGCGCGCTAACAATACGCCCGGCGTCAGCGTGGCCGTAATGCACGACGGCAAGATCGAGTGGGCGAAAGGGTATGGGGTCGTGCGCGCTGGAATGAACCAGAGCGTCGATTCCGCGACGTTGTTCCAGGCAGCCTCGATCAGCAAGCCGGTGGCGGCCGTCGCGGCGCTAAGGCTTGTGGAGAAGGGACGCCTAACGCTCGATGCCGACATCAACACGGTGCTCAAGTCGTGGAAGGTGCCGGACAACTCCTTCACCGCGACCGAAAAAGTCACCCTGCGCAGGCTATTGAGTCACAGCGCCGGGCTGACGGTGCACGGCTTCCCCGGTTACGCCGCGGACGCCAAAGTCCCAAGTGTCGTACAGGTGCTCGACGGAAGCCCGCCGGCGAACACAGCGGCCGTGCGCGTGAACGTTGCACCGGGCTCGATCTGGCGGTATTCGGGCGGCGGATTCACGGTTATGCAGCTCGCGCTCAGCGATCTCACTGGGAAACCATTCCCCGAGCTGGTGCGAGAGCTCGTGCTCGGTCCTGCGGGAATGCGGAGCTCGGGCTATGAGCAACCGCTCCCCGAAGCCAAGCGTGCGCGCGCGGCGATCGCGCACAAGGGCGATGGCACTGCGATCGCTGGCTCGTGGCACACATATCCTGAAATGGCAGCGGCGGGGCTTTGGACGACGCCGACGGACTTGTTGCTCTTCGCGCGCGCCATCCAGCGCTCGTTAGGTGGCGAAGCCAATGCGCTTCTCTCGCAGCAAATGGCGCGTGATTTCGTGACCGTGCAAAAAGGAACGTACGGACTCGGTGTCGGCGTAGAAGGTGCAGGCACGGCGGCACGCTTCAGTCATGGCGGAGCGAATGAAGGGTATCGCTGCATGTTCTTCGCGTTCACGGAACGTGGTGACGGCGTGGCGATCATGACGAATTCGGACAACGGTGGGCAGGTGGCGTCGGAGATTGCACGCGCTGTTGCTGACGTGTACGGCTGGGGAGTGATGCAGCCCACGGCTCGTCAGGCAATCACCGTCGATCCCGCGGAGCTCAAAGCCATCGCGGGCCGCTATCTCCTCGCCACTCCGTCGGACACGCTTCCATTCGTTATGCGTGTCGAAGACGGGGTGCTCTTCGCCGAGGTGTTGCCTCTGTCACCCAAGCCAATGCGGCTCTACGCGGCTGAACCCAATCGTTTCTTCACACTGGAGTCCGGCGCTGAGTTCGGAATCGACCGCGATGCGTCGGGTGCAGTGGTTGCGATCCGCCTCCTAAACCTAGGGCAACCGTTGCGAGCCCTGCGCCAGCCATGAGCCATGTCCGGCCTGTTTCTCGGCCGGACCAAACTCGTCGTCTTGCTATGGGACGAACCGCCAAGAACACGCATGTTATAGAAGCGCGTTCACGCGCCACTGGTTAGGGTATACGCCATGCGGCCGGTACTGTGGTACATCGTCATGGTCGGTGTTCCGGTGGCAGCGATGCTCGGCATTCTGCGCCTCGGGGAGCGGCTCGAACCACCCAGGGCTGCGCACGGACAGTATTCAATCGCGTTCGACTCGGCGGGAAGCGGTCACTGCCTGTCGGCTCTGGTGGCTGACGGGGACAGCCGGCTCAACATCGCGCAGTCCGGTCCCAAGCTCGACATGACATTCGGGCCGGTTGAGCTCTTCGGGACCATCGATGGTGACAGAATTTACGCAGCGGCTCCAACGCAGGAAAACGCGCTGCTGCGCGCGGCGAGCTGCCTAACGGTGGATACAGTCGCTGTCTCGGCGGCGCTTCCTGCGAGAGGCGCGACCGATACGCATTTGGTGGGCAACTTTCTGTTTCCCGGCTGCGCGACCTGCCCCGGCGTGCCGTTCCGGGGAACGCGCCTCCCTGATCGCGAGAGAGGCCGCTGATGCCGAGCCCACTCCTGCTGCTGGCCCAGATCGCGATCATTTTGTTTTGCGCGCGCGTGCTCGGTCGCGCGATGCGTCTCATCGGTCAACCGAAGGTCGTTGGCGAGATGGTCGCCGGGCTGATGCTCGGCCCGTCCTTGTTAGGCTGGATCGCTCCGAGCGTTTCGGCGGCGCTTTTTCCGGTGGCGAGTCTGGGGTTCCTGAACGCTCTGAGTCAGATCGGGTTGCTGTTCTTCATGTTCCTCGTTGGCCTGGAGCTCGACGCGAAGCTGATCCGCGGCCGCGGCCACGCGGTTCTTGTCGCGAGTCATGCGAGTATCGTGGCGCCGTTCTTTCTCGGCGTCTGCCTCGCGCTCTATCTCTATCCGCGTCTCTCCGATGACAGCGTCACCTTCGCGGGATTCGCGCTGTTCATAGGCGCGGCGATGAGCGTGACGGCCTTCCCTGTGCTCGCACGCATCCTTCAGGAGCGCGGGCTAACGAAAACACGGCTCGGCGCCGTGGCGATTGCGTGCGCCGCCGTGGATGACGTGTCGGCGTGGTGCATCCTAGCCGCGGTGGTGCTCATTGTGCGGAGCGCCGAGGCGACGATTCCGATTCCGCTCATGGTGGGTGGCTCGCTGCTCTTCGTTCTCGTTATGCTGACAGTGGTGCGGCGCGCGCTGAGCCGCCTCCAGGTCACGTACGAACGATGGGGCGGCAAACTGTCGCAAGATCGAATCGCGGCTGTCGTGTTTCTCGTACTCGCCAGTGGATGGATCACTGAGCGGCTCGGCGTGCACGCGGTGTTCGGCGCCTTTCTCGCCGGCGCTGTGATGCCCAAGGGCGAGGCGTTCGTGCGTGAGTTCCGCGAGCGTTTCGAAGATGTGATGGTCGTCCTGTTCCTACCGATCTTTTTTGCGTTCACGGGACTGCGGACGAGCGTCGCGTTGATCGGCGGGGACATGTGGCTGTACATGGTGCTCATTCTGATCGTTGCCGTGGCCGGCAAGATGGCCGGCTGCGCGCTGGCCGCTCGCGCGACCGGAATGGAATGGCGCGAAGCGTGGGCGTTAGGCACGCTCATGAATACACGTGGCCTCATGGCCTTCGTGATTCTCAACGTCGGCTATGACATCGGCGTGATATCCCCGGCTCTTTTCGCCATGATGGTCTTGATGGCGCTGGCGACGACATTCATGACGACGCCAATGTTGGAGTGGGTGTACCCGGAGCGCGTGCGCGCTGCCTTTGACGCGCCCGCGAAGCCAGAGCTCGTCGCAGCAGCAGGCGGCGGGCGCTGAGGCTGAGCGAACGAGGCGGCTCGTGTTCAAATCCCGTGTCGCTCGCATCACACTCGTCATCGTAATTGGCACATTTGGAGCTGGTTTCTTCCTCGTGCGTCCGTGCACGAGTGGAGGCGCGATGGGGGCGGCCTATCGCACTTGCCAGTGTCGCGGGATCGAATGGTTGATCTCGGACAGGAGTGCGGCCGACGGACCGCGCCGTTCGGCTTGCCTCGGCTGGGTCACAGGGCGAACGTGCTATCAATCCCGCGCCGGACCAGAGGTGCCGTGCAGCGAACAATAGTTTCTGTCATAGTTCTGGCCATGACGTTCAGCGCGGGTGCAGTGGCACAGAGCCAACGTTACCGTGATGCGAACGGCAAGGTGCGCGTGGCGCTCGCGCAACAGCCGTTCCTGCCTAACGGGACGTCGCGCGGTCCGGCGACGATGGCAAACGGCGGCATCCAGCAGACGCTCGCGCAGATGGGCGCTGTTGTACGCCTGTCTGAAGCTGCGCTCACGGCTCAGCAAGACACGGAATATGGTGGGTGGAAGCGCCTGGGAATGGCGCTCGGCCATTTCGCGGACAACGTCGCGCAGAACGAACGCGATGGCTACTTCACAGTCGGCTTGCTCGCGACGTGTCCCTCGATGCCCGGCCTCGTCGCCGGCTTGCAGCATTCGGGTCCCCCCGGTCGGTCACTCAGGATCGGCATGCTGTGGCTCGACGCGCATCCTGACTTCAACACGCCGGAAACGACTCGCAGCGGCTCGTTAGGTGGGATGCCGGTGGCCATCGCGACCGGTCGCGCGCTCAAGATCATGCGACTCGACGCCAAGCTCGACCCGCCGCTGCCAGATGAGCACGTGGTGATGGGTGGCGTGCGACTCGTCGACCCGCTCGAACAGGAGTTGCTCAACGGATCGAAGATCGAGCAGGTCAGCGTGGACGACCTGCGGGGCGCCAAAGCTGCCGTCTTCGCGCAGCTCGATCGCCTGAACCGGGTCACGGACAAGATCTACATCCATATCGACATGGATGTCCTCGATCCGAGGGAAGTCATGGGGCATCAGAATAAAGTGCCGAATGGCCCATCGAGCGAAGAGCTCGCGAAACTTTTCGAGCAGATCTTCTCGCGGTACGAAAAGGCCTCGGCGATCGGCTTCGCGACGATTCCGGCTACTGATTCAGGTGGACTGTCACTGGCCGCGGTGAATCGAATGATCGCTGGCGCGGTGCGCGGGGTTATGGCGCGGCAGCCACGTTAGGCGAGATCAAAAGCTTAATACAGAGGACACAGAGGCTGTTGTAGAAGAACTATGTTGTCACAGAGGACACTGAGGACGGCCGGAAACAAACACTCGGCTCTTGGTCTTTGCTCATTGTCGCGCATGGGTAGCCACACAGACGAAGGCTTCTCGCGGATGCGACTGATCTCAGCGGATGAAAGGTCCAAAACACAAACACAACAAAAACAAACGCTCAGGATCGGCTGTTTCAGCTCGTTAGGCGCGCTCGAGAGTCGGCGCGGGTATCCCCTTCCCCAGTCGGACACGGCCGACGCAAATCGTAGGAGGCAAGCATTGTCTTGCGCCGTGACGCCGCCTCCGGGGACACCAGCGCCTCCTCTCTTGGATTGGACGCCGGGAGTCGTGCATCGCCAAAGGCGGCGTCACGCCATCTATGACCCGAGATCCCAGCGACGATTAGCGTGTCCGCCGCCGACGGTGATGCACGACGACCGGCGCTGCGGGCAGCCGACGTGGGGCTAACGCTGGCTGGCGACGTCGCTCAAGATGCGGTCGAGCGCAGCGCGGTCGAGCAGGCGCCCGCGCAGGATCACGCTGTCGATCCGGCCCACGTTCGCGATATCGGCCAGCGGATCCGCTGACAGTAGCACGAGATCGGCGCGCATGCCCCGCGCGACAGTCCCGGTCTTGCTCTCCTCTTTGAAGAATTGCGCGGCGCCTAACGTGGCGGCGCGCAACGCCCGCGCCGGCGACATGCCTCCTTCGCGCACGAGCAGTCCCAACTCGTCGTGTATTGCGAAGCCGGGATAAACGAGCGGTGCCCCCAGATCTGAACCCGTCAGAATGATCACGCCCGCGGAGTCCAGCGTGCGCAAGTTCGCCGCTGCCTGACGATTGAGCGTGGCCCAATCCGGCTGCGGCCCTTCGACCTTCTTCATTTCCATCTGACTGCGCCATTCGCGCGCCAGCGCTCGAGAGACATAGCGCATGCGACGATCTCGCATGCCGCTCGTATCATCGATGATTGCGAGCACGACACTATCCGGCATGTTCCGGAAGCCGATCCCAGCGATGATCGTCGGATCGAACGCGGTGCGATTGCGCACCCACGTTGCAGCGAGCGCAGCGCGCTCCTCCGGCGTCATCACGTCGAGCGCAGAGCTCCACGTGCCCTGCCGATAGGAAGGGATCAGATGCTCTATGCTCGCCATGCCGGAATCCGACGCGTCGGCGAGACTCGGACCGCGCACTGGCGGATGACCCACGACGCGAATCCCGCGCTGCCGCGCCTCACGCAGGAGCGCGAAATACGCCGGCGCCGGTGGATCATTACGTACCTTGAGCATCGTCATGCCGAGTGCCGCGACGCGCTCAACAGCCGCGCGGGCATCCTCGGGCGTTGCGACGCTTATACGCTCAGCTAGTGCGCGACTCACCTCCTGATTCCCCTGCTGCGCCATCATCTGCATGACTCTGGTGAGCCACTGCGCATTCTCGACGATGGGCCCGACCATCTCGATCCGCGGACCGAGCAGCGTACCTGACGCGATGCTGTCTCGCCAGGCACGTACTTGTTCGAGCGCGCCACCCATGTCGCGCACGCCGACGACGCCATTCGCGACGAGCAACGCGAGTGACGGTCTTCCACCAGAAATGAGATGGATGTGCATGTCCCACATTCCGGGCATCAGATACTTGCCACTCCCATCAACCGTCCGCGTAACACCTGAGACGTTCAGCGATCGATCAGGGACGACAGCGCTGATGCTATCGCCGTCGATCACGACAGCCTGATTGCGCAGATGCCTTCCTGCCGCGACGTCAACAACTGTCACGTTGCGGATGGCGATCCGTTGTGCGACTCCGCTGTGTGCAAACGCCGCTATGGCGCAAAGTGCCGCGACGCTATTTCGATAGACGGTGCGCATCGGTGCTCGAGTCATGGGGCACGACTATTCGAGGCGTGTGGAAGGCTGTAATCTCCGAACGATGCTATTGCCTGCACTAGTGAGCTCTGCGTCCTTCGCCAGACGCACTTTGGGCCTGACGCTAGTCGGGCTCGCGCTGGCCGCGTGCGCTAACGCGACTGACCCTGCCGTTTCGGATACGACGTCGAAGCCAGCGCTCCCCGTCGCGACGAAACTGCCGCTGCTGCGCGTAACCACGACCGGCAACCAGCCGATCACTTCGCGAGAGGTATACCTCGCCGCCTCGTACACGCTGACGGATACGACGGCTGAAAAACTCGCTGAGGGACCGCTGGAGATTCGCGGACGCGGGCACTCGACGTGGGACCTCATGCCGAAGAAGCCGTACCGCGTTAGGCTCGCCACCAGCACGCTCCTCATGGGAATGCCGGCGAGCCGCCATTGGGTTCTGCTCGCGAACTACTCGGACAAGACCCTTCTGCGAAACGATGTCGCGTTCGAGTTCAGCCGCGTGCTTGGGATGGAGTGGACCCCGCGCTCGCGCTTCGTCGACCTGGAGCTCAACGGCTCGTATCAGGGCATCTATCAGCTCACGGAGCACGTGCGCATCGCGCCGGACCGAGTGAATATGCCGGAGATGAAAGTCGCTGACACGAGCGCGACGAACATCACTGGCGGCTATTTGATCGAAGTCGACGAACGCCGCGGCGAAGATTTCTGCTTCAACTCGACTATTACGCCGATGATCTTCTGCCTCTTGAACCCCGAGACGCTGAACGATCCTGCCTGGGCGAAGCAGCGAGCGTACATCACGAGCTACATCGCTCGCATCGATTCCGTGCTTTTCAGCCCGCAATTCGCCGACCCTCAAACGGGCTACGCGGCCTACATCGATGTGGAGTCCGCCATCAGCTATTACATCCTCAACGAGTATTTCAAGAACGTCGACGGCAACCTGCGGCTCTCGACCTTTCTGTACAAGAAGCGCGGCGGCAAGCTGACATTCGGTCCAGTGTGGGACTTCGATCTGGCGATGGGGAACGTGAACTACGACAATGCGGACAAGACCGAGGGCTGGCATATCCGCACGGCGCCCTGGTTCTCCATCATGTTTCAGGACCCTGCTTTCGCTGCTCGAGTGAAGGCGCGCTGGAATCAGATGGTCGCCGACAACACGCTCAACAAACTTGGCGACTACATCACGACCCGCACGGCATTACTGCACACCGTTCAGGCGCACAACTTCGAGCGGTGGCCGATCCTGAATACGTGGGTCTGGCCGAATCGCGTCGTGACTGGATCTTATGACGGTGAGATCAGCGCGATGCGGAATTGGTTGTTCGCGCGACGCGTCTGGATGACTGATCAGCTGCGTTAGGCTTGCGCAGCGACGTCGATCCTAACGAGAGGAATTGACGATGGGCTACGTCGAGGACCAGCTGCTGCCTGGCGAGCGCGTGAAATATCGCGCTCACCTCCACAAGCTCATCTTCATCTGGCCGGGCCTGGTCGCTCTAGCTGCGGTGATCGGCGCCGTGCTGTTGTTCGCGGCGAATAATCAGTGGCTGGGAATAGCCCTTCTCGTGTTAGGCGCGATCCCGATGCTCATCGCGCTGATCAAGTACACATCGTCCGAGTTCGCCGTGACCGACAAGCGTGTGATCATCAAGGTTGGCTTCATCAAACGGCGAACGCTCGAGACAATGTTGGCCAAAGTCGAAGGGATCGGCGTGGAACAGGGGATCCTAGGCCGCTTGTTTGGATTCGGCACCATGACCGTGACAGGAACCGGTGGAACGAAGGAGCCGTTTCCCAACATCGCGCGCCCGCTGGAGTTCCGGCGCCAGGTTCAGGGGCAGGTTAGCGCCGCGGATAGTGCACGAACTGTCATGCCGAGTCCGGTCGTTTCTGGCGAAAGTGGACCGCGAGAGGAAAGGGACTGTCCGTATTGTGCCGAGCGGATCCTTGCGCGAGCCAAGGTCTGTAAGCACTGCGGGCGCGACGTGGAGCCCTTAATCGCTCAGTAGCACGAGCTCGCCAAGGAGCGTGCTCAAGAGCACGCAGTTTGCTACTGACCTTGCAACTCGTCGAAGGCTCGCGGAAAGGAAATATGAACGAAACTACTGCGCAGGAACCGCACATCGTCCGCACCGGCATCGCCGGGTTCGATGACGTCCTCTGCGGTGGCCTTCTTCCCTATAGGGTCTACCTAATCGAGGGCGATCCGGGTGCAGGGAAAACGACGCTCGCATTGCAGTTCCTGTTGGAGGGCGTTCGACAGGGTGAGTCCTCCATGTTCGTGACGCTGTCCGAGAGCAAGGAGGAGCTGCACGCGGCGGCCGCGTCGCACGGATGGAGTCTCGACGGAATCCACATCCTCGAAATCATCGCGTCGGAAGAGAGCCTAACGCCTGACGCGCGCTACACGATGTTCCATCCGTCCGAGGTGGAGCTGGCTGAGACGACGAAGACCGTTCTTGCCGAGGCGCGACGCATCAAACCAGATCGGCTCGTCTTCGACTCGCTGTCGGAATTGCGGCTGCTCGCCGAGCACCCGTTGCGCTACCGGAGACAAATCCTGGCGCTCAAGCAGCATTTCTCTCGGCACAAGTCGACAGTCATGTTCATCGATGACTGGACCAACGCGCACAGCGACACGCACTTGCATAGTATCGCACACGGCGTTGTAAGTCTGGGCACCGTCCCCGCGGAATACGGAGCGCTGCGGCGGCGTCTGCAAGTGAGGAAACTCCGCGGCTGCTCATATCGCGAAGGCTCTCACGACTTCGTCATTCGCAAGGGAGGTTTGCAAGTCTTCCCGCGACTCGTGGCCGCTGAGCACAGAACGTCGTACGCGCGGGCATCAGTTCCTAGTGGCATCGAGCAGCTGGATCGGCTGCTTGGGGGCGGACTTGCGAAGGGGACGAGCACGCTCGTTATGGGTCCTTCGGGCTGCGGAAAATCCTCACTCGCGACGCAGTATGTCGTGGCTGGCGCCGAACGCGGCGAAAAGAGTGCCTTCTTTCTCTTCGACGAGTCCATCGCGACTCTGCTAGACCGCTCGGCAAGCCTCGGCGTGAATATCCAGCCGCTTGTCGACGCCAATATGGTGACGCTGCGCCAGGTGGATCCGGCCGAAATGTCGCCAGGCGAGTTCAGTCACCATGTGCGTCAAGCCGTGGAAGTCGACGGTGCCTCGATGATCGTGATTGATAGCCTAACGGGCTATCTCAATGCGATGCCGAGCGATCGCATGCTCACGCTGCATCTGCATGAGCTGTTGACCTATCTCGGGCAGCGCGGCGTGACGACGCTGGTGATCCTGACTCAGCACGGATTTCTTGGTGACACTGAGGGGATCGATGCCAGCTATCTCGCGGACACGGTTCTCTTACTGCGTTACTTCGAGGCACTCGGTGAGATCCGTCAGGCGATATCGGTCGTCAAGAAACGGACGGGACAGCATGAGCGGACTATTCGCGAGTTGAAGTTCCAGGACGGCATCACTGTTGGTGAGCCGATTGTGACATTCCATGGAATTCTCACCGGTACTCCGGAGCTCGTGGGCAGCAATGCCGCGGAGTTCCGCGCAGTGAGTCCCAGCGATGGCAGCAAGCACCAATGAGCGGGTGCTCGTGCTGGCACCCACCAGCGCGGACGCGAGCCTCAGTCGACTGATTCTCAGCGAGGCGGGCGTCGAGGCGTCCGTCTTCAAAAGCCTTACTGCGCTGGCCGCGGAGATTGACGAGACTGTCGCTGCAGTTCTGTTGACAGAGGAGGTCTTCGTCGCGCCAGATGTCCCCACGTTACTAGAGGCGCTGCGTCGTCAGCCCCCGTGGTCAGACCTCCCAGTAATCCTGCTGTCGGGTGCGGGCGCGGATTCGGCGGCCGCAGCGTGGGCCATCGAGCTGCTGGGCAACATCACCGTGCTGGAGCGGCCGGTCCGCCTAACGACTCTGGTGAGCGCCATACGCACAGCGATCCGCGCGCGCCGACGGCAGTTCGAGCTGCGCGATCAGTTCGTCGACCTCGAGCGTGCGGAAGCGGCGCTGCGGAAGCAGAGCGAGCGCCAGCGTCTACTGGGGGAAGCGGCCGCGATTCTACTCTCGACAGATGAGCCGGATGCGATGATGCATGCGCTGTTCGCGAAGATCGCGCCGCATTTCGGCCTGGACGCCTACTTCAACTACATGCTCAACGACGTGGGTGACGCACTCTGGCTCGAGTCGTTCGATGGCATTTCCAAGGATGAAGCACGCGGCATGGAGCGTCTTGATCTGGGCGAGGCGGTGTCAGGTTTCGTTGCGCTGCAGCGGCGCCCTCTTGTCGTTTCCAATGTGCAGGACTCGAGTGATCCGCGAGTGCAGCTTGTGAAGGGTTACGGCTTGCGCGTGTACGCGTGCCATCCGCTGTTCGCCGAGAATCGTTTGCTCGGGACTCTAGCCTTCGCCAGCCGCCAGCGCGATCAGTTCGCCGCGGAGGAAGTCGAGTTCATGCAGACGATCTGCCACTACGTGACCGCCGCCTACGAGCGCGTTAGGCTGATCCGCGAGCTGCGCGACGCGGACCGCCGCAAGGATGAGTTCCTGGCGACGCTGGCGCATGAGTTGCGCAACCCGCTCGCGCCGATCCGCAATGCCCTGCACATCATGCAGTTGGCCGAGGATGATGGCGCGGCTATCGACCAGGCGCGCACGATGATGGAGCGTCAGCTAAAGCAGATGGTGAGACTGATCGACGACCTGCTGGACGTGAGTCGCATAACGAGAGGGAAACTCGACTTGCGCAAAGAACGCGTCGAGCTCGCCGCCGTCATCAGCAACGCAGTCGATACGACGCGACCGCTCATCGAAGCGGCGGGACATTCGCTGACGGTTTCGCTGCCGCCGCAACCGATCTATCTCGACGCCGATCCAATGCGTTTGGCGCAGGTCTTCGCCAATCTCCTGAACAACGCCGCGAAATACACTGATCGTGGGGGGCGTATCTGGCTCTCGGCGGCGCTTGATGAACGCGAGATCGTCATCACGGTGCGCGACACCGGTATTGGAATCCCTGCCGAAGCACTGCCGACCGTCTTCGAAATGTTCGCGCAGGTCGATCGCTCGCTCGAGAAGTCGCAGGGCGGGCTTGGCATCGGACTCACGCTCGTGAAGCGGCTGGTCGAGATGCACGGCGGCACCGTGGAAGCACGGAGCGACGGGCCTGGCAAAGGCAGCGAATTCATCGCTCGCTTACCGGTGGTTCCGTCGCGCAAGTCATCGCGCAAACCGCAAGGCGACAATGTTCGCGTTCAGCCTCAGATGAGCTGCCGCATTCTCGTCGCGGACGACAACAGGGACGCCGCCGAGAGCATGAGCATGCTCCTGCGCATGATGGGAAATGAAGTGCGCACAGTGCACGACGGAGTTCAAGCCGTGGAAGAGGCGGCGGCCTTTCGTCCGGATGTCGTGCTGCTCGACATCGGCATGCCGCGATTGAACGGGTATGACGTTGCGCGGGCCATTCGCGAACAGCGCTGGGGCGCGGGTATGGTGCTCGTCGCTCTCACGGGATGGGGTCAGGACGACGACATACATCGTGCCGACGAAGCCGGTTTCGATCAGCATTTTACAAAACCGGTGAATCCTGCTGCGCTCGAGCGACTCATCGCAGGATTGCACGGCGAATCGGTGCAACGTTAGGCGCCTTCGCCAACGTCATAGCTCGGCCCCTCGTCTTCCCTCGATTCTCCAGTGGCTGCATATTGGCGCGACGCCGCGCCACCCTGGCGTCGGGCGTCGCGTTCTCGTTCCCAGAGCGTAACATGTTCGTGGGTCACATTGCCGTCGCACTGGCGGCCAAGCAAGCGAGCCCGAAGACCTCGTTAGGCTGGTTCGTCGCCGCCGCCACGATGGCGGATCTACTGTGGCCGATCTTCCTGCTCGCTGGCATCGAGCACGTGCGACTCGAGCCTGGCGCGACGGCGTTCACGCCGGCTGTATTCCAGTCATATCCCTGGAGCCACAGCCTCCTCATGTCAGTCGTTTGGGGGCTGGCGCTCGCCGGTCTGGCGCGCTGGCGTGGCTTGGAGACTCGGGCGACGTGGCTCATCGCGCTTCTCGTGGTGAGTCACTGGGTGCTGGACTTCGTGACGCACGCGCCCGACATGCCGCTCTGGCCCGGCAACTCGCCGAAATTCGGACTCGGGCTCTGGAACTCGATTCCAGCGACTCTTGTGATCGAGGGGGGGATGTGGATCGCATGCCTAACGCTTTATCTTCGCGCGCGCCGTCCACGCAATTGGGTCGCGGCGCTGGCGCTCTGGTCGCTCGTGGTCGTCGTCACGCTGCTGTGGGCGCTGGGTCCCTGGTCGCCGCCGCCCCCATCCGTGGGCGCGCTGGCGTTGGTCGCGCTGGTCGGCGGATGGATCACGGTGCCGTGGGCTGCATGGGCTGATCGCGGCTACGTTCAACGCGGTGCCGCCTAACACATGCAGCGCCGGCTGTTCCGCTCGGCAGCGGTTCTCTTGGCGCTCGCCACGGCCGCGCTGCTCGTTCAGCTCGGATTACAAGGCACGCCACGCCTTTCGTTGGTCGCGCTGTTAGCGCGGGCCCTAACGATCGGTGCGATCTTTCAGGCTGGCTTGTTTTGGGCCGCGAACGCACGCGGGTGGCAGCTTCTGGTGGCACTCGCCGCGATGCTGCCGAGCGCGTTCATCTTCGTTGCGCTCGCGGGCGAAGCCGTTTCACGCGTAGCACGCGGATATGAGTTGAATTACTTGGTCGCAGGAACGGCGGTGTGCGGCGTGATCGTGTACGCGCTGGCGTTTTGGTTGGTAGGGCGCGAACAGTTAGCGCGATCCAGACGCGATGCAGCGACTGGAGTGCAAAAAGCATAACTCACCTAACGGCGTGTCGTATAGAAGAGGTTCACGAGCTCGTCGTACATCGCGTTAGCCTCGGCGTCCGTGCCGCGGATCGCGGCTGCAGCGCAGTGTCTCAGATGATTCCGCAGCAACTCGCGCCCCACCGCGCGTAACGCTTCCTGCACGGAGGAGATCTGCGTCATGATGTCGGCGCAGTAGCGATCGTCCTCCACCATCTTCTGGAGACCGCGTACCTGTCCCTCGATGCGCCGCAATCGCACCAGGTTGCGCGATTTCGCTGCTGGATCGACGGCGATGGCCTTGCGTCCCGCGTCGTCCGAAACGCCGCACCCGCACGCGGCCGTATGTTCCGAATGTTTGGTGTCGATCATATTCGTTAGGCGAGCCGTACGCGCCTGAGGCGGAGAGAGTTCGAGACGACGCTCACAGAGCTCAGCGCCATCGCCGCGCTTGCGAGTATCGGACTGAGCAGAATGCCGAAGACGGGGTACAGCACCCCAGCGGCAACCGGAATCCCGATGCTGTTGTAGGCGAATGCCCAGAAGAGATTCTGCTTCATGATGCGCATGGTTCGTCGAGAGAGGACGATCGCGTCAGGGACGCCGCGCAGGTCGCCGCGCATCAACGTCACGTCGCTCGC
>DASYRX010000016.1:0-3909 GCA_036003845.1 Gemmatimonadaceae bacterium | reverse complement strand
GCTTCGACAATGACCTGCGGCAGCTCCGTGGTCACTGTCTGGAGAATGAAATCGACGACCGATCGGCTGCCGAGACGCAAGAGGTAGCCGGAGCGCGACTCCGCGCGAAAACCGATGCGTCGCACGCTGACGGTATATGGTCCGCCGAGCGGCAATTGCACAAACGCGTAGCGACCACTCGCGTTCGTGACGACAGTCCATTGGACACCCGTCGCCGTATTTTTCGCCGTAACCGCTGCAGCAGAGAGCGCCCGTCCAGCGCTATCGCTAATAAGCCCTAAGATAGCTGCGTCAGCAGTCTGAGCCGTTGTCCTTCGCGACAGTGCGAATGCTGCGAGGATAGCCGTGGCGATGAATCGAATCACGCGAATCGTAATTGGCGATGTACCGCGCCGGATATATCGCTGTAACATTGCTGCGCAAGCGGTAACCCCTCGAGATCAGTCTTTGGAGCTCGTTGGTATGCGCATCAGTGGCGCGAATGTCGTTTCCACAACCGCCGCGAGCTTGCGATACTGCGCCAGGACGCGCCGCCCCGTCTCAGTCAGTGAGGCTCCCCCACCCTCAGATCCGCCCTTCTCGGTGCCCACCAACGGCTGGACAAAGCACGCGTTCATCGTGTCCACCAAAATCCACGCGCGCCGGTAGCTCATTCTCAGCTTGCGCGCTGCCGCCGAGATGGAACCGCTGTCAGCAATCGCGTCAAGGAGATCGGCCTTGCCGGGACCTAACGCAATTACAGACTCCGACAGAATGCGAACGCGCACACGAGGATGCCTCGATTTTCGTGGGCGCGTCGAAGGCTCGGGGCTTCGCGCTGCCTTTTTTCGCCGGGACATTGTGCGGCGATACTTGTCTTCATTCTCAATCGGTCCGCAAGGCCAACGTTGGGGTCCACCCGCGAACTGGGCAGACGAAGGCCCGCCTTCGCTATCGCAAAATCAGGACAGGAGTCGAAGGGCCGTGCGCGCGTAGACTTCAGCGCAATCGAGGAGCTTCCTTATCGAGACGAACTCGTTAGGGCCGTGCGAAATCGATAAGAGCCCCGGACCATAGGCAAGCGCGGGAATCCCGAGGGCAGCGTAGTGCCGCGTCTCGAGCACGCCGGGGCACAACTCGAAACGAGCCGGCTTGCCTGTCACCGCGCGGATGTTCGTTGCCAGCGCGCGCGCCAATGGCACGTCGGCATTGGTTGCTGATGGACGTCCCTGCTGCAGCTCCTCGATGGCGACTTTGATGCCGCGCTGGCGAGATCTGGCAACGATCGCGAGGAGGCGCTCGCGTTCCTCGTCAAAGTTTTCTTCAGGGTTGGTGCGCCGATCCACAGTGAAGGAGACGCGATCCGGCACGGCATTGAACAGGTGACCGCCTGACAGCTCACCGCCTAACAACAAGACTGAGCGACGCGCCGCGTCGGGCTTGATGTTGAATTCCGTTCGCCGCTGCGCCACCTCGCGCTCCAGCGCCGCGAACTCGGCGGCGACCTCTAGCAGGCCGCGGAACGCGTTCACACCGCGAAAGTGCATCCCTACGTGGGCCGGACGACCGCGAACCGTTATGCGAACGCTGATGACGCCGCGGTTTGCGTTCCATATCACGCCGCTCGTCGGTTCCATCGTCAGCATGCCGAGCGCGTCTCGCTCGATCAATCCCGCCGCGGCGAGCGCGATCGTGCCACGTGGCCCGGACGTCTCCTCGTCGGGCACTGATACGGAGACGACGCGACCCGTTGGCTCGAAGCCGGTCTGCTTCAGCGCGTGGATCGCGAAGGCCATCGCCGCGATGCCGCCCTTCATGTCAGCCGAGCCGCGCCCATGAAGGTTGGCCTTGCGCACTACCGGCTTGAACTGCTCGGCGCTTTGAGCGGGGACGACATCGTAATGGCCGCTAAAGTAGAGCGCGCGCCCGCCATCTCCATGTGTGCCCATCACTATGGACGCTGCGCCTGACGGATTCAACGTGCGCGTCGTTAGGCCCAGTTGCCTGAGCGTCGATGCGATCAACGCCGCGCACTTCGTGTATCCTGCTCCGGGTGGGTTTTCAGACGGAATCCTTATGAGCGCTGTCGCGAAGTCGACGAGGTCCGCCGCGCGTCGCTTGAGTTGCCTCTGAATCTCCCGCGTTAGGGAGCGCTCGATCGATGTGCGCAAATTGGCTTACCAGGGATCGAAGCAATCGTAGTTGCGCTGGCGCGCAATCTTGCCGCTTCTGTAATCCAGGAATACTGCGAAACGCGCGCGCATTTCACCCCCGGCGGGCAGTCCGGCTACGGCAACCGCCATCGTGCCGGTCCAGCGCACCTCGAGCACGACAGTCTCCCCGCTCTCGATCGCATTGAGCACTTCGTAGCGCTGACTCGAGAGGATCGCCTGACCGCGCTCAGCGCCCTCGAGGATCTGGACCAGGTTCCGGGTCGCCCCGTTCGGCATGAGACGGTTGGGGAATTCCTGCTGCACGACATCCTCTGTAAAGAACGCCGCGAGCTCATTGCCCGTCGCCCCGCGCTCGATCGCCGTTAGGTACGCTCGGGCCGCCGCGACGTTTTTGCTTGCACTCATTACAGCGGACGACGCGTCACGTCGCGAGCGCGGTGAGGTTGATCGCTCGTCCGTGCCGGACGACGATTGTGTTCTCGTAGTGAGCCGCCAGTGCGCCGTTGTGGGTGCGCAGCGTCCAGCCATCGGGATCTTCGACAACGCGCGCGCGTTCACTAGCGATCATGGGCTCCACGGCGAGCACGAGACCCTCGTGCACGGTTGCGCGTTCTCCGGGATCGTCAAAGTTCGGCATTGTCGGCGGCTCGTGGATCGTGCGTCCGACACCGTGTCCGGCCAGCTCGCGCAACACGGCGAATCCGGCGCGTTCCGCTGTGCGTTCGACGACCCGACCGATGGAGCGCAGTGGACGCCCCGGAGCGAACGCGCCTAACGCAGCGTCGAATGCCTGGCGCGCGCACTTGGCGAGCTGCCGTGCGAGACGCGAAGCGCCAGGGAGCGCGATCGTACGGGCCGCGTCGGCTATAAAGCCGCCCAACTCCGCTGTGATGTCGATCTTCACCAGATCGCCCGCGGCCAGACGCCGCTGGCCCGGAATTCCGTGCACAATCTCATCATTGACGCTGATGAGATTGAAACCTGGGAATCCGTATGTGAGCTGTGGAGCCGACCTGGCGCCCCGAGCGCGAAGAAAGCGCGCGCCGAGCTCGTCGAGCTCAGCTGTCGTCATGCCAGGCTTCACCTGCACGCCGAGGTATGCGTGCGCGTCGGCAACGAGTTGGCCGACTCGCTGCATTCCCTCGAGGTCACCGCGGCTCGAAATCGTCACTGTTTACGACGCCTTGTAACGCCACAACAGGCGCCAAGCCCACGCGCTCATGGCCGCTGCTGCGAGCGTAATGACTATGAAATCCGGTTCCGTCGCGAGATCGCGAGACTCCGCGAAAATGCGCCAGACATGGGCCACAACAAGGAGAGCGAAGACGAGACCGGTCGTGATTAGATAGGCCTTCATGGAAGCTCCGAGAGCAGTCGCCAAACAACATACAATCTTAGGGACATCCGGGAATTTCGGGATTTTAAGGACAGAGGAATGTTCAAAGGGTTCCTCGAATTTTGTGAAGACCTCTGTTCAAAAACGTCAACGGCAAACCTGTTCGGATCGAGCAGACATGGCGGATGGGACCGGATTCGGTTCGTCGCTGCCAAAGCACTTCACAGGGTGCGGCCCACGACTTCCGACACGCTTTTGTTCTTTTACATAAACAACGCGTACTTGGCCCAACGCATGTGAAGAGCTCTGCTGTGTTTCTGGCTCTCGCTCCGTTCGATCCGCTCGATTCGCGTCATGCGAACAGCGGTTGTCTTTCAAACCGTCGCAGTAGCGCGAGATGACCAAGGCCACTGTCATCCC
>DASYRX010000015.1:0-25313 GCA_036003845.1 Gemmatimonadaceae bacterium | reverse complement strand
CGCGTTGGAACGCCAGCGTCCGGATCTTCGACGATGGGGATCGCGGCGCCGCACCGGCCTCAGGGTCGACGCGCACGGCTGGGATGATCATCTGTCCCTGCTCGATGGGGACAGTTGCCGCGATCGCGCATGGGACATCGCGTTCGCTCATCGAGCGTGCGGCCGACGTAACGCTCAAGGAGCGGCGGCGTCTCATCGTGGTGCCGCGCGAGACGCCGCTCAGCGACATCCACCTCGAGAATCTGCTCAAACTCTCGCGCGCGGGCGCCGTGGTGCTGCCGGCGGCACCGGGGTACTACAACCGCCCGCAGGCGATCGGCGATCTCGTGGACTTCGTGGTGGCGCGCGTGCTGGATCAGGCCGGCGTCGCACACAAACTGGGGAGACGATGGAGTGGCGAGCCTAACGACACGAAGAGGCCGCGGCGTGATGCGTGACATACTGGAACCGCGTCATCGATGCCACGCCAGATCGGTTTGATTAGCGACACGCACGGCCTGCTTCGTCCACAGGTGCACACGGCCCTCGCGGGCGTGGAGCTGATTCTGCACGCCGGCGATGTAGGCGGCGCCGAAATACTTCAGGAGTTGGCGCTCATCGCTCCGGTGCGCGCCGTCGCCGGCAACTGCGACGACCCGTTCTCATCAGGGCTCCGGCCTACGCTCGATTTCGATCTCGACGGCATCAGCGTGCACGTAAGCCACGGGCACGAGGTCGGGGTGCCGAGCCCCGCGCTGCTGCTGGGAACGTACACGGCGGATGTGATCATCTACGGACATACGCACAAACCGCGCGTGGAGCGAGACGGCCAGCGACTGGTGATCAACCCCGGCGCTGCGGGTCCGCGCCGCTTCGATCTGCGTCCGACGGTGGGACGCCTAACGTTAACGCACGGTCATGCCGACGTGGCGATCATCCAGCTGGACGCCTAACGTCAGCACAGCGGAGTCGTCCGCGCCATCTCGTCAGGGTTGCGAGCGAACCAAGATGAAATCAGCAGCACCTCGTCCACTTCGTGCGCCGGAAGTGCGAACGCCGCCTTGCGCTTCGGCGAGGCGCCCGCTGCCAGCGCGGCAACCTGCGCCAGCGCCTCTCGCTCGGCTTGGTCGCGCGGGGCCGCGCATTCGCGCACGACTCGCCCGCGGTGAATGACATACGTGCGGTCGTCGCCGTTCACGCCAGGCACGGCGTACGTGAACGACAGCGTCTCGACGGCGAATCGCAGGCGATCGAATCTGTCGCGCAGGGCGGTGAGTCGCGCGAGTTTGTCCCTCAGCGACGCGGCACGCTCGAACTCAAGCGCCGCACTCGCGGCCTCCATTTGCGCGGTCAGCTGGCGAATGGGCGCGTCGCTGGTCCCTTCGAGAAACGCGCGGGCGTCGCGCACGCGAGCGGTGTAGGTGTCCGCGGTAGTCGCAGCGATGCAGGGGCCGAGGCAGCGGCCAATTTCATAACGGATGCAGCCGGGCGTGCGGGCGGGGAGCGGGAGCACGAACAGCTCGCGCTGATCCGCAAAGCGCATGCGACCGTCCAGCGTGCAGTCGCGCAGCCCGAGCACGTCGCTCAGCTCGCGCACCGCCTCGCGCAGGCTGACGGCGCCCACGAACGGGCCGTAGAAAATCCCGTGCGCGTCGCGGCCCGGGCCGCGCACAACCGTTAGGCGCGCCGCTCGGCCGTCGCTCAGCCTGATGAACGCGTAATGCCGATCGTCGCGCTTGAGCGCGACGTTGAAGCGCGGCCGCAGTTTCTTGATGCGGCGCATCTCTTCCAGGAGCGCCGCGAACTCGCTCGGCACATACGTCCAGTCGATGCGATTCGTAACGCTGATGATGCGCGCCGATTTGGCGTCGTCGAAGCTGCCGCGAAAGTAGCTGAGCAGCCGCGAACGGAGACGCTTGGACTTGCCGACGTAGAGCACCTCGCCATCTGCCGCGGACATCCAATACACGGCGGGGCGCGCAGCAGCCTCGCTGAGTACGTGCTCGCGCAGCGCCGGACCGGCAGGACCTAACGATTTGTGCGGAGCTTTGCCGCGCATCTCAGCTCAACGTTGACAGCGCCAGCAGAATACAGTCGCGCGACCGTCGATCGCCATGGTGCCCACGAGACGCGTACCGCAGCGCCGGCAGGGAAGCGACTCGCGGCCGTAGGCCTTGAGGCGGGGAGCGTAATCGCCCTCGGCCCCGTTTGCGTCTCGGTAGTCGCGGATGCTGGTGCCGCGACCCTCGACTGCCTTCGTTAGGACCTGGACGATCGCTTTTCGCAGCCGCGCGACTTCGTCGGCCTTGATCGTGGAGGCAGGGCGCGACGGATCGATGCGCGCGTACCAGAGTGCCTCGGCCGCGTAGATGTTCCCCACACCCGCGATCCGTGTCTGGTCCATGACGACTTTCTTGATCGCCTGGCGCGAACCGCGCAGCGCGCGCGCGAGTTGGTCGGTGGTGAACTCCGCTTCAAGAGGTTCGATGCCGAGGCGAGCAACGAACGCGGCGAATTGTGTTGGATCGAGCAGCGTGACGGTGCCTAACCGGCGGACATCGGCGTAGTGCAGCCAGCGGCCGTCCGCGAGCTCCAACGACACGGTGATGTACTGCTCTTTCGCGTCGCTTGGATAGGCGTTTGTGAGGAACAGAATGCCCGTGAAACGAGGCTGCACGAGGAGTCTGTCGCCGTTCGCAAGATCGAAGATGATGTGCTTGGCGCGACGCCAGACTCTCTGGATCGAAGTCCCCGTTAGGCGCTTCGCCAGCGCGCGGCCGGTGCGCACGCGACGCAAAACGTTCGGTCGCCTGACGCGGACCGACTTTATCACGACGCCGCGCACGAGCCCGTTCAGGTCGCGCGCGTATGTCTCAGTTTCAGGTAACTCGGGCACGGCGCGTAAGCTCGCGCCAACCTATATCTCGGCGGTACTGGCGCCCCTCAAATTCGACAGCGGCGGCGACGCTCGCGCTCCGCTGTGCGGCCGTCTCGAAGTCCTGGTCGAGGGCCGTGACGGCGAGTACCCGGCCGCCGGCCGTAATCAGTTTTCCAGTCGAGTCGAGCGCGGTGCCGGCGTGGAAGACGTGTACGTCGTCGGCGGCCGGTGGAAGCGTGATCGTCGCGCCGGTGCGCGGCGCGTCCGGATAGCCTGGCGACGCGACGACGGTCGTCACGGCACAGCTCTCGGACCAGTCCAGTGTGACGTTCGTTAGGCTCTCGCCGCGCGCGATCGCTGCGACTGGCTCCAGCAAGCGCGATCGCAGCAGCGGCAAGATCGCTTCGGCTTCGGGATCGCCGAAGCGGCAGTTGAACTCCACGACTTTGGGTCCGTCCGTCGTGAGCATGAGCCCGGCGTATAGAAGTCCCGTGAAGACCGCGCTGCGCTCACGTAACGCAGCCAACGTTGGCGCGAAGACAGTTTGCTCGACGTGCTCGACAACATCGCGTCCAGCGAGGCTCACCGGCGCGTAGGCGCCCATCCCACCCGTGTTCGGACCGGTGTCTCCCTCACCGAGGCGCTTGTGGTCCTGCGCAGCAAGCATGGTGACGAAGCGCTCTCCGTCCGTGAGCGCAAAGATGGATAACTCTTCGCCCTCCATGAACTCTTCCACGAGGATCTCAGCACCGGCGTCTCCGTGAACCCGCGTGGAGAGCATGGACTCGATCGCTCCATCGGCCTGGTCGAGCGTCGAGCAGACGACAACGCCTTTGCCCGCGGCCAGTCCAGAGGCCTTGATGACAAGCGGTGCACCTAACGCGCGCGCGGCGCGCTTGGCGCTCTCGACGTCCCCGTGCCACGACGCATGCGCTGTCGGTACGCCTGCCTCGAGCATCAGCTCCTTGGCGAAGCGCTTGGACGATTCGATCTGCGCGGCGCGCTGCGTCGGGCCGAAGACCGCCAGCTTTTCAAGCTGGAAAATGTCAACGATGCCCGCAGCTAGCGGAGCCTCGGGTCCGACAATCGTGATGTCGATGCGCTCATTCCGTGCAAGCGCGGCCAGGCCAGCGAGATCGTTCGCTTTGACCGGAACACAGCGCGCTCGTTCCAACGCAGCGATGCCCGGATTCCCAGGGGCTGCCAAAAGAGAGGTCGTCGAGTCGTCGCGCGTGAGTTTCCAGGCAAGGGCATGCTCACGCGCGCCGCTCCCGACGACCATTACCCTCATCGAGAAAGCCTAACTAGCGCGCTCCGACGTCCGCGGCTCACTCGTGACGCTAGGACTCGGTGTCGGGCTTGTCGTTGCTCTTCCCTTCTTCCGGCGCTCGGAACGCCGAGCTGAACGCGTCGCGCGCCCGCCCGACAACGCCGGCCAGCGCGTCGAAGGCGCCTTTTGCCTGATCGCGATAGTAG
Organism: Gemmatimonadaceae bacterium; assembly: GCA_036003845.1. Classification (GTDB taxonomy): domain Bacteria; phylum Gemmatimonadota; class Gemmatimonadetes; order Gemmatimonadales; family Gemmatimonadaceae; genus DASYRX01. The sequence continues at coordinate 20,980 of DASYRX010000015.1, read as the reverse complement.
ACCGCGGCGTCGGTTACGTCTTCCGCGAGCCCCGGCTGTGCCGCGTCGCCGCGACGACGATAGTCACCGTTGAGGATCTTCTCGTACTCACCCGAGGCAATCCAGCGCTTCATCTCGGCCGCGCGCACTGTACCGAATGGATGCGTGCGGAAAGCCGTGTTGATCACCTGCCAGACGCGATCGGCGAGGTCGCCACCGGTCTCGTACTCACCGGCCTGCTCGATGAACGCGTCGACGCTGATCGTGTCGTCGCCGGCGCCTCCGCCAGCAAGCTTGAGGAACGTGCTCATTACGGCCTGCGGATTCTGCGTGGCGAGCAAGCCTGCACGATCAGAAGAGAGCTCCGCCTTGCGGTACCACTCCAGCAGCGCGAGCTGGAACGGCAAGAGCGCGACCCCCGCAAGGAAGGGGAGGTTGTTGAGCCCAATCGTTAGGATGATGATCGCGATCGTCGTGTACGTGGTGTGACCGCTCATGATGTGGCCCAACTCGTGACCCATGATGTTCCGACGCTCGTCGCGATCCAGCAGCGACAGCATCCCTGAGTTGAGCACGATGAAGGGCTTGTCAAAGCCAACGGCGGCCGCGTTTACAAGCGGCGTTTGCGACACGTACAAGTGCGGCTCCTCGCGCCAGTCCAGCGTGTCGCAGACCTCCTGATAGAGCGCGTAGAGCTGCGGTCGCTGCGTCGGCCCTACGCGCACAGCATTCGCCAGGAAGAGCTGTCGCACTCCCTTTTCGCCGAAGAAGCCGGCGACCTTGCGCACGACCTCATCAAAGCCAGGCAGGGAACGGAGCGAGTTCAAAGCCGCGCGATCGGCGGGGTGTTCCCAAGCGGCGGAGGCGATGTCGGTGAGTTTGATGGGCATACGCGAGGCCAGAGGTCAAAGGTCAGAGGTCAGAGGGAAACCACTACGTCAGCGAGCGACCGGAGTGTCAGCAGCAAGTGCCTCTGACCTATGGCCTCTGACCTCTGACCTAAAGGCGTGGTCCAGGTCGTTGAGAAGATCATTCACATCCTCTACGCCAACAGAGAATCGGATGAGCCCATCCGTTATTCCAATCGCCTGGCGCCTCTCGAGCGGAACCGAGGCGTGCGTCATCGTCGCTGGATGGCACACGAGGCTTTCGACCCCGCCTAACGATTCGGCAAGGGTGAATACGCGCAGGCGCTGGAGGATCTTTGCGGCGCGGTCGCGCGAACCGACTTCTACCGAGATCATGCCGCCGAAGCCGCTCATCTGCCGTTTTGCGAGCTCGTGTTGCGGGTGCGACGGGAGACCCGGGTAGATCACCTGCTCCTCGCCAAGCATTTCGGCGAGAAATTGTGCGATGCGCCGGCCGTTCGCGTCGTGAGCGGCCATGCGCAGATGCAGTGTCTTCGTCCCGCGCAGCGCCAGCCAGGAGTCGAACGGTCCGGGCACGGCCCCGGCGGCGTTCAAAATGAACTGCAAGCGATCGGCGAGTGCTTCGTCCTGGACCACTGCGATGCCGCCGATCATGTCGCTGTGCCCGTTCAGGTACTTGGTTGAGGAGTGGTAGACGATGTGGGCGCCGTACTCGAAGGGCCTCTGGAAGATCGGCGTCGCGAACGTGTTATCGACGATCAGCATGACGCCTCGCCGGCTCGCCAATTCACCGGCGGCGGTGAGGTCCGTGAGCCGCATCATCGGGTTCGTCGGCGTTTCGAGTATGACCGCTTTCGTTTCAGGGCGGATCGCGTCTTCGATCGCGTCCGTATCTCGCGGATCCACGTAGGAAAACTTGAGGCCGTAGCAGCTCAATATCCGATCAAAGAGTCGCGGCGTGCCGCCGTACATGTTCTCGGCGCAAACAAAGTGATCGCCGAGTTGGAAAAGCTTCATGATTGAATCGAGACAACCCATCCCGCTGGCGAATGCGAAGCCGTGAGTGCCCCCCTCGAGGGCGGCCACGTTGCGCTCCAGCGCCTCTCTCGTCGGATTGCTGCCGCGAGCGTACTCGTAGCCTTTGTTCTGGCCCAGGCCTTCCTGAGCGTAGGTCGACGTCAGGTAGACCGGGGTCATGATCGCGCCCGTGGCTGCGTCAGGTCGCTGGCCTGCGTGCACTGCGCGGGTCGCTAGACCGGCATCCAGATCTTCATCAAAAACACGCGTCATGCTGCCGCTCAGATGTCGAAGCTTGAACTACAACTTAGCCTAACCGATCCGCCGCGCGCATGACCGGCACTCAGACCGTCACGCCGTCTAAGCCACAGCGCGCGCCGCGGCCCAACGCTGGCTACGTGCTCATCGTGGACGACGAGCCGCAGCTTCGGCGTGTGCTCAGCCGTTTGATGCTGAGTGACGGCTTCGAAGTAGACGAAGCGACAAATGGCAGAGAGGCGCTCGACGCACTTCAGCGCCGACCGGCCACGCTGGTGTTGAGCGATCTGTACATGCCGGAGCTGGACGGGATGGAGCTGCTGCGCGAAACGCGCGCGCGACACCCCGACACGGCCGTGATCATGATTACCGCCGTCACCGACGTGAGCACCGCGGTGCACTGCCTGAGTCTCGGCGCGATGGATTACATCACCAAGCCCTTCCATCTCGAGGAAGTGCGCGCGCGCGTTAGGCAGGCATTGGAGCGCCGACGTTTGCTGCTCGAGAACAAGGACTATCAAGAGCGTCTCGAGGAACGCGTCGCACAGCAGGCACACCGCCTGGAACAGCTCTTTCTCGCGAGCGTGCAATCACTCGCCGACGCGCTCGAAGTCAAAGACAAGTACACACACGGTCACTCGATGCGCGTGGCGATGTATTCGGTCGCGATCGCTCAACGGCTCGGCCTTGAGGACGCAATCCAGGACATCGAGCTCGGCGGTCGAGTACACGACATCGGCAAGATCGGCGTGCAAGAGGCAGTACTCAACAAAGCCGGCCCGCTCACGGACGAAGAGTACAAGCATGTCATGACGCATCCGATGGTCGGCTGGCGCATACTTCAGCCGCTGTTGCGTGAGATGCCACGCGCGCTGAACGTCGTTAGGTCACACCACGAGCGCTTCGATGGTCGTGGAATCCCGGATGGTCTGGCAGGCGAGCAGATCCCGATCGAAGCGCGCATCGCCGCCGTCGCCGATACGTTCGACGCGATGACGAGCGCGCGGCCGTACCGTCCAGGCCTCGCCGTCGACGCAGCGATCGCAGAGATCAAGCGCTGTTCCGGCACGCAACTCTGCCCTCAGGTCGCCGCTGCTTTTCTCGCCCTCGTCGAAGAAGGAAAGCTGAACGAGGTCATGGCCGAGCAGCGCTGACGCGCTTGTGACCGAGCAGGCTGCGCGAAGCGCCCCCCGGCCGCTAGCTTCCTCCGCCCTTCAACGATCTGTAATGGCCACTCACGGGCTCATGGAAGGCGTGTCTGGCGTCCGCGGGCGTGTCGGCGACGCCATGACGCCGGAAGTCGTCGCGCGATACGCGCTCGCCTTCGGCGTTTGGTCGCTGCAGCACTCGAAGTCGCGCGTCATCGTGTTAGGCCGCGACACTCGAGTCTCCGGGCCTATTTTTCATCGGGTGGCAGGAGCTGCACTCGAAGCGGCCGGAGTGCACGTCGTCGATGTCGGCGTCGCGCCGACTCCCACCATCCAGCTCGCCGTCGAGCACTTTCACGCGGCGGGTGGACTCGCGATCACGGCGAGTCACAATCCGATCGAGTGGAACGCGCTCAAGTTCATCTCCTCGTCAGGCATGTTCCTCGATGCCTCCCAAGGCGGTGAGCTTCGGGCGCTGATGCAGAGCGGCGTGCGCGGTACCACGTGGGACAATCTCGGTTTCTCGGAGCCAGATACTGGCGCGACACAGCGCCACATCGAAGCCATACTGTCTCTCAGCGTCATCGACGCCGAAGCAATCAGAAGGAATAAGTTCCGCGTGGCGCTGGATACCTGTCACGGCGCGGGCACGACGATCATGCCCGACCTGCTGGCGCGTTTGGGATGCGACGTTCAACTAATCAACGGCACCCCAGATGGCCGCTTTCATCGCCCGCCGGAGCCGGTCGCAGAGAACCTGACTGAGTTGGAGCAGGCTGTCCGCGAATCGAACGCCGCCATCGGCTTTGCCACTGACCCGGACGTCGACAGGCTAGCGCTCGTGTCCGACGCCGGGAGAGCGATTGGCGAGGACTACACGCTGGCGCTTGCTGCCCGTGTTGTTCTGTCGCGAAAGCAGGGGCTGGTTGTCACGAACCTCTCGACGAGTAGGATAGTAGACGACATCGCGCGCGAGTTTGGCGCGAGTGTGGAGAGGGCACCGGTCGGCGAGGTCAACGTCGCGGCCCGAATGCGTGACCGGAATGCGATCATCGGTGGGGAGGGGAATGGCGGTGTGATCCTGCCCGAGTTGCACCTCGGTCGCGATGCCCCGCTGGCGGCCGCTTTGGCGCTCCAACTCCTGTCAGACGAAGGAGAAAGGCTCTCATCAGTAGTGGCACGATATCCGCAGTACGCCATCGTCAAAGAGAAGCTCGATCGTCCTGACGCATCCCTCGACACCGTGTACGAAGCCCTTCGCTCGGCCTTTCCAGATGCGAGCGTAGACATGCAGGACGGCCTGCGGCTTGCTTGGCCGGACCGCTGGGTGCATGTGCGCCCGTCCGGTACCGAGCCTATCGTACGAGTGATTGCCGAGGCTCCTACCCGGAGCGCGGCTGATGAGTTGATACGGCAGTGCCGGCAACCCCTCGACGCCCTCGTCGCCGCCTAAACGGATCGGGCCCTATAGTCGTCATGGCAGAGACACAGCGAGACTACTGAACCTATGTGCGGAATTGTGGGATATGTCGGCCCGCGGGTCGCGACTCCTCTTCTCATAGAGGGACTCAAGCGGCTGGAATACCGCGGCTACGACTCCGCGGGAGTCGCCGTGCTGAACGGCAAGGGCGTCGAGACCCGTAAGGAAGCGGGGAAGATCTCGAAGCTCGAGTCGCTCATCGCGGCGGATCCGCCGCATGGGACTTTGGGCATCGCGCACACGCGCTGGGCAACCCACGGCCAGCCTAACCAAATCAACGCGCACCCACACACGAGTAAGAGCGGGTCGATCGCGGTCGTGCATAACGGGATCATCGAGAACTCGACCGCGCTCAAACAGCGGCTCGAGGCGCGCGGCTACACATTCGTGTCTGACACTGATACTGAGGTGCTGGCACACCTGATCGAGGAGTTCTACGAAGGCAACCTGGAAGCCGCCGTAATCGAGGCACTTCTGCACGTCGAGGGGACCTACGGCATCGCCGTCATCGCGAGCCAGGAGCCGGACAAGATCGTCGCGGCGCGCAAAGGATCGCCGCTGCTCATCGGTTTGGGGGAGAGCGAGTACTTCGTCGCGAGCGACGTCTCCGCGATTCTCGCGCACACGCGTCAGGTGGTCTATCTGGACGACGGCGACCTCGCCGTCCTAACGCGTGACGGCTATAAGGTCCTCGACCTCAACTCGGTCACGCTCGACAAGGCTGTGCACCGCGTCGATTGGGATATAGAGAAGATCGAGCGTGGCGGCTACGCGCACTTCATGCTCAAGGAGATTTTCGAGCAGCCGCAGACGCTCGAGAACACGATGCGCGGTCGTCTCCTGTTCGACGAGGGAACCGCGAAGCTGGGTGGGCTCAATCTCAGTGACGAGGAGCTCCTCGGCTCCAACCAGATTGTGATCACTGCCTGCGGCACGAGCTGGCACTCGGCGCTGATCGGCGAGCACATGATTGAAGAGCTCGTGCGCGTGCCGGTAGAGGTGGAGTACGCCTCGGAGTTCCGTTACCGCAATCCGGTTGTCGGTGAGCGCACGCTGTGCATCGTGATCTCGCAATCCGGCGAGACGGCAGACACGCTGGCGGCGATGCGCGAAGCGAAGCGGCGTGGCGCTCGCACGTTAGGCATCGTCAACGTCGTCGGTTCCACGATCGCGCGCGAAGCGGACGGCGGTATCTACATTCATGCCGGTCCCGAAATCGGCGTCGCGTCGACCAAGGCCTTCACGAGCCAGGTCGTCGCGCTGTTGCTGCTCACGCTCAAGCTGGCGCGGCTGCGCTTGTTAGGCATGGAGCAGGGGCGCGACATCATTCGGGGCTTGCAGCAGCTTCCGTCGCAGGTGCAGCAGATCCTCGATCGCGCGCCCGAGATCGAAGAGCTGGCCGAAGAGTTCAAGCGGGCGAGCAATTTCCTGTACCTCGGCCGCGGCTACAACTTCCCGGTCGCTCTCGAAGGCGCGCTCAAGCTCAAGGAGATCAGCTACATCCACGCGGAAGGGTATCCTGCCGCCGAGATGAAGCATGGGCCGATCGCGCTGATCGACGAGCTTATGCCGGTCGTATTCATCGCGCCGCACGACGGCGTGTTCGAGAAGATCGTTTCGAACGTGCAGGAAGTGAAAGCGCGCAAAGGGCGTGTTATCGCGCTCACGAGCCGCGACGAGCCCGCGCTCGCAGGGAAGATCGATTACGAGATCCGGATTCCTGAAACGCTGGATTTGTTGATGCCGATTCTGGGATCGATCCCGCTGCAAATGCTCGCGTACTACATCGCGGTAAAGCGCGGTTCCAACGTCGATCAGCCGCGGAATCTCGCGAAGAGCGTCACCGTCGAGTAGCGGGGTCAGACTCCACCCCGGGGTCAGACTCCACGGTTCACAGTCGCGCCAGGAGCTGGATACGCCCGACGATTCAGCAGCTTGGTGATTTCGACACGGAAGCGATCATCACCAAGTGCCCACCCCTTGTTCGTCGATTCGCGGATATGGCACAGCGTCGCTTCGTCGATGACGTCCAGAAAGAGCGCTCGATAGGCAGAGCGTCGCTCAGTATCGTTCGCGCCTAACGCCACGTATTCTGGGTGCGGTATAACGAGCGCATCACGCCGCCCGAGCGCATTGGCGCGGTAGCTCGACCATTGGTAGTCCTCTGGATATGTGGCTTGGCCGGCGCGGACCGGGTTCAATTCGATATATCGATAGCATCTGAGAAGATACGATTGGCTGTCGATTACTGTGGCCCGGTAGCGACCTTCCCACAGGGTGCCCGTGCGTCTGTACTTGTCGTTGAAGTAGCGCACGTAGCGTCTGCCGAGCGACTGCATTGTTCGACCGATTCCATGTGCTGACTGCGGCGACATCAGCATGTGCACATGGTTCGTCATGAAGACGTAGGCATGAACGTGACAGCGATGCCTCACGCACGCATTTGTTAGGCAATCGTGGAAGAATTTGTAGTCAACCGGTGCGGCGAACATTGCGCACCGATCATTGCCGCGCTGTATCACGTGTTGCGGCTGTTCGGGGAGGACGTAACGCGGAAGACGAGCCATGATGCGTTGCCTGTGCTGTGGGGATGGGAGCGATTCTACGAGTCCGCATCATTTGAGCGTCTCAAGCTTGCACGATGGAGTCTGACCCCTGGCTGGAGTCTGACCCCGGGTCCGGCCTTACAAACTATATTGACATCCTTCGATATAGTTGCTACAGTCTACCCCATGCGGATAGAGCTACCTCTCGCTATGCCGTCGCGCGCTCTCGGGGAACGGTGCTGCGACCCGGGCACCCGCTCGCAATTCTCCAGTCGCGAGGCGCTACGCGTGGCGGACGACTTCGAGGTTCTCTCGCACCCGGTGCGGCTGCAGCTATTGGACGTGCTCGTGCGCAATGATGGACGCGTCTGCGTCTGCGATCTGGAGGCCGCTGTCCCGGTTAAACAGCCCACCGTGTCGCATCACCTCAAGCTGCTCCGCGCCGCCGGCCTCATCGAGCGCGAAAAGGTTGGTTTGTGGGCGTACTACCGCGTGAACCGTACGGCCCTCGTCCGCTTGCGTGAGCGCCTGAGCGGCACGCTGGCGCAGCTCGCCTAACGAGGACGCTCGCATGCATGCCGATGATGTGACCATCCGCGGTGCCCGTGCCGAAGACCTCGCAGCCGTACGCTCGCTGCTCAGCGCGGCACGCCTGCCGCTGGACGGCCTGGACGAGCAATTCGGCGAGGGGTACGCCGTCGCCGAGAGTGCAGGGAACGTGATCGGCGCTGAAGGAATCGAGACGTACGAGGACGCCGGTCTGCTGCGATCGGCCGTGGTGCACGACTCTTGGCGTGGCCGCGGCATCGGCGATGCGCTCACGCGCGACCGCCTCGACTGGGCGCGATCACGCGGACTGCGTGAGGTCTATCTCCTAACGACGACCGCGGCGGACTACTTCCCGCGTCATGGGTTCTCGCGCGTCGATCGGGCCTCGGCTCCTGCCGCCGTTCAGCGCTCGCGCGAATTCGCCGAAGCGTGTCCGCAAACCGCAGTTGCGATGCGTCTGGTGTTGCACGCTCCAACGACAACCTAACGAGATCCTCAATGTCGACCGTCAAAGAGACACAGGAACGAGTCCGCGCACGCTACGGCGCGATTGCGAGTGAGGTCAGCGCGCGCACCGAGGACACCGTGTGTTGCGGCAAGGTGAACTGCTGCTCCGACGATGGCGCAGCGGCAGCCACTAAACCGGCGAAAGCGTCCTGCTGTGGTACGGGCGAGCCTCTCGAGTGGGATCCGATCACATCTGACCTCTACGACGAGGCGCAAACGGAGGGATTGCCCATGGATGCCGTGCTTGCTTCGTTAGGCTGCGGCAATCCCACGGCATTGGCCGAGCTGCATGCCGGGGAGACCGTACTCGATCTCGGATCCGGCGGCGGCATCGACGTGCTGCTGTCGGCACGCCGCGTAGGTCCGACAGGTCGGGCCATCGGCTTGGACATGACCGACGAGATGCTCGCTCTCGCGCGCAAGAATCAACAAACCGCCGGCGCGACCAATGTGGAGTTCGTGAAGGGGACGATGGAGTCGATGCCACTGCCCGATGGATCGGTCGACGTCATCATCTCGAACTGCGTGATCAATCTTTCAGCCGACAAACGACTCGTTATGCAAGAAGCGTTTCGCGTGCTGAAGCCCGGCGGCCGTCTCGCGATCTCCGATATCGTGCACCGTGGTGAAATGCCTGCGACCGCACGCGCGAATGCAGATCTCTGGTGCGGGTGCGTCTCGGGAGCGCTGAGTGACAGCGAGTACGGGTCGCTGCTGGGAGAAGCGGGCTTTACGGAGATCGAGATCGAGCCGACGCGCGTTTATGGCGAGGCGGAGATTCGCGCGCTCGCAGGCGCCGTTGGCGCGGGCGAGGATTCTCAGATTGCCACGCTCGCCGATTCGCTGATGAGCGCATTTATCCGAGCGCGAAAACCGAAATAGCCAAGTACGTGAACTAGGAGACGCTGTACCGAGTGCGCGCGCAGGCGACGTTCCGCCAACCGGCACCATCTCGGCTAACCTCGCAGCGAAAGTAGCTCGTGCCGGTGCCCTGTCCTACTGTCGCGTCTAGGACGACCGTATCCGTGGCCCAGCCGCGAAGCCGCCCCACGCCGATGGCGATCGGATCGATCCACCTTTTGGGACGACCGTCGTTCCGGCGAACGATCATGCTCGCATAGGTAGGAGGGCAGCTCGCTGAGGGTACGACTCGTCGGCCGGGTCGTTGCCAGCGCTCGACGAATTGAAGACTGGGCGATGTCCCTGCTATGTGGAGGCAGAAGGCCGACGGCGACGGCACGGCTTCGTGTTGACGCAAAAGCATGTCTATGACGCCGATGTAGATCGCAGTCTCGTCATCCGGCGTTAGGCGAGGCGCATTGACGGAGTCGAATGGCACGCTAGCGGTTACTATCGTCGTGAGGCGTCCGATGGAGTCCACCGTCGGCGTGACGAGCCGCACGCGCAGTGTGTCGGCGCCGGGGACTATGAAGTGCGTGATCTCCTCGACGCGAACCGGCACGGCCGCGCCGGCTCGGCGCGGGGCGGCAAACTGGTGTTCCGCTATTGCCGTCCGAGCGGCTTGGCTGAACAACTCGTGCGAGGAAGCAACGACATGAAGAGAGGGGCGAATGACTCGCCCGGTCGCGTCTACTGCGTACTGCATGTGGACGCTCCCTTCCACCCCGGCCTGTCGCATGATCGTGGGGTAGCGCGGTGTGCTCCGTCGACTTGCGCTGTCTGGCCACACATCGAGCTCGCAAGCAAGGGCAATACTGTCGGCGCGGATCGCGCAACGTTGCACAGTTTGCGACGCGCACGGCACGGCGTGCGCACAGATTACGGCGCAGAGAAATCGAAAGAACGTGCCGGGGCATCACTGTGTTCGATAAACTGTCGCCTCAATGCAAACGAAACGGCGCTGTCAACATTGAGTCCAACGTCATAGGTCATGCGCGTCCTGCTCCAACGCGTGTCTCGCGCTGAAGTCCGCATCCGTGACCAGGCGGACTCGCGAGTCGCAGGTTCGATCGATCGCGGATTCGTCGTGCTCGTGGGCTTCACGCATAACGATACCGTACAGCACGTCGAGTGGATGGCAGAGAAGGTTCTTGGGCTGCGAGTATTCGCCGACGCTGACGACAAGATGAACCTCGCGCTCGCGGATGTCGCTGGCGCGTTGCTCGTCGTCTCGCAGTTCACGTTGTATGGCGACGCAGCCAAAGGGCGACGGCCGAGTTTCATCGATGCGGCGCGACCAGAGGTTGCGATCCCGCTGTACGAGAGATTCCTGGCGCTCCTCGCGGCGGGCGGCGTTCGCGTCGAGAAAGGGGAATTCGGCGCGATGATGGATGTTGAGTTGGTGAACGACGGCCCCGTGACGATCTGGCTCGAGCGATGAGCGCGCGTATTATCCTCGCATCGCAATCACCGCGACGCCGTGAGCTGCTGCACTTGATCCGACTCGACCACGAAGTGCGGCCAGCCAACGTAGACGAAACACAAAAGCCCGGTGAAACGCCTCGCGCGTACGCCGAGCGCGTGGCGCGCGACAAGGCGCTCGCGATCGCCCGTGAACAGGGCGACGCTGTTGTCATCGGGGCCGACACGATCGTAGTTGTCGACGGCGACGTGTTAGGCAAGCCGAACGACGCGGACTCCGCGGCCGCGATGCTCGCGCGCCTGAGCGACCGCACACACGTCGTCGACACGGCGGTCGCGGTGGTGCGCAACGGGTCCATCGTTTCCGATGTGGAAGAAGTCGACGTCACGTTTCGGGCGCTCGATCCAGCAGACATCCAGCGCTACATCGCCACTGGCGAACCCATGGACAAAGCAGGCGCCTACGGGATTCAGGGATACGGCGCTACGATCGTGAAGGGTATCCGTGGGGACTACTTCGCCGTGATGGGGCTCCCGTTAGGCTTGCTCGTCACGCTCCTCGGCAGGGTCGGACTCGACTACGATTTCGGGACGCTGCGCGACGCGTAGCTGGCGCGCCAGTGCTCCACCTTGTCGAGCACGTCGAGAACGGTGATGCGGGTCATGCGACCCGGGCGCGACTCCATTGTCGCGCGGTAGTCCTCTCCGGGATCGCCATACGCGTCGATCACGAGATCGGAGAACTTGCGATACGGTCCGACTCGCCGAGGATTGGAGTAGCCGATGAGGCTCACGACGGGGCGATCGAGTGCCACGCTCATGTGCAGCGGCCCCGTATCGGGCGATAGCACAAGCGCGGCCGCGTCGATAATGCCCACCAGGTTTCGCAGGCCACTGCCTAACGCGGAGTGAAGCGGCACGCGTGCCGCGGCCTTGATGGCGCTTTCTGCGGCCAGCTCTCTCGGCGTGCGCCCACCCACCAGCACTGGCGTGAGCCGGAAGTCGTTCACGAGCGCGTCGCACACCGCCGCCCAACGCAGTGGAAGCCAGTCCTTGTGCACCTTGCTCGTGGCGACCACGATGGGCGCGATCGGGCGGTCGAACTGCGCGAGAAAGGAGCGCTGCGACTCACGCTCGTTTTCCCACGGACCGAGCCGCCATTCGATTGGGTCGGGTTGCACGTTGAGCGCGTGAAGGAACTCGAAGTACTGATCCTGCACGTGCTGGATCGGCTGCGCCGGGATGCGATGCGTCGTGAAGAGCCAATTGAAATCCCGCGCGCGCGCCCGATCGAACCCAAGCTTGACCGGCGCGTGCGTGAAAGCCGTAATGATGCCGGCCTTGAGGTAGACCTGCAGATTGAGCACGAGGTCGAAGCGGCGCGAGGCGAGCTCACGCCTAACGTGGATGAAGCCGCGCAAGCCGTGGCTGCGGTCGAAGACGATGATCTCGTCGATCGCGTCGTGCCCGCGCACGAGCGCGGCCGGGCCCGGCTGCAAGACCCAGGTGATGTGCGTGCCGGGAAACTGTCTCTTGAGCGCGCAGATGACGGGGAGCACGTGCACGGTATCGCCCACCGCGCTCATCATGACGATCGCAATGCGATCGAAGGCAACGTTGCCTAACGCAGCAGACAATTCAGTGCGCCGAGCTGTTCGCTTCCTGCGCCGCGGGCGCCGCGCGCGCGAGGCCGGCGAACTCGTTGAGCTCAGATTCCTGCACCGGCGGACCGTTGCGCGCGTCGCGCGCGCGTTTGCGCAACGACCGCAGCAAGCGCTCCAGATTGGCTTCGGCCAGCTGCGGATCACCCGGCACAACGAGCCGCACGCGATCGATGTCGAGGACGATTGCGGTGTGCAAGCTGCGACCACGGCCGCCGTCGGCATCGGGCGGGAGAATCAACACGTTCTTCGCATTGAGATCAGGGTGCCAGACCCCAGTTTGCGCCAGACGCTGCAGCAGCCTTGCCGTTGCTCTCCACGCAGCCAGCCGGTCGTTCGGCTCGGCGGTGTGCGCCAAAAAGTCACCCAGATCGCCGGCGTTAGGCACCTCTGCCGTCATCACGTCAGCGCGTAGCAAGAGCGGCCCCGCGCCGTACGTGGCGTAGCCGATGACGGCCGGCGTCGCCACGCCGAGGCGACGCAGGAACAATGACATCGCCAGCTCGCGCGGCGCGCGGGTCGGCGCGAGATAGACGTCGCGCAGGAGCGGCGCCAGCAGCCCTCCATGGCGCGCGCGTCGCACGACGACGCGAATACCGCACTCGGGAAGGGGCACGCCGAACGTGGGGCCGCGCCCTCTGTACTCGTGACGGTCGTCGTGAGTGCTGGCCCACTCGTAGAGCGACCGCTCCCCGAGAATGCCGTCGACGGCGGGAGCGCACGCCGCCACGACGACGGCGTGTGCGCCACCTTCGTTGACTCGGACGTAGCCGTCGGGGACCGGGAGTTTCACCGCAGCGCGCGGTGCACCGTCACTGGGTCTCGCTTGCCTCGAAGCGTGAGCGGAGCGTGCGGCGTTAGGCGGTGCTCTCGAGTAAGTGCCGCGCGCACGGAATCGGACAAGAGCACGTCGCCCCCTTCGGCCCACGCGCAAATGCGATACGCCGTATTCACGGCATCGCCGATCACCGTGTACTCCAGCCGCTTCTCGGAGCCGATGTGACCGGCGAACGCTTCTCCGTAATTGAGACCTATGCCGATCGATAACTCGTTGCGCCCTTCGGCGCGCCAGCGTGCGTTCAAGTCGTCGACGGCGTTCACCATGTCCAGTGCCGCTTCGATCGCGCGGTCGGCGTCGTCCTTCTCCGAGATCGGCGCTCCCCACTGCGCCATCACCGAATCGCCGATGAACTTGTCGAGCGTACCGCCGTTGCGAAAAACGCAGTCCACCATTTCGGTGAAGAGCTCGGAGAGCAGCTTCGCCGTCTCGTCAGGCGCGAGGCGCGCCGCGAGCGGTGTGAAGTTGCGCACGTCGGCGAACAACACCGCGATCTGCCGGCGCTCACCGCCTGGCCGTACCGCATCGCGCGTGGACGCGATACGCGCAGCCAAACTCGGCGCGAAGAACCGCTCGAAGTTCGAGCGAATGAGAGATTCCTGGCGACTGCGTTCGGCGAAGCGCAGGTTGTCGATCGCCACGGCACCGATTCCGGCGAACGCCACGAGGAAATCGAGATCCTCGTTCGTGACGCGGCTCATCGTGGCCGGACTGTCCACATAGAGCACGCCTAACACGCGTGCTTCGCTGCCTAACAAGGGAACGCATGCCGCCGAGCGGGACAGCCCGCTGTGACCCGCGGCGTTGCTTCCGGCAACATTGTCGGACAACACGGCGACGCGCTCTTCCATCGTGCCGCGCGCGAGCGCGACAGGAAGCCCGCCGGTGATCGCCGAGCCGTCGCGATGCGACCCATAAGCGAGCTGCAGCTCGTCTTGTTCGTCGACAAGAAGCACAGCAGCTCTCTCGACATCCACTAACCTAAAAATGAATTCGACGATTTTCTTGAGCAGCGACTCGCGATCCGCCGGCCGCGTTAGGGCCTTGGACACTTCCAGCAAGAGCATCAGGCGCAATCGGTCGCGCTCGTACTGCGGCAGGAGCGGCGCTGTCTCGCCGATCGCGCGCTGGGCCCCGCTGGCGCGCAATGCTCGCTCCAGCGCCTGCTCGGCGTCAGGCACGGGCACTTGCCGGATGATCGTCGTCCCCGCGCGGGCCGCGCGGCGAATGCCGGCGGCCGAGGCGTCGTCCACCAGAACCGGGCTCAACTCTCGCAGCTCGAAGAGCACGCGACCAAAAACGATGCGGTCGCCGGGCGTTAGGCGCATCGTCTGGTCCCGCGGGATGCCGATTCCGTTCACGAACGTCCCGTTGCTCGACCCGAGGTCGCGTAACGACACGCTTTCACCCTCTACCTGCAGCTCGGCGTGGCGGCGAGAGACGGTCGGATCCAGAACAGGGAGATCGCTGCTCAGCGCGCGCCCGAGCACCAGCGGAACGCCGGGGCGCAGCTCGAAGGAGAGGTCTCCATCAGCACTTATCATTCGATACGGCATGCGGTCGGGAATATGCGCCGGTCGCCCGGCGACGCCTAGGGCCGTACCAACCTGATCGACCTAACGTTGACGTGTACTGTCACACATTTGCGCCGCGCAAGTTGGTACGGCCCTAGCCTTGCGCTGACGCTGCTCGCACGAGTCCAATTGCTGTGAGCATCGCACGCATCTTGTTCTCAGTCTCCTCCCATTCACGCTCTGGAACGGAGTCCGCGACGATCCCTGCGCCTGCATGCACTGACACGTCGCCGTCTGCGATCAAGCACGCACGTATAGAAATGCACAGGTCCATCGCGCGTCGATCCGCGGCGATGTAGCCAACAGCACCGGCGTAAGGTCCGCGCCGCTCAGGCTCCAGCTCATCGATGATTTCCATCGCCCGAACCTTGGGCGCACCAGTCATAGTGCCGGCGGGGAACGTCGCGCGCAGTGCTTCGATCGCACCAACTCCGTCACGCAGACGAGCGTCGACATCACTCACGAGATGCACGACATGTGAATAGCGCTCTACGCGCATGAAGTCTGTGACGACGACACTGCCATACGATGCGACGCGACCCACGTCATTACGGCCGAGGTCGACTAGCATCACGTGCTCGGCGCGCTCCTTTTCGTCGGCCAGCAGATCGCGCGCGTACGCTTCGTCTTCGGCCGCGTTTTGTCCACGAGGTCGCGTCCCTGCGATTGGGCGCACCGTGATCGCGTCATCGGCTACGCGCACGAGCAACTCAGGAGAACTCCCGACGAGCGCCATCCCGTCATACTCGAGACAGAACATGTACGGTGACGGGTTCACGGCGCGCAGTGCGCGATAAAGCGTTAGCGTGTCGAAATCGTGCGCGACAATCGTGCGGCGAGCGAGCAGGGTCTGAAATACGTCGCCCGCGAAGATGTACTCCCGAATGCGTTCGACATCCCGCATGAACGCAGCGCGCGCGTACGTCGACTTTCCAGCGGCGCGCGGCGCGTCGCGCTTGAGAACGAGCGGCGAAAGAACGGCTGGACCGCGCAGTCGGCGCTCGAAATCCGCGACTGCATCGACTGCTGTCTCGTACGCGCGAGTCAACTCGGCTTCACTCATTCCGGGCGCCGTAGGCGCCGCGACGACAATACGCGCCTCCGCTTTGAGGTTGTCGACTATGATGACAGCCGACGTGAAGACAAACACTGCGTCGGGGACAGTGAGCGTGCGCGGCGGCGGATGCGGCAGACGCTCGATCGCGCGAACCATGTCGTAGCCGAAGTAGCCGACCACGCCATTCCAGAATCTGCCTAACGCGGGGACATGCACGGCGTGCGCGGAGCCGAGCTTTGCTTCGAGGTCGGCCAGTGGGTCGCCCGGCGTGCGGCTCGCATGCCAGCCCCGCTCAGGGTCCCAATCCTCGACGACGCCATCTGTGACGCGCCACGCCGATCGTGGCTCGGTGCCCATGAACGTGTAGCGGGACCACTGCTCGCCACCCGCTGGCGCGGATTCGAGCAGGAACGAAAAGGGCGGTCGGCGCACCTTGGCGTACGCAGCCACGGCCGTCTCGGTATCGAGCAGCACATCGTGCCAGACGGGGACGAGACCGCCGCCCCTCGCTAAGGCGCGGAACTCCGTGAGCGAAATCACGCGGGTAAATAGCCTGCGATGCCCCGAAGGAGCCAGTCCCCCAGCCGGGACGTCTCTGCTAAGTGCTCTTGCCGTAATTGGTTAGCCGGACGCGAGCCGCGTCGCCGGACGCGCCTCTCGGCATCCAGCAAATTCTGGAAATAACGGCAGTCCCACAGCGCGCGGCGTTCGAATGTGCGTGCTCGCATAGAAGTGCGACGCGGCCTGGCCATCAGTCGTCTAACTCTTTGCCTGGCCATGTTTTCCCTCTTGGTGTCAATGCCCCCATTTGCCCGAGCTTTTCGGCTGCCCACCAAACCGTACCCCACGCCTGAGGCGCTGGCTCGTTAGGCGCGCGTCCTGATGCGCTCCTACCGTGACGAGTGGCTCCTCCCCACGCTCGACGCGCTCATCGGCGCCGAGGGGTTGGAGGCTGTGCGCCAGGAGGGTGGTGATAGCCTGTGGGAAGCCGCCGTGCGCCGGCGTCTTTGCACGGACCAGATCATCCTCGACGCACTGTCGGCGCGGTATCGCATGGGCCTCGCCAACCTCGACCTCACGTCGGCGCCGGCACGCGATCTCGTCCCAGAAGCGCTCGCGCGCAAATTCCGCGTCCTTCCCCTCGCGGTTTCCGATACCACGCTCGACATCGCGACGGCGGACCCGAACGACATCGACTGCGAACGCACGTTAGGCTTCGCCACGGGTCGTTCGATCCGCATGTGGTTGTCGGCTCCGTCGCGCATCATCGAGCGGATCGAAGAAGTCTATCGGCCCGAAAACGCCGTCGAGAAAATCCTCGACAGCGTCGGGGCGGAATACGACGTGATGTCGATCGCCGAGGCGCTCGATGACGAGATCGCGCTCTCGTCAGATAAAGCGGGCGAGCGTCCGATCATTCGCCTCGTCGACCACATCATCGCGCAAGCCATCACGCAGCGCGCGAGCGACATTCACATCGAGACCGAAGAAGCCGGCCTCGTCGTTCGCTATCGTGTGGACGGTGTGCTCAAGCAGACGATGACGCTCCCGCGTGCGGTGTCGCCGCCGCTCGTGTCGCGTGTGAAGATCATCTCGGGTCTCGACATCGCCGATCGCTTGCGCCCGCAGGACGGCCGCGCACGCGTTTCCGTAAATGGCTCTCGCGTCGATCTGCGAATCTCGACGCTTCCGGCGTCGCACGGCGAGAAAGTCGTCATCCGAATCCTCGACGGGCGCGCCACTCCGCTTGCGCTGGACGGGCTCGGCCTAACGGCGCACGACTTCGCTCGCATGCAGCAGCTCGTCAACTTGCGCGAGGGGATCGTGCTCGTGACGGGTCCGACGGGCTCGGGGAAAACGACAACGCTCTACTCGGCGCTGCGCGTGATTCAGAGTCGCGGCGTCAACATCGTCACGGTCGAAGATCCAGTGGAATACAAGATTCCGGGGATCGTGCAGGTCCAGGTGAACGAAAAGGCCGGGCTCACGTTCGCGAGCGCGCTGCGATCGATCCTGCGACAAGACCCGGACGTTGTGCTCATCGGCGAAATCCGCGACCGCGAGACGGCGACGATTGCCACGCAGGCGTCGCTCACGGGACACCTGGTTCTCTCGACGCTGCATACAATCGACGCGGCCAGTTCCGTATCGCGACTGCTCGATATCGGCGTGGAACCGTACAAGATCGCCGCGGCACTCAAGGGGATCATCGCACAGCGACTTGTTAGGCGGCTCTGCCCGGCTTGCCGCGCACCCACGACGGCCGCAGTGGACGACCGCTACCGTCAGTGGATTCCGTCGGGGATCGAGCTCTTCCGGCCAGTCGGATGTCCCGAGTGCGGCGGCGGTGGCTATCGCGGCCGCATGGCCGTCACCGAAGTCATCGTGGCGGACAGCGAGCTGGAACGCAGCGTCTCGTTAGGTGAGAGCGCCGAGCGGCTCAGCGAAGTCGCGCGTGCCGCGGGGATGCGCTCGTTATGGGAGGCGGGTATCACGCACGTCCTCGACGGCCTGACGGACCTCGAGGAGCTCGTGCGCGTCGTCGAAGTCCCTACCTCGGTGCCGCGCCGCGCCACTCCCCGCTCGACGTCGACGACGCAACCGCCGAGGCCAGCTTTCACAGCACGCCAGAGCTCTACGGGTGGCAGGGCAGGCGACACGACTGACACGACGAGCGACAGGCGTTCGCGCGGCGCAAACGGCGAGGGACGCGCAGCGGGTATCGATAGCGTATTCGATCTCGTCGACGATCTCAAGCCAGGCGCGCCGGCCCCGTCGAATCGCGAGCGCGTCCTGCTGGTGGAGGACGAGGCGCCGCTGCGCGGTGTGCTGCGTGATTTGCTGGAGCGCGAGGGCTATGCGGTGATCGAAGCCGCCGACGGCGTTCAGGCTCTCGATGCAATCGATCGCTCAGCCCCCGATCTCGTGGTGCTCGATCTCAACTTGCCGAGGCTGGATGGATTCGGTGTTCTCAAGCATCTACGCTCGCGGACGTCCACCTCCACCCTGCCGGTGCTCGTGCTGACGGCAAAGGGGGATGAGGACAGCGAAGTGCGAGTGTTCGAGAGCGGCGCGAACGATTTCCTCACCAAGCCATTCAGGCCGCGAGCATTGATCGCGAGGCTCCGCTCATTGTCCACTCGCCGAGAGTCAGCAGCGAGGCAGTAAGCCAATCACGACGGCCTACAGAGCGCCGACAGCGGCACAAGTTAAGAACCACCGACGGACACGGCAGAGCGTCGACAGCGTCATGGGTTAAGAAGCAACCGCGTTAAGCAGTGCCCATCGCACGGGCGTTAAGGTCGTCAACGGCGTCAAAGAGTTTCCGGCACACCGCTTAACGTTGTTGACGATCTTTACGCTCGCGCGGACGTTCTGTTTAACGTACTCGCATCTTAACTCATGACGCCGTCGACGTTCTCAGATGACTGAAATAGAAGTCAGAACTGTAGATGTGTATGTCGTTAGGCAATCTTCCACGGGCCTCGACATACTAGTCATGCGCCGCGCCCATGGCGTGCGCTGCACCGGCGCCTGGGAAGTCGTCCACGGACGCATCGAGCCTGGCGAAAAACCGGAGCAGGCCGCGCGCCGCGAAGTCGTCGAGGAAACGGGCTTCAGGGTCGAACGGCTCTACAACGTCACTTGCCTGCCGTTCTATCTTCCTACGCAGGACACCGTGAACATGGCGGTCGTCTTCGCGGCGTTTGTCGCCGCGCAAGGCGACGTCCGGTTAGGCGAAGAGCACGACGCATCGGACTGGCTGCCGGCCACGCAGGCCGCTGAGCGCATCGCCTGGCCGCGCGCGCGCGACATGATCCGCGACATCATCCAACTTGTTGGGTCGGGGAGTGCAGGGCCGCTGGAGGATGTTCTACTTGTCCACTAGCCACGCTAGCTGCCAACTCTAGACTCGCGGCTGGCGGCAGTCAGCTTTGGTTAGACCCGTCACCAGTCCGCCGCTCACGCGTGGTGGAGAGAATCTCATGACCGCCGGGCGCGTTAGGCTTGACTCGAACGCTCTTGGCCGGAATTCCGACGTTCACGTGATACGGCCGCACATCCTTCGTCGCCACGGCGCATGCGCCGACCATCGCGTTCTCGCCGACGCGCACGCCGGCCAACACTGTAGCGTGGTACGTGATGCGGACGCCGTCCTCGAGAACCGTCACGGCGTTGGTGACATCCTTCTGCTCGACGATGCTGTGCGTGTGGCTGTAGATGTTCGCGTAGTCGGAGACCGACACCTTGTTGCCCATCACGATCCCGCCGCGATCGTCCAGCAGGACGTGCCGGTGCACGACGACGTCGTCGCCGACTTCCAGGTTGTATCCGAACGAGAACTCCACGTGCTGGAAGCATTTGAAGTTCTTGCCGCAGCGCTTGAAGATGTGCCGCGCGAGAATTCGGCGCAGCCTAACGCCTAGCTCCACATTCTGACCGCCGATCGGCAGGCGATCGAACGAATACCAGAGCCAGAGCAGTGGTTTTACAGGCTGAAAGCGGCTGTCGTCGCAATCCGAGTAGAACTCCGGCTCCAGTGTGATGTTGCGCGGGTCGAGCGCTGTGAGCGCCAGACGCGTGGCTAATGGAATGCTCTCGTCGCTGACGGCTTCGTCCAGGCGATCGGCGTATTCCGGATAGGCCAGCGCGGCGAGCGTCTCGCGGCAGAGGCGGTTGCGGTCGCAGGCCGGATCCGCCAAGGTCTGCTCGATGCGCTCGAGCCATGCGTTCTCCAACGCCGCGTTAGGCCGCGCCGGCAAGCTGCGCAACGGAAGCCACATACTCTCACCTCCACTAGAGCCGTTCCAACAGGGCTCGCCTTAGAAGATCTAAAGAACGCGTTCGTAGGATCCGTTGGAACGGCCTCTACGATCGCGCGCGCGATCGGATGAGCTGACGTTCGCGCTCGATGCGTTGCAATGTCGCGGCCCACTCGCCGTTCCGCGTCGTCTCGTACGTGATCACGAGCGGCTGATTCGCGTCGAGCTGTCCTTCGAATACGTAAACTGCGCTGTGAGTTTCCCGCTGCCGTAGGCGGTGCTGGCCAAAGCCGGGTGAAAGCGGCAGGACACCGACCGGCCGGAAGTCGCGACCCACGTTCGTGATCACGAGATCCATCGGACTGAACCGCGTCTCGCCGGGCTCGGCGCTGAAGAACGAGACATACCACAA
>DASYRX010000014.1:0-33638 GCA_036003845.1 Gemmatimonadaceae bacterium | reverse complement strand
GCTTGCCGAATGACCCGGCAGACACGCGCTTGCGCGCCTGGATCCCAGAGAGCAGCTCAGGTTCGTGCCCCCACAACTTCCGCGCGTACGGAAAATAGAAGTGGTTGCACATCGTCGGCCCGAGGTTCGCCATCAGCACGGAGGCGAACGTGTCTCCTTCCGCGGGCTTGCTCAACTTGCGCATGACCAGATCGCGCAGCATGCCAGCGGCGAAGCCTTTGTCCAGGCGCCGCAAAAGGTCCAGCGTCTGAATCGGGAAGTGCAACCACTTGCCGCGCAGACGAATCCGTCCGTGACGCACGCGGTCTCGGAAGTCGCTGCCTAACAACTGCTCGATGTCGCGCAGCACTTCGGGATCCACCGCGTGGTGCAGCCGATGGCTCCCATAGTCGAGCCACTGATCGCCCCAAAAGAAGCTCCCGGCGTTGCCGCCCACGACGTCCTGTCGCTCGAGCAACGTGACCGTAGCCTTGCCGGTTCGACGTAGCTGATAAGCGGCCCCGCATCCTGCGGGCCCGCCGCCTAACACAACGACGTGCGGAAGCCGGCTCACTCGTGAATCACTCCTCGTCAGGATTTTGGCGACGCTTTGACTTCGCTCGCCTGTCGATGCCACGGCGCGCGACCGCTGTTCCACAGCGACTCGAGCAAATCGCGCTCGCGGATCGTGTCCATCGGCTGGAAGAATCCCGCATGACGGAACGCCATGAGCTGCCCATCACGCGCGAGCTGCTCCAACGGATCGCGCTCGAGGATCGTCTCGTCGCCTTCGAGGTAGTCGAAGACGCCGGGCTCGAACACGAAAAAGCCGCCGTTGATCCATCCACCTTCTGCCTGAGGCTTCTCCGTAAACTCCGCGACAGCGTCATTCGCGAGTCGCAGGCCGCCGAATCGCGCAGGAGGACGCACGGCTGTGACCGTCGCGAGCTTACCGTGTCCTCGATGAAAAGCCACGAGCGCTTCGATATCGACGTCGGAGAGGCCGTCACCATACGTCGCCATGCAGGTCTCATTGCCGACCAGCGCCTTGAGCCGGCGGAGTCGGCCGCCGGTCATCGTGTTGAGTCCCGTGTCAATCAAACCGACGCGCCAGTCGAGACGGCTGCCGCTGATCACCTTTATCCCGCCGTCGCGCAGATCGACAACGAAATCGCTTTCGTGCACGGCGATGTTCTTGAAGTACTCCTTGATCATCTCGCCCTTGTAGCCACAGGCGACGAGAAAGTCCTTGAAGCCGTACGACGCGTAAAACTGCATGAGATGCCAGAGGATCGGTCGACCGCCGATCTCCACCATCGGCTTGGGACGCATCGCCGTCTCCTCAGCCAAACGCGTTCCTCGTCCGCCCGCGAGAATGATTGCCTGCATAACGAGTTACGAATCGGCCCGCGCGGCCCCTGCTTCGTGCGCTGCGATCTCGCGCGACGAGACAAGGCCACGCCGCCACGCCGACAGCGTGTTGGAGAAGCGATAGCGGATCAGACCGCTGAAGAAATTCACGCACGTCGCCGCACTCACATGCGACAAGCCCCGGCTCCGCATCCGCGCAAAGACGTTGTACTCGATGCAACGCACGCCGAGGTAGTGCGACTTGATCATGATCTCCGGATCGAGGAACCAGTCGGACGAGGACAGCTGCATCCGCCGCACGACCTCACGCGGCATCAACTTCGGCAGGCCGTTGATGTCGAAGGAGGCGATGCTCGGCCACAGCGTGCGGAAGAGCAGGTTGTACGTCACGGACACGACCTTGCGCGTGAAGCCGTCCATGCGGAAACGCCGACGCGCTTTGACGACGACGGCCTCCTCACACGCAAGCGCCTCTTCATACAGACGCACGGTGTCTTCGGCGTCGACCTGCGAATCAGCAGGGATGAAGCCGATCCATGGTGCCGTGCAGTGCGGGATGCCGCTCAAGATCCCGAAGCCGTAGCCCTGGTTCTTTTCGACGCGTACGTGCTTCACGCCGGCTCCTGCTGCCTCGAACTGCTTGATGATCTCGCCCGTGCGATCGTGTGATCCATTGTCCACGGCCACGAGCTCGAGGCGATATCCGGGCACCTGAAAAGCGTGCAGAGTGCGCCGGATCGTCTGCGCGACGATCGCCTCTTCGTTGTAGCACGGCATAACGAGCGAAATTTCGGGACCGGTTCCAGGCCTCCCGACTGCCCGCCAAGCATCTGACGCGGACTGTTTCATCTCGTGGAATTACTTATTCGAATGCGCACTGATAGTGAAAAGTCGGGGCCAATTGGTGCTGAAGGCTCCGCGTGAAGGGTCTTCCCGAATACCACCGCCCGAGCCGTCGTGTGTTCTCGCAATTTCCATGACCGGGCCAAACGCCGTTCGGTGACAATTACGGTCATCGCAAGTGCCGTCAGGAGTGGACTTAGCCTCGTTGAGCGCGGCGCTCATCCGAGCGCGCCGCACGGACCGCATCGACTGTTGCGCGCGTGCGACTATGGCACATCGTATGCCCTCTGCGCCACTCCACCCGACGGGGTCAGACTCCACGCGGAGTCTGACCCCACGTGGAGTCTGACCCCGGTGTGCCCTTGGCGCGGCCAACCAGTCAATCCCGCGACCTGCCATAGCTTTTGCATGACCGGCCCGACGAAATATCGCGTGCGGCCGGAACGGGTTCGGCCAATGCCAGATTTCCCAGCTCATGACTGCTAAGGATTCTATCGCGACGACGACCGCCCCAAGCCGCGGCAGCTCGGCGACCGACGCAGACATCGTCCTGCAGGAGGACGCTGCCCACGCCGCGGACGCACTCGGCGACGCCGCTGACGCGCTCGAAGGATGCACGATTCTCTTGAGCGGTGGGGCCGGGTTTCTCGGTGCTGCTTTGCTCGACACGATCATGCACCTCAACGCGACGCGATTCAGCAAGAGCGCGCGCGTCGTCGTCATCGACAACTTCGTTACTGGTGTTCCTGAGCGACTTCAGCGCGCTGCGAAAGACCCTAACGTGGAAGTTGTCCAAGCGGACATCATCCACGAGCTGGACGTGCAGCAGCCTTTTCAGTATGCAATCCATGCTGCGAGCATTGCGTCGCCGATAATCTATCGGGCGAAGCCACTGCAGACTGTGGACGTGAATGTCTGGGGTCTGCGCCGCATGCTCGAGCTCGCACGGGCCCAACATGATCTCCGCGGCTTCCTCTTCTTCAGTACGAGCGAGATCTACGGTGATCCCGATCCCGATCATATTCCCACGCGCGAGGACTATCGCGGTTACGTCTCGTGCACCGGACCGCGCGCGTGTTACGACGAATCGAAGCGCTTCGGCGAGACGCTCGCTGTCATCTATCACCAGGAATTTGGATTTCCGATCCGCAGTGTGCGGCCATTCAATGTGTACGGAGCCGGGCAGCGCACGGACGACGGACGCATCATCCCCGATCTTGTGCGCGCCGCTGTGCGCGGTTCACCGCTGGTACTGCATTCTGATGGTCGCGCGACGCGATCGTTCTGCTACGTGAGCGACGCTTCCGCGGGGTTCCTGTTGGCAATGCTGCGCGGGAAGCCTGGCGAGGCGTACAACATCGGAAACGCACGCGAAGTGAGCATTCGCGATCTCGCCAATCTCGTGTCGTCGATCAGCGGCACGGCGGTGACGTTCGAGGTGAGCAAGGATCCGCATTACCTCACCGATAATCCACAACGGCGGTGTCCCGATCTCACGAAGTCGCGCGCCGATCTTGGCTATCAGCCGAGCGTGACGCTCGAAGACGGCGTTAGGCGCACGATCCGCTGGGCCAGTTCGATGGCCGGGAAGGGAGCGCACTAATGCGCCTCGCTGTAATCGGTGGAGGTCCCGTTGGCCTCGTCAGTGGTACTGTGCTGGCGAGCGTCGGTCATCGTGTTGACGTCGTGGATATCGACACGTCCCGGGTCGAGCGGATTGCGCGCGGAGTTCCACCGTTTCACGAACCGGGGCTCGACGATCTGCTTCGCTCGGTGGTCGATTCGCGCGCGCTCTCGGCGACAACAGAACTGGATGAAGTCGTCGCGCGCGCCGATGTCGTTCTCATTTGTGTGGGCACGCCGTCGAATAGAGACGGTGCCGATCTCTCGGCGCTCAAATCCGCCAGCGCAGCGGTTGGGCGAGCGCTGCGCGGGCTCACGGATGGCTATCGCGTCGTTGCGGTCAAGAGCACCGTGCCGCCGGGGACGACCTCGAAGATCGTCGAGCCGATTTTACGCGCCGAATCGGGGCTCACGGACACCTCGTTAGGCATCGCCATGAACCCCGAGTTTTTGCGCGAGGGCGTCGCTGTCGACGACATGCGCCAGCCAGACCGCATCGTCGTCGGCGTCAGCGACGAGCGTGCGCGTGCTCTGATGGAAGAACTGTATCGACCGTTCTCCGCGCCCGTGATCGCCGTATCGCCGACGGGCGCCGAGATGACGAAGTACACGTCCAACGCGCTGCTCGCGACGCTGGTCTCGTTCTCCAACGAGATCGCGGCAATGTGTGAGTCGATCGACGGAGCCGACGCCGAGCAAGTCTTTCGTGCATTGCACGCGGACCGCCGCTTCCGCCCTCCGGTCTCGCGTCCCGAATCGCCGAGCACGATCACGTCGTACCTGTTGCCGGGTCTGGGCTATGGCGGCAGCTGTTTTCCAAAGGACACCGAAGCGCTCGCTGTCTGGGCACGCGCGCGCGGAGTCGAGTCGCCGATCCTGGACGCTGTGCGCGCCGTGAATGCGCGGCGGCCGAAGCGCGTCGTCGACCTGCTGCGCAGTCGTCTGAGTTTACCTGGTGCGCGTGTCGCCGTGCTGGGCCTCGCGTTCAAGCCGGAGACTGACGACGTGCGCGAGTCGCGCTCGCTCGATCTCGTTAGGTTGCTGTATCACGAGGGAGCGGAGGTGCGTGCGTGCGACCCGGTTGCTGCCGATGAAGCGAAGGCGTCCCTCAACGGCATCGCGAGCGTCAGCCGGGACCCTGATACCGCCCTGCGCGGCGCCGATGCCGCCGTGCTCGCGACGTCATGGCCCGCCTATGTCGCGCTCGACCCCGCGCATGTCAAGTCGTTGATGCGCCGACCGCTCATTCTCGACGCACGCCGCAGCCTCGATCCCGCGAAGTGGGCAGCGCACTGCGAGTATCTCCCGATCGGCGTTCGGGCGTGAGCATCAGACTGCAGAGCGAGTGCCGTGCTTGTGGCGGTCCGCTTCAGCCATTTCTCGCGTTAGGTGATCAGCCGCTGGCTAACCGACTGCCGCGGGCGGAGGACGCCGACAGTGTGCCGGCGTATCCGCTCACGCTTTGTCGCTGCGAGACGTGCGAGCTCGTGCAGCTGCGCGAAGTCGTCGATTCGGCGTTGATGTTCTCCGATTATGCGTACGTGCCGTCGACATCGAGCACGATGCGCGCGCATTTCGACGAGCTGGCAGCGAGCGCAATCTCACGCCTTTCGCTTGGCGAGAAGGATCTCGTCATCGACGTCGGCAGCAACGACGGGCTCCTGCTCTCACGCTTTCACAAGCGCGGCGTGCAGGTACTTGGCATCGAAGCCGCCGCGAACCTCGTGGACAAAGCCGTGGCCGACGGCATTCCAACGGTGCAAGGCTTTTTCAACGCGAACGTCGCGCGTGGCGTTGCGAGCTACAAGCAGGCATCCCTCGTTACGGCGACAAATGTCTTCGCGCATGTGCATGACATTCGCGGATTCCTGGCGGCCGCATTCGACGTTCTAACGCCGGACGGCGTGTTCGTCATCGAAGTGCAGTCTTTCGCGGATACCGTGGCGAGTCTCGCGTTCGACATGACGTATCACGAGCACATGACGTACTACGCAACGGCTCCGCTGGCTCGCTTATGTGAAAGCGTCGGCTTCGCGCTGCTCGACGTGGAGCGCGTCGAGACGCACGGTGGATCGCTCAGAGCGTACATCGGCCGCCCCGGTCACCCGCTGGCGCACCCGCAACGCGTCGCCGCTCGCGTGCAATCAGAACGCGAGTGGGTCGGCGCCGAAGCATGCGCGCGTTTCGCAGCCGGAGCGCAGGAGATCCGCCGGTCGCTGCCAGCGCTCGTGCGATCGATCCGCGTGGATGGCGGGCGCGTCGCAGGTTACGGCGCGCCGGCCAAAGCCACTGTCCTGCTCAACTATTGCCGCCTAACGGGCAGTGACATCGACTACGTAGTCGATCGCAATCCGGCGAAACAGGGACGCATCATCCCGGGTACCGGCATTCCGACCGTGGGACCCGATACACTGGACGCGGATCCTCCGACGCACTTGCTGCTGCTCGCCTGGAACCTGCGAGACGAGATCATGCGTGAGCAGTCGGCATTTCGCGCGAGCGGTGGGCAGTTCCTCGTGCCGCTGCCGGACCCATCCCTCGTGGCTGCGCGTTAGGTCGCTAGATGCGACTGCGACTGTTCTTCACCTGCTGGATCATCTTCTGTCTGCATTACGCGACGGACTTCGTGCGCGAGCACTTTCTCGTCATCAGCATGGTGGAGAAGCGGACGTTCGATCTCGGCGAGTACTACGGGTTGCACGAAGACATCTTCGTGAATCCGCCGCGTGCCAAGGTTCAGGGCGTGCATCATGGCGCGAATCCGGGCATCTCGATGCTGGCGGCCATACCGTACGCGCTCACGCGTCCGCTCGTCGATCGCGTGGTCGCGCGCCAGCTCGCCGTGCGCAAGGCTCGGGGCGACACCAGCGCGGTGTACAACGATCCGCGTCAGGCGCGTGTGCGCTTCTACCGCGAAGCGGTGTCCCGCGGTCTCGACGTGCGCTTCGGTCTCGTCGGAATCATCACGATGGTTCTGTGCATGGCGCCGCTATCCGCGTTAGGTGTCGTCGCCATGTTCATGATCCTGCGCGGCGCGGGGCTCGCCGAAAAAACAAGCGCCTGGCTCTCGCTGCTGTATGCCTTCGGCACACCAGTGCTCTTCCGCACGGCGTATCTCAATCAGAATCTGGCCGTCGGAATCGTCGGAATTTTCGCGCTGCTACTCCTCTGGAACCCCTCTCAAGTTCTCGGCTGGAGCCCGCGCGTGCGGCTGTTCCTCGCCGGACTTGCCGGCGGTTTCGCCTTCCTGTGCGACTACTCCGGCGCGCTCGCAACCGGCCTGCTCGGTCTCTACGCCATGCTGCGCGGCCGTGACCCCGATGCGGGCTTCGGCGGCCCCTGGCGCGCCGCGTTAGGCTACGGACTCGGCGCGTTAGGTATGGTGCTCATTCTTTGGTTTTATCAATGGGCAGCGTTCGGGAACTTCATTCTGCCGCCGCAGAACTGGATGCCGGCTGTGATTCACAGCGAGCAGGGTTATCAGGGCGTGACCGGTCCCAACTGGGAGCTGTTCAAGATGCTGCTCGTGCACCCGGCATTCGGCCTCTTCGTCACAGCGCCGCTCCTGATCCTCGCGTTAGGTGCGCCAATCGTGTGGTGGCGCAAGAAGAGCTTCATCCCCGGACGCGAGCTCCTGCTCTGCTTTGCGATCAGTCTTGCGTTCATCGTCTTCTTTTCCGCTGTGCAGTACACGCGTCTGCAATGGAGCACCGGGATCCGGTACTTGATGCCGGTCGTGCCATTTCTCTTTCTCCCCGCGGCCGCAACGCTCGTGCGCCTTCCCAAATGGGTCGCGTGGCCGATCGTCGTCCTCGCCGTGACGGTGAGCTGGTCGATCGCGATGGTGCGCAATCAGTACGGTGTTCAGGCGAACATCGTCCGCGTCTTCATCGAGGGGCTGCAGCTACCGTGGTTGTCGACCTTGGGACGGATGGCAAAGCAGTACGCGCCGTGGCTCGAAGGGCGTCCGTCAGCGCTCCCCGTCATGCTGTTCGTCGCTGTGGTCCTCGCCGGTATTTGGCTGATCAAACGACCGCGCGACGCGATGGGTGCCGGCGCTTCCGCTGCCGCGCCCCCTGCGTCATGATGCAACGCCGTCCTGTTGCCGCGAATTGCGCGACCTGGATGGGGTGACACGGCACGCCCCCTGCTATCGCACCTACCCGACCGCGCAGCCCCCCATCTGAATGGCGCTTTATCAGCCACAAACGCTCAAGGCTTTGAACGGCGACACGATAGTCGATGTCGTCATTCCTGTGCTGAATGAAGCGCACGTGCTGCAGAATAGCGTGCTCACGGTACGCGACTTCCTCACGCAGCACCTGCCATGTCAGTGGCGCGTCGTGATCGTTGACAACGGCTCGTCCGACGGGACCGACGCGGTCGCGCGTCGACTGTCGCAGGAATACAGCGACGTCCGCTTCGTCCACCTGCCGCGCCGAGGGCGCGGACGAGCGCTCAGACAGGCGTGGACGCAAAGCGATGCCGACATCATGTGCTACACGGATGTCGACCTCTCGACCGAGCTCGCCGCCCTGCCCAAGATGGTGCAAGCGATCGCTGTCGATGGTTTCGATGTAGCGACAGGCTCACGCCTATTGCCGCAATCCCAGACGACTCGTTCGCCGAAGCGGGAGTTCATCTCGCGCTGCTACAACATGTTCGTGAAGGCCGTGCTGTGGACTTCCTTCAGCGACGCGCAGTGCGGCTTCAAGGCGATCAGTCGAAACGCGTGCGCGGCGCTCGTTCCGGAAGTTGAGGATCAAAGCTGGTTCTTCGATACCGAGCTGCTCACTCTCGCCGAAAAGCGTGGTTATCGCATCGCGGACATTCCCGTGCGCTGGATCGAAGACGATGACAGCCGCGTGAAGATCGTGAAGACGGCGTGGGACGACATCAAAGGCGTCTTGCGCGTGCGGCGGAAGCTGTGGCGCGAAGTGGCCGCGCCGAGGGCCCCCGAAGGAGCGCTGAGCCGCCGCTCGACGTCGTAGGGAGCAGCGGATCGACTGGTTGTGACGCCGCTGCCGCCGCTCTGCCTAACGGGTGCTAGCGGTTTCATCGGACGACGCGTAACCGCGCAGCTCGCGGCTGCCGGCGCGCGCGACGTAACGCTGCTGCTGCGCGATCCCACTCGGCTCGACCCCAGTGTCACGCATCCTTCATGGCGACTCGTGCGCGCGGATCTGTCCGGCGACGCCATACCGCCTGACGCGTTAGTACCTGGCGCCGTGGTGCTGCACCTCGCCGCCGCCACGGGGACCGCCAACGCGTCTGAAATGCAGCGCATGAACGTGGATGCGACGAGCCGGCTCCTCGCTGCCGCGGCAGCGGCCGGCGCGCGCCATTTCGTCTTCGTGAGCTCCGTATCGGCGGGCTACGCGGATCAGCGCTGGGCCGAATACCCACGGAGCAAGGCGAGGGCAGAACGCATCGTCGCAGCCGGCGGAGTTCCGTACACAATCGTTAGGCCGACGATGGTCTTCGGGCCGGGGAGTCCGAATCAACAGGGGCTTGAGCGGCTGGCGACACTTGCGGTTCCGCTGCTGCCCGGTCAGGGTGATGTGCGTGCACAGCCCATTCACGTCAGCGATATCGCCAAGGTCCTGCTCTACGTCGCGGCGTTACCAGTCGCGGTGCAGGGGCATATCACCGTGGGTGGACCGACGGTGGTGACGATGCGCGAGCTCTTTGCGGCGATCCGGCGCGCACGCGGCCTCGCACAACGTGCGCCGATGACCCTTCCGCTCGGAGCCCTGCGCACGTCGCTCGCGTTTGCTGCCGCGCTCGCTGGTCCACTCCTTCCCGTGAGCGCGGGCCAGTTCGTCGTCTTCGCCAACGACGCCGTTGCCGAACCAGCGCCGCCCAGTGTGGCGCTGCCGGTGCCGCAAATCTCTCTGGAGGCGATGCTCGCCGAGCCGCCGCATGCCTAACGAATGGGAAGTCAGGGAAGCGCGAACGTTCGCGTCCTACCTCGGCTCGCCGTCCTTCCCCAGCGAAATCAGCGACCGGTATCACGAGGCGATCGGGGATTGGCGTATCGGCCCCTACGATCGTTTCGACGCGTGGCTCGTGCGCATCGCGGCCACGAGTCCAGCCCTCGCTTCGCTGGCGGATACGTACGCGCGGTTCGCGCGCCCTTATGGCGACCTGCGACGCCGCCTAACGCTGATGCTCGCGCTGCTCGAGACGCACGGCGCGACGCACGCGGCGTACGATCGCGCGCGTCCATCGTCCGCCGCGGCTGCTTGGCTCGCCCTCGCCGGCGCGGGAACAGCGTGGGCGCTGCGCGCGGTGCTCGCCGCGGTGATCTGTGCTCCCGCCCATCTCGTGCTGGGCGCGAAGGCATCGCGCCAGTCTGTTTGATGGCGCGACACCTCGTCATCGGCTCGGGGGCGAGCGGGGTTCACTACGCGCTCACCGTACTCGAACGTGGCGAAGAGGTCACGCTTCTCGACGTCGGATACGAACGACCGACGGCGCCGCTTCCCGATGCTACGTACGCTCAGCTCAAGGAACAGCTCGAGGATCCTCTCACTGCCATCCTTGGCGAGCGGAGCGAGTACGTCGTGTATCCAGGTCCGGTCTCCAAGCCATACGGATTTCCGCCGAGCAAGGGCTATGTGTTTCGCCAGCCAACGACGTGGTCGCTGACGTCGCGTGGCTTCGATCCGCTGGTCTCCTTCGCGCGCGGCGGACTCGCCGAAGCCTGGACCGGTGGATCCTACGAGCTGGACGAACGCGACCTCGCCGCGTTTCCGTTTTCGTTAGGCGATCTCCAGCCGCATTACGCCACCGTTGCGCGGCGCATCGGCATCGCCGCCGAACGCGACGATCTCGAGCGCTTCTCGCCGATGACAGCCGACTACGATGCGCCCCTACCGCTGGACGCGCACTCGGGGCAGCTGCTCACAGCGTACGCGCGCAAACGGCAAAGAGTGAATGCGCTAGGCGTGTACCTTGGGCGCTCGCGCGTCGCCGTTCTCACGCACGCGCGAGGTGAGCGCGGCGCGTGCACACAGCTCGGCCGCTGCCTCATGGGCTGTCCGCGCGAATCGCTGTACGCCCCGAGCTACACGCTGCGTGAGCTGCACCGCTTTCCGACGTTCACCTATGTCCCCGGAGTGTTCGTCGAGCGGATCTTGCTCGATGACAATGGCAGCGCAACAGGTGCGCTCGCGCGGGAGCTTGTCGCCGGAGTTGAAAAGAAATTCACCGGAGACCGCGTCGTTCTCGCGGCCGGTGCGCTCGCGACATCGCGCATTTATCTGAGCACGCTGCAGCACGAGAACGGAGCGGCACCCGAGCTGCCCGGACTCATGGACAACAGGCACGTAATGATGCCCTTCCTCACGCCATCGCGCGTCGGGAGTGACGTCGAGATCGCCAGCTATCAGTTCCACCATCTCGCGTTAGGCATGCGTGGCGCTTCGCCCGGCGGCGACGTGCACGGGCAGATCACTGCGCTCAAGGGCGCGCAGGTGCATCCCATCGTGTCTACGCTTCCATTCGACTTCCGCACGTCGCTCGCGGTCTTCGGACGCGTGCGCGCCGCGCTGGGGATCGCGAACTTCTGGCTGGCAGACACGCGCCGCGCCGCCAACATCGCGCATCTGCACCTGACGAACGGCGGGCGCCATCAGCTCATTCTCAGCTACGGCGACAATGAGTCCGATCTCGGCCGCACGCATGAAGCGATCGCGGCCATTCGAAAATCGCTTAGAATCATCGGCGCGATCGCACCGAAATCACAAACATCAGTGTTGCCGCGCGGCTCGAGCGTGCACTACGCCGGCACTCTCCCGATGACGAATGAAGACCGCGCACACACATGTCGCGCCGATGCTTCCGTGCGTGGTTTCGAGCGTCTGTTCGTCGCGGATGGAGCTGCGTTCAGTTCGCTTCCGGCGAAGAACATCACGTTCACGTTGATGGCGAATGCCGTGCGAATCGCGCACGCCTCGAGGTGAGGTTGACGCTCGTGTGACGCTGGGCCTCGTCGTTGAACTGCCACAAGGCGCGTCGGTGTGTTGCGATGTTCCGACACCATCATGCCCTCTGGCGTGTCGCAGCGTGCTGTGAGACTCACTCATATCGCGTGCGCTAAGCGACGCCTCAGCAAGCAGTTGTCACTTTGGCTCTTAGACGACCGCGAGTGTCGTAGCGTGGCGCCTCCCTTGCACACAGCCGAGCCATCAATTCTCGCCTAGTGGGCAAGCATTTCCGGCAGGCGTTGGACCCAGCTGAATCATCTCCCCCCAAATCACGATGTCAGCAGCGCAAACAATCGCTGAAGAAACGAGAACATCTCGCGTCTCCGGTCGCTCGAAGGGCCGGCCAGAAGTGTCTGTCGTGCTCGTTTCTGATGGCTGCTGGCAAACGACTCAGCACTCACTGGATCGCGTAGCATCGCGCTGCCATCGAATGCTCGCTGAAGTGATCGTTGTCACCAGCGGCGACGAAAACGTCCCCACGACTTTGCAGCGGGCCCATCCAGAAGTCCGCTTCTGCACGGCGCCGCACGGCACGAGCGAAGCCCAGCTGCGTTCGATCGCAATTCTCGAAGCGTCGGGTGATATCGTCGCGCTCCGCCGCACCGCTGATGTGCGTGACGCAATGTGGCTCGACGCTCACTTTCGCGCCGCGACTGGGATGCAGCCCGATCACTTTGACGAAGCCGAGCTCGAGTTGACTGAGGAGAGCGTTGTAGCGGCGGAGATCAACGTGGATGGCACGCCGGTTTCCGAACGCCGCGCGCATAACGGTACGCGCCACTCGATCGAAACTTCGCCAGCGAGCAGCGCGTCGAGCGCTGCCTAACGGCGCGTGAGCCGGGCCGCGCTGTCGGTTGTCGTCCCTTCCGTCAACGGCTCCCAGGATCTAGACGGCGCTTTAGCTGCGCTCGAAGCACAGGGTTCGCCGGACGCACTCGAGATCTTTGTCGTCGACCGCCTCGGCGAAGACGTGCGCGATCACGTACGACACAAGTTTCCGCGCGTCCATGTGCTCCCCGTTCCGAAATCCGCGACAATCCCGCAAATGCGTGCAGTCGCGTTTGATGCGTGCACGGCGGACGCCGTCGCAGTCATCGAAGATCACGTCATCGTCCCACGTGGTTGGGCCAACGCGCTGCTGAGCGCGATGAATGGCGGCCGGCGAATTGTGGGTGGGAGCGTGGAGAACGCAGCAACGCGTACGCTCACCGATTGGGCAGCGTTCCTCTGCGAATACAGCCACTGTATGAACCCGCTGCCGAGCGGGCCGACCACTTGGCTCACTGGAAACAACGTTGTATATCCGCGTCAGCTTCTCGAGGAGTTCCGCGGAGTCATCGCAGAGGGAGCTTGGGAGAATCGCCTGCACGACGCCATGCGAACGGCTGGCGTGGCGCTGGTCTGCCACCCGGAGATCGCTGTTGGCCACAAGAAGCACTTCACAGTCGGCGAATACCTGAGCCAGCGTTTCCTGTACGCCCGGTCCTACGCAGGCGCCCGCGTCCAGGGGAAATCGTTTGGCGTGCGACTCGCATATAGTGCAGCGGCATTTGTACTTCCACCGCTGTTACTGTGGCGTACGGTTTCGCGAGTCGTCTCCAAACGACGGCACATCGGGCACCTCGTGCGGTCGTTGCCGCTGCTAGGATTGTTTGTCAGCGCCTGGGCAGCCGGTGAGGTGGTCGGCTACGCTCGAGGAGCCGGCGATTCCCTGTCCAGGGTTCGTTAGTGCCGTTCCAAATGGTGCTCGCGAACAAAGCAACTGATCTCAAGTCTCTCGATTTGGAACGGCATTAGTGACCGATCCGCGATCAGCTACAACTGAGACGTCGCAGCGCAAAGTCTCTCGGCTGCAGCCGAATGATCACGTCGTGATCATCGGCGGCGGTCCGGCCGGCCTAACGGCTGCCTATCTGCTCGCGAAGTCGAATGTGCGTGTGACCGTCCTCGAGGCAGACAATATCGTCGGCGGCATTTCGCGCACGGCGCAGTACAAGGGCTATCGCTTCGACATCGGCGGGCACCGCTTTTTTACTAAGGTCACTCCAGTCGAAGAGCTGTGGCACGAGATTCTTGCCAACGAATTCATTCGCGTGCCGCGTCTCTCGCGAATCCACTACTCGGGCAAGTACTTCGATTATCCGCTGAAGGCAGCCAACGCGCTCAGAGGACTCGGCATCTGGAAAGCGTTGCTGATGGTGACCAGCTATCTCTGGTCGCACCTGCGTCCTTATCCAGTCGAAGAGAATCTGGAGCAGTGGGTTTCCAACCGTTTCGGCAAGCGACTCTATCGCACGTTTTTCAAGACGTACACGGAAAAAGTGTGGGGCATTCCGTGCACTGAGATCAGGGCGGAGTGGGCAGCGCAGCGCATCCAGGGCCTGTCGCTCGCGAAAGCGATTCTCAATGCCGCCTCGCTGCAGAAGCGCAGCGATTCGATCAAAACGCTGATCAACGAATTCCAGTACCCGCGTCTGGGCCCCGGTCAGATGTGGGAGACTGCGACGGAGCGCATCCGCCAGTTGGGCGGCAAGGTTCTGCTGCAGCACGACGTCGCGCGCATCGAGACACTCGATGGCGAAGTCGTCGCCGTACATGCGAAAACGCCTAACGGGGAGCAGCGCTTCCCGGCGCAGCACGTCATCTCGACGATGCCCGTTCGGCACCTGGTCCGCGCCATTGAGCCTGCGCTGCCGGTGCCGGTGCGTGCGGCCGGCGAAGGGCTCAACTATCGCGACTTCCTGACAGTCGCCCTGATCATCGACCAGGAGCACCTGTTCCCGGATAACTGGATTTACATTCACACTCCGGGCGTACAGGTCGGGCGGATCCAGAACTTCAACAACTGGAGCCGAGCGATGGTCCCCGAGGCCGGGAAAACGTGCCTAGGCATGGAGTACTTCTGTTTTGAAGGCGATGGCATGTGGACCAAGGCGGACGACGATCTCATCGCGATGGCGACGAAGGAGCTCGGTGAGCTCGGGCTTGCCGATCCCGCGAAGGTGGTGGACGGGACAGTCGTGCGCATGCCTAAGGCATATCCCGTGTACGACGCCGAATATCGCACCCATCTCAACGTCGTTAGAGCGTCGATCGATCGCATTCCGAACTTGCACACGGTCGGCCGCAACGGGATGCACAAGTACAACAATCAAGACCACTCCATGCTGACGGCGATGATGACGGTTGCCAACATGCGTGGCGCCGCTCACGATGTGTGGGCGGTGAATACAGACTACGAGTACCACGAGGAACAGCGAATCGACGCGCCCGAGGACTCGGCGACCGGTGGGGCGGAGCAAAGCGGGGGCGGCATCGCGGGGAACGCGACCAACCCACCCGCCGCCCGTCGCGCGGCCGCGTCGAGCACGCGCGCGAGCGTGGGTGCGTGAGGCGTGCTTGCGAATAGGCGTCGACGCGACTTGTTGGGCGAATCCACGCGGGTACGGGCGATTTGCGCGCGAGTTGCTCCGTGCGATCGTTCGCGAGGCACCGCAACACGAATTCGTCTGCTTCGCGGACCGGCCGTCGCTCGATAGCTTCGAATTGTCGGCGGCGAACCTCCGGCGAGTCGAAGTACCTCTCGCAGTATCGCCGGTGTCGGCGGCGGCAGCAAACAGCTATCGTTCGCCCTTCGACATGCTACGCCTAACGCGCGCTGTCTATCGCGAGCGGCCGGAGCTGTTCTTCTCCCCGTCCGTTTACACGTACTTCCCGCTGCCTCTCGGTCAGCGTGCGGTCGTGACTGTGCACGACGCGATCGCCGAGCGCTTCCCCGAGCTGACGCTGCCCACAGCGCGGGCGCGCCTGTTCTGGAAGCTCAAGGTGGGGCTGGCGCTGCGTCAGGCGCGCATCGTTCTCACGGTGTCAGAATACTCGGCGCGTGACATCGCGTCGGTGCTGCGTATTCCGCGCGAGCGCATTCGTGTCGCTGTAGAGGCGCCTGCGGACGCGTACTATCCGAGCGCGCCCAGCGACATCGCGGCAGCGGCGGCGCGCGCGAAACTGCCAGCTGGAGCCACCTGGTTCACTTACGTTGGCGGCTTCAATCCGCATAAGCGCGTGCGCGCCATCATCAACGCGCTTGGAGATCTCGCCGACACGTTAGGCGATCAGACGCCGCACTTGCTGCTCGTCGGCCCTGTCTCCCAGGACGTCTTCCACACGGAGCTCAACGAGCTCCGGGCGCTGGTGCAGACTCGCAACCTCGGGCATGTCGTGCATTGGCTCGGCTACGTGCCTGACGAGGAGTTGCGGAATCTGCACAGCGGGGCGCTGGCGACATTGCTGCCATCGTCCTGCGAGGGCTTCGGCTTGCCGGCTGTGGAAGCCGCGGCATGCGGCGCTCCGGTGATCGCGACGACGGAAAGCCCGCTCCCCGAGCTACTCGAGGGCGGCGGCGTCTTCGTGCGACCAGGTGACGATGAGACGCTATACACCGCCATGCTGATGCTCCTGCGCGACCCCGAACGGCGTCGTGCGTTAGGCATGCGCGCGCGGGAGCGCGCGGCCCGCCTGAGTTGGCGCGCGGCGGCCTGCAGCGCGCTCGCCGCACTCGAGGAAGCCGCAGCATGAGCGCGTTGCGCTTCTGCATGCTGACAACTTTCTATCCGCCGTATGCCTTCGGCGGAGACGCCATAGGCATTCAGCGCCTCTCGCGCGCACTCGTCAGGCGTGGGCATCACGTGACGGTCGTGCACGACGCCGACGCATACAACGCGCTGCGCTCGACGCCAGAGCCCAAGGTCCCCTTGGAGGACGTCGATGAAGGCGTCGAGGTGGTTCGCCTCAAGAGCGGCTACGGCATGCTCTCGCCGCTTCTGACGCAGCAACTCGGCCGACCCGTGCTCAATGCCTCGCGCATCCGCGAGATTCTCGCGCTCGGACGCTACGACGTCGTCAACTTCCATAACGTCTCGCTGATCGGCGGTCCCGGGTTGTTCAGCCTCGCGCCGGATTCGATACGGCTGTACATGGCGCATGAGCATTGGCTCGTGTGCCCAACGCATGTGCTCTGGCGCTACAAGCGTGAGCGCTGCGACGGGCGCGAATGCGTGCGCTGCATGCTCTCCTACAATCGTCCGCCGCAGCTCTGGCGCTGGACCGGCTATCTCGACAGGCAGCTGCGTCACGTGGACGCCGTCATCGCCATGAGCGAATTCAGCCGACGCAAGCACCTCGAGTTCGGGTTGCCGTGCGATCCGGAGGTGTTGCCGTACTTCCTCCCTGATCCCGAGCCTGATAGCCGAACGGTGACAGCTGCGTCGCCTAACGAGCGGCCCTACTTTCTGTTCGCTGGCCGTCTGGAGCGCATCAAGGGACTCGACGAGGTCATCCCGCTCATGCGTTCGTATGAAGGGGCCGACCTCATCATCGCGGGCGACGGGGAGCACGGCGCGCATCTGCGCCACCTCGCGACGGGCATTCCAAACGTCAAATTCGTGGGCCGCGTGACGCCGGATGCGTTACGGCACTACTACGCACACGCGATCGCGCTGCTCGTACCGTCCGTATGCTTCGAAACGTTCGGCATCGTGCTGATTGAGAGCTTCCGGCAGGGGACACCCGTAATAGCGCGCCGGCTTGGCCCCTTCCCGGAAATCGTCGCCGAGTCCGGGGGGGGAGAGCTCTTTGACTCGCCTGACGAGCTTCTTGCCGCAATGCATCGTCTTCAGAATGATCCCGGGCTCCGCAACCGTTTGAGTGACGCCGGATACCAGGCGTACGTCGAGCGGTGGTCCGAGACCGCGGTCGTGCCGCGCTACCTCGACATCGTCCATCGTGCGGCACAGCGGCGTGGCCAGGGGCGGGTGGCAGCCGACAGTGCCGTGGAGGAAGTGGCGTGAACGTCTTCATTACTGGTGGAGCAGGGTTCATCGGATCGCATCTGGCCGAGCGCCTTTTGGATCGCGGCGATCGCGTCGCCATCCTCGACGACTTGTCGACCGGAGCGATGGAAAACATCGCGCACCTGATCGGCCGCAAAGGCTTCACTCACCGCATCGGCAGCGCACTCGACGCCCCGCTGGTGAGCGAAATGGTGGACGCTGCCGACGCGACCGTGCACCTCGCCGCAGCGGTTGGCGTCATGCTCATCGTCGACAGGCCAGTCCACACCATCGAGACGAACGTTCGCGCAACGGAAGTGGTGCTCAACGCGACAGCGAAGAAAAGGAAACTCACTGTCATCGCGTCCACGTCTGAGGTCTATGGAAAATCGACCCGCGTTCCGTTTCGCGAGGACCACGATCTCCAGCTCGGCCCCACGTCGCATTCACGGTGGGCCTACGCTTGCTCGAAGGCGCTCGACGAATGGCTCGCGCTCGCTTACGCGCGAGAGAAGCAGGTTCCGGTCATCATCGTGCGATTCTTCAACACGGTTGGCCCGCGCCAAACCGGCCAGTACGGAATGGTGGTGCCGAATTTCGCACGTCAGGCCCTGCGCGGAGAGCAGATTCGGGTCTTCGGCACCGGCGATCAGTCGCGATGCTTTGGACACGTACGCGACGCCGTCGAAGCGCTGCTGAGACTGATCGCGGCGCCGAGTGCAGTGAACGAGGTCTTCAACATCGGCTCGACAGAAGAAGTCACGATAAAGCAGCTCGCTGAAATGGTGCGCGATGCCGCGGGGAGCAGCTCGGAAATCGTACACATTCCATATTCAGAAGCGTACGCAGCCGGTTTC
This sequence comes from Gemmatimonadaceae bacterium, assembly GCA_036003845.1. Lineage (GTDB taxonomy): Bacteria > Gemmatimonadota > Gemmatimonadetes > Gemmatimonadales > Gemmatimonadaceae > DASYRX01. Next base: position 15,146 of record DASYRX010000014.1, on the reverse strand, counting down.
GAAGACATGATGCGTCGTGTGCCGGACGTCTCCAAGCTGGAGCGAGTGACAGGTTTCCGTCCGATGACTCCGCTTACTCAAATCGTGGCGGATGTCGTGGCCGACCAGCGCGAGCGCATCGAACCGGTCACCGGCGCTGCTCAGCGTTAGGTTGCACAGAGAATGCGCGCCATCTTCATGTATCACTCGATCGACGAGAGCGGTTCTCCGATCTCGGTCGAGCCGCGTGTATTCCGGCAACAGATGGAGTTTCTCGCGCGAGGGCGCCCACGCGTCGTGCCGCTCGCAGACGTTGCGACAGACGATGCGCCTGACGAGACGATCGCGCTCACATTCGACGACGCCTTTGCGAACTTCGAGGAGCACGCAGCTCCAATCATGGCGGATCTTGGCTTGCCGGCGACCGTGTTCGTCGTGACCGAGCACGTCGGCAAGACAAACGCGTGGGGGAACGCGACATCCACACTCGCGAGTGGTGGGATGATTCCAGTTCTCCCGCTTATGACATGGGATGCGATAAAACGCGTGGCGCGAGATGGCATCGAAATCGGTGCGCATACGCGCAGCCATCCGCAACTGACGTCACTCTCAGATCAAATACTGTCCGACGAGGTCGACGAGCCGGCTGATCGCCTCGAGCGCGAGCTCGGGAGTCGCCCGACGGCGTTCGCGTATCCATATGGCGATCTGGATCACCGCGTCGTGAGCTCAGTGCGCCGCACATATCTGCGCGCGTGCACAACCGAGCTGCGCGCGCTCGACCACAGCGAGGACCCCGTGCTCCTGCCGCGGCTCGACGCTTACTACTTCCGTGCTCCAGGCCAGCTCGAGCAATGGGGGACTTCAGCGTTTCAGCGTCGAATCTGGTTCCGGGCGCAGGCGCGTCGCGTGCGCCGCTTCGTAGCGTCGGCGGCGGAACGCGTATGAAGTCATCGATGCCGGTCTGCTCAGTCGTCGTCCCGGCACTCGGGGCCGCACGATTCCTCAATGAGACGTTAGGCGCTCTGCTTGATAGCGATCTGCCGCGCGACACATGGGAGCTTATCGTTGTCGACGACGGATCGCTGGACGACACGGCTGCCATCGCAGGGCGCTACGCAGATTCGGTGGTGCGACTCCCCGGCCGGCCACACGGGCCAGCATACGCCCGCAATCGTGGCTTCGAGGTGGCGCGTGCGGCTGTCGTCGCGTTCTTCGACGCGGACGTCGTCGTCCATCGCGACACGCTGCGCAAGCTGCTCGCTACGCTATCGGAGCATCCTGACGCCGGAGCTGTCTTTGGCGCTTACGATACGACGCCACGCGCGACCGGCATCGTCTCGCAGTATCGCAACCTGATTCACCACTACACGCACACGCGTGGCGCCGGCGAGGTGGACACGTTCTGGGCGGGCGCTGGTGCCATCCGGCGCGACGTCTTCGAAGAGGCGGGGATGTACGACGAGTGGCACTACGCAAGGCCGCAGATCGAAGACATCGAGCTGGGTGCCCGCATCCGCTCGTTAGGCAAGAAGATCCTGCTCGTCCCCGAGATCCAAGTCACGCACCTCAAGAAATGGTCGCTCGCCAATGTCATCCGCACGGATCTTCGCGACCGAGGGATTCCGTGGGCGCGACTCTTAGCACAGCGTGGCGCCGCGCTCTCATCCAAAACGCTGAACCTGCGGTGGACTGAACGCCTTCACACTGCGCTCGTGTGGCTGTCGGCGGCACTGCTGGTGGTAGCTGCCTTCCGCACCTCGCTGACATTCGCCGGCGTCGCGCTGGTTCTTTTGGTCCCGGTCATCGTGCTCAACTGGCCGCTGTGGCGCTACATGGCGGGCTTGCGCGGCGTCCTTTTCGCGATAGCCATTGTACCGCTGCACTTGATGTATTACGCGCTGAATGGCGTCTCCTTCCTCTTGGGATTGCTCCTGCAGCAGACTGTGGGCGCGCCCGTCCCCGACCCCACGACCGCGGCATACGCCGAGGTCGGCGTTCAGCGCTGGCCGCCCGTTCCAAAGCGGCACCGCCGCAGCACGTGGGTCGAATACGTGGATGACTAATCATGATAGAGGTGATCATGACGGTCCCTGAGCGAGCTAAAGTCCCGCGCGCAGAGCGCCGGGACCCCGAGGAAGTCAGCCTCGATCAGGCGCTGGAGCTCGCCTTCGCGCCGCTCAATAAACGCGCATTCGGGACCGCCCTTGGATCTGCCGGTGCCGTCCTGATGGTTCTCGTGACTGTGGCAGTGCTGGTGACAGATCGAGCGCAGGTGTTCCCGTTAGGCTTGCTCGGCCAGTATCTCTACGGATACACGGTCTCCTGGCCGGGGGTTCTTATCGGCGCCGGCTGGGGCTTCGTTGTCGCCTTCGTCGCGGGATGGTTTTTCGCGTTCTGCCGCAATGCGGCGCTCGCGATCACGGCCTTTGCGATCCGCACCCGTGCGGAACTGACCGAAACGCGCGATTTTCTCGATCACATTTAGCGACGCGATCCAATGACTAACGGACTCACCGGTCGCGAGGTCAACGTGCGCCGCGCCTTATTGCGGCTCAACGCGCGGGCGTGGGGCATCGCCTGCGGGCTGCTCTTTGGAGGCGGCCTCTTTCTGGCAACGAATTGGCTCGTCGTGAAGAGCGGCCCGAATCCGGGGCAACACCTGCAGTTGCTGGCAGCCTTCTTCCCCGGCTATCGCGTCACGTTCGTCGGCAGTCTGATCGGCTTCGTGTACGCCTTCGTGATCGGCTACGCGTTAGGCCGCTTGATCGGCGAGGTGTACAACCGCCTGACGCCTGCCGAGTAGCTGCAGAGCATGTCTACGTCGTCGTGGCGTATCGGCGTCGTCGGTCTCGGTAACGCCGCCCAATCGCTGCACCTGCCGGCTCTAAAGAGGATCTCAGGAACCACGGTCGTTGGCGCTGTCGATTCCAACGCCGAGCGGCGCGCGAGCGCAGCGACGCAATGGGGCCTAACGACATTCGAGGACGTCGGCGAGATGATGCGCAAGGCATCCCCCGACGTCGTCATCGTCTGTACCCCTCCCGAGACACACGTCGCGATCGGGACCGCCGTCATGCAGCAGGGCGCGCATCTCATCTGCGAGAAGCCAATCGCGCCATCAGTAGACGAGGCTGACAGACTCCTCGCCGCCGCGACGGCCGCTGGGCGTCGCATCGCCATGAACCACGAGTTTCGCGAGATGCCGGCGTTCCGCGCGGCGCGCGACGCGATCCGCGCCGATGGAAGCGGCCTCGTTTTCACACAGGCCTGGCAGCTCATGAACCTGCCGCCCTGGGCGGAGCCTGGTTGGCGCGGGCAGCTCATGAAAGGCGTGCTGTACGAGGCGGGGATCCACCTCGTGGACTACGTCATGGCGCTGCATAACGAGGTGCCCAACGCAGTCAGCGCCACGATGTCGACATGCGGTGTTCGTGACGACGATACTGACGCCCTGGCGCTCGTGACCCTCGAATTCGGGTCAGGGGCTATGGCTCAGGTTGTTCAGCACCGGCTCTGTCCCGGCGAGACGCAGTATTTCGAAGTACGCGCCGACACGCGGTCCGCGTCCTATCGCGTTTCGTACGGCGGTCGCGCCCGGGTCAGCGTGGGTCTGCTGCGCAGCACAAAGCCGCATGTACGCCTCGAAATGGGCGCCAGCGGCCTCGCCTGGCGCGAGAACGGCCCTCAGCGCCGCGTCATCGGCCGCAACCCCAAGGACGCGCCTATGGTGGCCACGCGGCTCCTCCTGGAGCGGACGCTGGCCGCGCTGCGCAGCGGCAGCGCCGTCCCGGCGTCCGGTGAGGACGGGCGTGACGCCGTGCGCGTCGTCGCCGCGAGCTACGTGTCTGCAAACGAAGGACGGCGCGTGACCCTCCAGGGCCACGACGCCGTTCAACGCTTGACGATGGTTGCTACCTAACGAGTACCGTTCCAACTCGCCGAGGCTAACGCGGACCCGCTGGCGTCGACGTTGGAAACGGTACGAGCCAGTTCGCTACCAGCCGCGGTATTTGAGGAGTACGGCCGGGACGGTACGCAGCATGATCTGCATGTCGAGCAGTAGGCTCTGCGTCCGAAGGTAATCCAGGTCGTAGCTCACCTTCGTGCGCACGTCGTCGAGACACGCATCGTACTGCTGGTTGATCTGTGCGAGCCCGGTGAGGCCGGGACGCACGCGATGGCGCGAGCCGTAATGCGTGATGTCGCGCTGCAGGCGAGCGACGATGCTCGGGCGCTCCGGCCGCGGACCGACGATGTTCATGTCGCCGCGCAGGATATTCCACAGCTGCGGCAGCTCGTCGAGACGCAGGATGCGCAAGTATTTGCCTAACGGCGTGACGCGGGGATCGTTTTCCTTGGCCCACACGGCACCGGACTTTGCTTCGGCGTCCACGCGCATCGTGCGGAACTTGTAGATCGTGAAAACGGCGCCGCCGAGGTCGCGAACTCGGCGATCGTGCATCGCGAGCGTCCGGCGCCAGCGCCTGTCGAGCCCGACGCGGGTCTGTGCGTACAGAATTGGCCCGCGCGACGTGAGCTTGATAAACACGCCGATAAGGAACAAGAGCGGCAGTGTGACCAACAGCCCGGTCGCCGCCAGGACGACGTTGAGCCCGCGATTGAAGCTGTCGCTGCGCGAACGCGGTACGACACCGTCGATCAGCGTTTCTTCCTTTGACAATTCGGGCGCGAGCGCCCGTTCATACGCGATCGACGCTTCAGCGGCGGACCGCCGGGCTCGCCGTGATTGGATGAGCGATCCGTTCAGCGGAGGCGTAAGCGCTCTCTCGTCAGTCGGCGTCAAGCTGATTCCTGACATGTCTCTATGTGCGGCATTTAGCTATCTGCGCGCGATGTACCGAAGGGTGAACAACAGACTCGTAATGATCGGGAGCAGCGTCCACAAACGGCTGGGTTGAGTGGTGAACCGTTCAGCCACGCGAAGTTCGTCGCCATCACGCAGCCCTAGGTCGCCTATCGTTTTCCCTGAGCGCAATGCGCGTGCCGTCGATCCTCGATCGACGATAACCTTTCCTCCACGCAGGATATCCGTCTTGTGTATTTCGGAATTCTGCGCTGGGCCACCGACGGACATGATCGCATCCGTCAGCGTCTGATCAGTTCTGAATTGATACCAGCCAGGCTGTGCTATACCACCAGTGAATTGAAGCCTAACGAGTGGTATCACCGTCACGTCCGGATCGCGGATGTATTTCGCGATGTGCGTTTTGACGCGATCGAGCAACTCGGAGTCGAGGACGCCAGCGAGCGACAACTCGGGAATCGCCCCGAAGTCGATCACGCGTCCCTGCTTTACGGTGAACGTATCGCTCACCGAGGTGTCGTTGAGAACGCGGACGACGATCCGGTCCCCAGGATAGAAGTCACCGGTGCGAAGGCGTTCGCGAATGGCCGCCGCGTCAGTCATCGCCTGCTCTTTGACCTTACTGTCGCTCGTGCTGACCGCCAGCTTCTCGTAGCTCGCGAGAGCCGACTCCAGCTCCGCACGCGTCTGCTGGCGCCTCATCTCTCCGAGGACGGACTGCGCCTTGGCTGTGGCGAACAGCGCCACGGTGGCCAATAGCAGGGCCGCGGCGCGGCGTGCCAAGTGTGTTGCGGGCATAGACGTCAAATGCTCTGAGAGTTTCGTGCCCGTCGCTGCCAGCCCTGAGAAGGCGCGTCGGATGTCACGGAAGGTGTGAAAAAGCAAATCTTTAGGTCAGTGTTTGATATCACGCAAGCGCAATTCGTGCACCACATTACACCTCTCGCTGTTGCACTCGGCCCACATCCAAATGGCAGCCGCGCACGTGGCTACTGAGGTAACGTGCTCGTGAGACTCGCCGCGTCAGTCTCGCGTCACCGGCTCAAGGATACACGCATGCACGCTGCTCGGGCCGAGCATCAGCGAGCTACAGGCCTCCGCGCCACAACGTGTTACAGGATTGAAAAGCGCGACAGTCACGGGACGGTTGGTTGAGCGTCAATACGAACCGACATGCGAACACGTGATCAGAATCACATTTCTTGGCCTAACGCTGGCTCTTGGCGGGGGCCAACTAGGCTAGGCCAAGGCGCCAGCATGACTTGTGCGTCCCTCGGCCTACCCGGTGCCATGGGCTGAGGGGGCCCGGACCACCACGAAACATGCGCAAGGCAATCGACAATTCGCTGGCTTCGGCGCACCCGACGCCACCACCGCCGCTCGTGCTTGTCGCGAACGATCAGGAATGGTCGGCGCGGACGCTTGAGAGCGTGCTGGGCCAGGCAGGCTTTGCGGTCGTTCGGGCTTACACGGGACGACAAGCCGTGGACGTTGCGCGACGCACACAGCCTGACGCTGTGATCCTCGACGTCGGGATGCCGGACATCAGCGGCATAGAAGTCGTTCAGCTACTGCGTTCGGAAGTCGGTTTGTCGCAGAGCACGCCAATTGTCATGACGACGGCCGGTCCGGCATCGCGCGCGCTGCGCCTCGAAGCCCTTCGAGCTGGCGCATGGGAATTGTTAGGCGAGCCGATCGACAGCGAAGCGTTACTCCTCAAGATGGGCGCGTACGTCCAGAGCAAGCGCGAAATCGATCATGTGCGCTCTTCCGCAGTCATCGATCCAGCGACGGGCCTCTACAACGTTCGCGGCCTCGCGAGACGCGCGAAGGAGATCGGCGCCGACGCGGCGCGGCGGCATTCGGCGCTCGCATGCGTCGTCGTATCGCCGGCTGGCGACGTTCCTGAATCGGCGCTCTCCAATCCTGAGGACGTATCGCGCATCGTGTCGTATCTCGGCGAAGTCTGTCGCGAATCGACTAGAACGTCTGATGCTGTTGGACACCTTGGTCATCTCGAGTTCGCCATTATCGCGCCGGCAAGTGACATGGCCGGCGCGTTGCGTATCGTGGAGCGCATACAGGAATCGATCGACGCGCGCCCGCTGATGTTTGCCGGCGAGTTTCGTCAGCTCAGAGTCCGCGCGGGTTACAGCGCGGTGTCTGATTTCGCCGACTCGACTGTGGATGCCGTCGAGTTGATGCTGCGAGCCGCAACGGCATTACGTCACGCTCGACCAGCGGAAGGGAAGGAACTGACCGTCGCTGCGTTCGACGACGTAGCGGTTAGAACGGTTAAGTAACGGTATCGCCTAACGAGCGGTTCGAGAAGCTGTCAGCAGCTGTCGGCTGTCAGCCGTGAGCTGACGTCTGACAGCTGCCTCAGCCTTCTTTACTCCTTAGCCGACCCGATGAGTCCCGGCGACTCCGCATCGTCCATGGGCGCGTATTCGTAGCCGAGGTACGAGTAGTAGCGGTACGTCGCGTCGGTGCCGACGTCGTTGAGGACGCTGCCAATGAGGCGCACTGGCAAGCGATCGATGGTACCCAGCTTGGCCTGCGCCAGCTTGGTGTCCGTCTCACCGGCGCGGAGAACGACGAGCATCGCTCCGGAGGCCGCGCCTAACGCGTACGGGTCGATACCGGCCGCGAGCGGCGCCGAATCGACGATGATGGCATCGAACTGCGAACGCAGCTCGGCGATGAGACGCTGCATCGCTTCCGAAGCGAGTAGCTCCGGTCCCTGACGTCGACGAGCGCCGCAGGGAATGACGCAAAGATTCGCGTGCGTCGTCTCGCGAATCACTTCGGCGAGCGTCGCCTCAGCGGCGAGATGCTCGACCAGCCCAGGGCTCTGGCTGCAGTCGATGAGCGGCTTCGTTTCGTGCAGCCGCCCGCGCCGGATGTCACCGTCGATAAGCACAGTGCGGAAGCCAGCTTCGGCCATGACCATCGAGAGGTTGAGCGCGATGAACGACTTGCCGTCACCGGGCCCAGGACTCGAGATGGTAAATGCGATCGGCTCGTTCTGTGGGAAAGCGCTGCGTACGCTCAGGCCTAACGAGCGGAACGCTTCCATCAGCTGGGACCACTCCTCCAGTCGAGCCGCTGAGTTCTTGGGGTTCTTGAAGGAGGGGATGGCGCCCAGAATATCGAGGCCAAGCTCGCCCACGGCCTGTTCCGGATAACGGAAGCGCTTGTCGATACGGTCGAGCATGAGCGCGAGCAGAATGCCTGCAGCGAGCGAGCCTGCGATCGCCATCAGGAAAATCGCGGAGGCAGTATCAGTCGAAGGCCTGCCTGGCGGCACTGCACGCTCGAGCACGGACACGTCCGGCTGCACGCTCGATTCGGCGAGCTTCGCGTTGATGGTTCGGTTATGCAGCTCGTTGTAGACCGACACCGCGACCTGGTAATTGCGGTTGAGCCGATCTTCTTCGATGGAGCGCGAGGGAATCGCCTCGAGTTCCTTGCCGGCGAGACGCACTCGATTGCCGAGATCGCGTTCGCGCGAACGCATCTGATTGAGCGAGACCTGTGTGAGCTGCGGAACATCCTGCATCTCGAGCTGGCGAATCTTTTTGCGAAGATCAATAACAACCGGGTTGGAGTCGGTCTTCGTCTGCATCTCGACGCGCAGCTTATTGCGCGCGACGTCGAGCTCGCCGATCGCCAAATTCAGATTGGGATTGCTTAGTTGCAGGCTCGGCACGAGAAGGCGCAACTTCTCGATCCAGCCCGTACCGCCGGCCTTCCTCTCGTTAAGCACTTCTTCCAGCAGCTCGCGATCCTGCTTGATGTTGCTGAGGCTCGTGCGGTCGTTGAAGTACGAATTGAAGACAGGGTTCTGCGCGATCGTGATGCCGGGCGCGACAGGTACCTGGTCGGACGGAAGCGTAATAGTCCTGATGCGATAACCCTCGAGCTGCTTTGCGGTCGACGCCATGTCGGCGGCGGCTTTTTGGCGCTGTGCCTCGAGTGACTCATACGTCTCAGTGAGGTCCGTGCGCTTGAGCCGCTTCGCAGTCTCGAGGAAAACATCGAGGATCGTGTTCATCGTGCTCGCGAGCAGCACAGGCTCGGGGCCCGAGAGATTCATGCGCATGAAGTTGCTCTGCGGCGGCAGGATGACCTGCAACTGCCGCAAGATGCGACCGGACGCTTCACGCGGAACGACGACGTTGAAGCGCAGATCGCGATCGCGTGGAACGAGACTCCAGTCTGGAAGCCACGAGATACCGATTGCGCGACCGACAGAATCGCCGACCACACCTTGCTCGACGACAGCATTCACGTCTTCACCGCGCGGCCCCTGCGTGCGCGTCAGCACGTATTTGCCGTTTTTCACGGCGAGCTGGTACGCGCCAGGGGTGAGGGTATCCGTTGGCTGCATCGATCGCATTACGACGGTGTCGCGCACCGTTTGCGGCATTGCAAATAGAGCGAGCCTAACGACGACCGAGTCGAGAACGGCCTGGCTCATGACCAGGTCGGCCCAGCTGAGGTTCGTGGATACCATGCCCGGTGGCTGAATCGGCCCACCCAGGTTCTGTTCGCGGATCCAGACGCTCGCGTTCACCTGATACTTCGGCGCGATCATCTTGGACATCACGAAACCGACGGCGCTGCCGAAGACGGTGGTCGCGAGAATTAGCCACTTGTATCGCTTGAGCGCCGCGATCGTGCGGTGCAACGCATTGCCAAGCATCGAGGACTCGGCCGGTGCAGCTGGAACTGGGGGCTGCTGCCAGGCTGAGACGGCTGCGCCGTTGCCGTAAGGCTGGACGCCGCCCCCTGACGATTGAACTAGATCAACTGGCATGACTTAGACACGGAGGACAGAGGCTGAATGATACGCTGAGAGGACGAAAATAGTGCCTCAAAACGCTGACGACATAAAGCGGAGAAGTTGTCCATGGGATAGCAATTCTTGGCCCACACTGCTCGTCACAGAGCTCTACGTGCGGGCCGGTCAAGAAGTACCTAACCAGGGTTTAGCCGACGCGTTGGCCCGGGCTAGGCACCACCGTGATTAGCCTTTCGGCGTCGCTGCCGACCACAGCGGCTGTTGTGCGTGACGCACATCGCGGTGTTGTCGTCCAGCGACGGTGTAGCTTTAGCACCGCAAAAAACTGCGCGGCAAGCTCCGATTCGGACCTCGCGCGCCGGAAATTGTTGGGTCGCCGCCCGGGCAAAGCGTCGGGTCGCGTGTCTGACAAAGCCAGGCGCGGCTACGATGCTTGCAGCGGTCCTGAACCTGCTGCCAGGAGACCTGCATAGATGACGAGCGGAACTGCCGTCGACAACGAGGCACTCGACCCAACGAACAGAGAGCCGCGCGATCCGCTCTCTATTCCAAGTGAGGTCAAAGGGAGCCTCAACCTGCTGATCGTCGATGACGATCGCACACTCCGCGAAGGATGCGCGAGCGTGCTGCAGATGGACGGCTACAACGTGACCACACTTGGCCGCGGCGATGAGGCGATCGATCTCGTTAAGCGGCGCCGCTTCGACATCGTCCTCGTCGATCTATACATGACGCCTGTCTCGGGGATGGACATCCTCAAGGCAACGCTCGAATCGAACAAAGAAACAATCGTCGTCGTTATGACCGGCAATCCGAGCGTCACGACGAGCATCGAAGCACTGCGCACTGGCGCGTGGGATTATCTCCCGAAGCCGTTCTCAGCGACGCACCTGCAGGTCCTTGTTGGGCGCGCGGCGCACGCCGTGATGGTTTCGCGCGAGACGCGCGACCTGCGCGTGCAGCTGCAGAAACAAACCGGTAACAGCGACAAGCTCACGCTGTTAGGCATCTCCGGCGCGTTTCGTAAGGCGGTCGATCTCGCCCGCAAAGTGGCGAGCACCGACGCGTCCGTCATGATCATGGGTGAGAGCGGAACGGGGAAAGAGGTCATCGCCCAGTTCATCCATCAGCATTCGCGTCGGGCGAGCCGTCCGCTGGTTCCCATCAACTGCGCTGCGCTGCCTGAAGGGTTGCTGGAAAGCGAGCTATTCGGACATCGCAAAGGCGCGTTCACCGGAGCTGATCGCGAGAAGCCTGGCCTCCTCGAGATCGCGAACGGCGGGACTCTGTTCCTGGACGAGCTGACAGAGATGTCGCTGCCCATTCAGGCCAAGCTGTTGCGCGTGATTCAGGATGGCGTCGTTAGGCGCGTCGGCAGCGAGTCGCAGGACGCCGTCGTCGACGTGCGCTTCATCTCGGCGACGAACAAAGTGCCGCAAGAGTGCGTAGCCAAGGGATCACTCCGCGAAGACTTGCTGTATAGGCTCCGCGTCGTGCCGATCCACCTGCCGCCGCTGCGCCGCCGCCAGGAAGACATACCGATTCTCGCGAACCACTTCCTTTCGCACTACTGGGAACGGCATCGCGGACACAGCGAGCCGCCGCCTCGTATCTCGGAAGCGACGATCGATTTCCTCAAGACTCGGCACTGGCGTGGGAATGTGCGCGAGCTGCAGAACGTGATCGAGCAGCTCACTGTCCTCACGGAATCAGGCAGTCTCATTCAGCCTGACGACGTGCCGATGTATGATGACGCCGGAACGGGGGCAGCGCCGGAGCCTGTCACAGGGGAGAGCTTCCCAGCGGCCGTGATGACGTCAACCTTTCACGAAGCAAAAGACCGTCTCATCGCGCATTTCGAGAAGGAGTATCTCACGCAGCTCATCGGGCGAGCGGGTTCGAACATGTCGAAGGCGGCGCGTCTGGCGAACATCGATCGCACGACGCTCTATCGTCTCATGGAGAAGCACGGGTTCCGTCGCGACGATTTGTCGGGCATCACTGACGAATGAGTCGAGCCGCCCGACCGCCGCGCAAGGGTGCGACGCGAGGGCGAACGACGGCAACAACGTCCGAGCCCGCCGACGCGCCTGAATCACTCGCTGACACCACGGCGCCGAAGTCAGGAGACCGGGAAGGGCAGTCGACCCAGTCGATCTGGGCGCTGCTGGAAGCGGCGGTGGCCGACGTTGCCGCGCGCTGGACGTACGGAGACCACACTCGCCTAACGCCGGACGACGTCGAGCGCACCGCGTTGCATCTGGCCAGGGCGGTGCTTGCAGATGCCGAGACCTTCGGTCCGGCCGCGCTTGACGGCCTGCTCCCGTTCGTACCGGCCCGCCGAGTGCTCGAGTCGCTCCGTGGCGCGGTGCTGACACGTGCGGAAGGGACGACCGATCCCAAAGCGCTCGTTCAGCTCATTCGTGGATTCGAGCGGTTGCAAAGCGCGCTGGACGAACACGCCGCTCAGCGTTTCGCGGCGCGCCTAACGGGCGGTGAGGCACAGCAGCTCATCGTCGAAATGGCGCACGACATGCGCTCGCCGCTCGGCTCCATCCTCATCCTGGCCGAGCGGCTACGCTCGGGCGCCGGCGGCGAGCTTTCCACGGTACAGGTACGGCAGCTAGGCCTGATTTACAGCGCGGCGTTCGGGCTCAGCTCGATCGCCAGCGACGTGATCGAGCTGGCGCGCGGCGGAACGACTCTCGTCGAGCAGCAGCCGCTCCCGTTCTCGGTTGCGGACGTGTTGCAGTCGGTGCTGGATATCCTGCGCCCCATGGCCGAGGAGAAGCGCCTAACGATGACGGCTTCCGGGCCCCAGGCGGACCTGAGAGTGGGTCATGCGTCGGCGCTCAATCGCGTCCTGCTCAACCTCACGACGAACGCCATCAAATTCACGAGCACGGGTTCGGTTGCCGTGATCTGCCGCGAGCTGGATCGCTCACGCATCGAGTTCTCGGTGCAGGACACAGGGCGCGGCATTCCCCCGCATGTGCTCGACAACCTCTTCGAAGCCTTCCGGCAGCGCCAGGCACCGGGTGACTACGCCTTCTCGAGCGCCGGGTTGGGCCTTTCGATCTGCCAGCTACTGGTGCGTGCGATGGGCGGTGAGCTGGGTATCGAAACAGAGTTAGAGCGCGGAACCCGCTTCTATTTCACACTCGATCTGCCGCAATCGGGGCGGATGTGACAGCTTACCTTGAGGTCTGAGGGCTGAGGTCTGAGGTCTGAGGTCCACTCCCTAACATTGGGGATTCCGATGCTCGGTCGCCGCGGTTTCGTTTCGTCACTCTCTCGTTATGCGATCGCCGCGCCCATGCTGCGCCCCGATGCATTTCGCCGCCTCTTTGAAGCCAATGGCTACGCGGCTTCGGCGCCGAGTACGGCCCTAGCTGACGACGAGGAGTACTGGGCACAAATCCAGCGCGCCTTCGATGACGATCACTCCGTGGTCAACCTGAACAACGGCGGCGTCAGTCCCGCGCCTACGCACGTGCTCGAGGCGATGATCAGGGATCTGCGCTTCTCGAACATGATCCCTGTCGATCACATGTGGAACGTGCTCGAGCCGCGCATCGAAGTCGCGCGACGGCGCCTGGCCGACATGTTCGGCTGCGATCCCGAAGAGATGGCGATCACGCGCAATGCGTCCGAAGCGAACGAGATCATGATCCTCGGCCTCGACCTCAAGGCCGGCGACGAGGTCATCATCACGAATCAGAACTACGGGCGCATGATCACGACGTGGGAGCAGCGCGCGCGCCGCGATGGCATCGTGGTGAAAAAACTGTCGTTCAAAGTGCCGCCGCCGAGCGACGCGTACCTCGTCGATCTGTTCCGCAATGCGATCACGCCGCGCACGAAGGTCATCGAGATCACGCACATAACGAATCTCACCGGTCAGATCCTTCCGGTTCGTGACATCGTGCGCATGGCGCGCGAAAAAGGGATCACGACGTTCGTCGACGGGGCTCATGCGTTCGCGCACTTCCCGTTCACGCGCGACGAGCTGGACGTCGACTACTACGGAACGAGCCTGCACAAATGGCTGCACGCGCCCATCGGCACGGGCTTCCTCTACGTTAGGCGCGACAAGATCAAAGGGCTCTGGCCCATGATGGCCGCACCGCCGGAGATGGACAGCAACATCCGGAAGTACGAGGAGATCGGAACGCATCCGGCGGCGAATCACAACGCGATAACACTGGCCGCCGCCTTCAATCAGCAAATGGGCCTAGAGCGTAAAGCGGCGCGTCTGCGCTATCTGCGCGATCGTTGGGCCAAGCGCGTGACTACCGAGAGTGATCGCATCCACGTGCTCACGCCGCTCGACGACAAGCACTCGTGCGGCATCGCGATGGTGAACATCGACGGGATCGATACGCCAAAGCTGCAGCAGTATCTGTGGAACAAGCACAAGGTCTTCACCGTGGCGATCGTGCATCCCGAGTTCCACGGACTGCGCGTGACGCCCAGTGTGTACACGATGCGTGACGAGGTGGATTTGTTCGCGGATCTGATGCTGAAGGCGGCAAAGGCCGGGCTGCCGACGTCGGCGGGGGCCTAACGAGCAACAACTAGGGGATAGAGGATAGGGATAAGAGGATAGACGGATACAACTGCCGACTTCCTATCCCCTATCCTCTGTAGTTCGGCTCTCGTTTCTCCGCGAACGCCTTCATCCCTTCGCGGAAGTCATCGGTCTCGATGCGGTCCGCGAGCGCTTCGCGCTCGAGCTCGAGCATCATCTCGAGATCCACTTCGTAGGCGCGGCCGAGTAGTTCTTTCGCGAGCCGCAGCGAACCGGGTGCATTCGCGGCGATCGTCGCGGCCGTTTCCATGGCGCTCGTCATGAGCGAATCAGCGTGGACAATTCGCGACACGAAACCGGATGCGAGCAGCTCGTCAGCTTCGACCATTCTGCCGCTCAGGATCCAGTCCGCAGCGCGACCGAGGCCGACGATGCGCGGCAGGCGATAGAGCACACCGTTCGTGAGAAAGAGCGCACGGCGCACTTCGGGAAAGGCGATGCGTGCCTCGGGCGAGGCGAGCCGGATATCCGACGCCGTCGCCAGCTCCGCGCCGATGCCGACCGCGACGCCGTTGAGCGCGCTGATCACGACTTTGTTCATGCGCGTTAGGCGCCGCGTGAGCTCCTGATACTGTTCGATCGTGGCGAGGACAGCGTCTCGCACGATCGGCGTCGCGGTCAGGGCGTCCTCTTCCTTGAGGTCGCGCCCAGTGCTGAAAGCGCGCCCGTTACCGGTGAGCACGACGGCGCGAAGGCCGATGTCCTGTTCAACCGCGTGCAGCACCTCGTGCAAGGCGACGACCGTTTCGCCGCGCAGCGCGTTGAGCACCGCTGGGCGGTTGAAGGTGATGAGTGCGACAGCGCCGCGCCGCTCGAAGAGCAGATCGTCGTCGTGCACGTCAGTCGCGGAAGAAGAGCCAGATGCCGCTGGCAAAGCCGATCAGCGTGATCGCATGCCTAACGTAACGTTGCGGGACGCGCTGAGCGGTGCGCGAGCCGAA
>DASYRX010000013.1:0-51592 GCA_036003845.1 Gemmatimonadaceae bacterium | reverse complement strand
GGCGCTCGCAGCGGCGCACGCGGGTCTCGCTGGCGAAGGCAAGACCGTCTGCATAGTCTCCGGTGGGAACATCGACTCGAGTAAGCTCGTTAGGATTCTGCAAGGTGAAGTGCCGTAAGGCGCTGCACTCTCGTCGCGCCGCGCCGATCGTGCCGTGGCATCCGCCGCGGCATGCGGGCAGCAGAGCAACAACGTTAGAAGTGCGTATCGCGCGCGCGTCACCGGTTTACTACCTTGCAGGGCGCGATGCCAAACCTCGTGACGCCGTTAGCCCGTTACGATTGCGGAGGCGTTAGGCACTTCTCACACACATGCAGTCTCTAACCGATGCCGCCGTCGATGCCACTGAGGACAAGAATGACCGCGCAGACAAAGCTCCTCGCCGCTCTTTCCATCTGGGCGACACCGCTCGCCGCTCAGCATGCGAGCCCCTACGACTTCACTCGTGCGCGGGCCGTCATCGATTCGGTCATGCTGGCGGATAAGATCCCGTCCATCGCCGTCGCGGTGGCTAAGGGCGACAAAATCATCTGGGAAGCGGCGCGCGGCTATGCGGACCTCGAGAAACAGATCCCTGCGACGCCCGCGACGCCCTACTCACTGGCGTCGATCTCGAAGCCGTTCACAGCCACCGGCATCATGATTCTCGTGCAAAAGGAGCTCGTTAGGCTCCGCGCCCCGGTGAACCACTACCTCGGCGGCGTCAAAGTGAGCGCGCGGGAAGGCAGCGCCGATGGCGTCACGCTCCAGCGCATCCTCACGCACCGAGCCGGATTACCGTTGCACTATCAGTTCTTCTACGAGGACGTCCGCGACCCGCGGCCGCCGATGGACTCCACGATCGCTCGCTATGCAGTTGCCGTATACCCACCCGGCGATGCTTTTCAGTACTCGAACCTCGGCTACGGCCTCTTGGACTACGTCATCGCGCGCAAGTCAGGGATGAGCTACCCCGACTTCATGCGACAGGAAGTATTCGCACCGCTCGGCCTAACGAGTACGAGTGTCGGCATTTCAGCCGGCGCGGCAACCCGAGTCGCGCAGCGCTACGACAACGAGAACAAACCGATACCGTACTACACGTTCGATCACCCTGGCGGTTCGGAGGTCTACTCCAGCGCGCATGACCTCGTGCGCTTCGGCATGTTCCACCTCAACGCGCGCGTTCCGCGTCAGCGGCAGATCCTCCCGAAAGAAACGCTGGACGAGATGCGGCGCGATCAGGCGCCCGCCGGTACGCCGGGAACGGCGTGGGGATTGGGCTGGAGCATCGATTCCTCGTTAGGCGGCGTTCGGCGTGTGACTCACAGCGGCGGCATGCCGGGCGTCTCCACGTATCTCGCGCTCTTTCCCGAGGATCAGGTTGTCGTCGTTGTGCTGCTGAACAAGAGTGTTGGAAGGGCAACTGGCGCGGTCTTGAGCGAGCTTTCCGCGACGATGCTGCCGAGGGTCGCCACGGCTTTACAAAAGCGGCGCGCCGCTCCGCCGCCGCCGACGCCGGCCGTGGATTCCGCCGGAATAGCGCGCGTCTTCGGTGACTGGCGCGGTTATGTGCGCACGTACGCCGACAGCGTTCCCGTGACGCTGACGATCGCGAGGGACGGCTCGCGCGTCAGCTGGAATGGTGCCGCGCCGGTCGCACTC
The DNA here is from genome assembly GCA_036003845.1 of Gemmatimonadaceae bacterium. Classification (GTDB taxonomy): domain Bacteria; phylum Gemmatimonadota; class Gemmatimonadetes; order Gemmatimonadales; family Gemmatimonadaceae; genus DASYRX01. The sequence goes on along the minus strand of DASYRX010000013.1, from coordinate 49,948 downwards.
GCTGACGTCACGTTTCAACAGGGCATTTTCACTGGGCTCGGCTCTGTACAGCTCAAAGCACCCGACATTGCGCGGTACGCGCACCGGACGCTGTTCTGGCTGCGCTCTCACGACGGATTGCTCTCGGGCTACGCCGCTGCGCAGACGTCGACGCCGCGAGTGTACTATGCCCTTTCGTCGTACATCAGATTGGAGAGGGTGACGCCCTAACGATTGACTAAGCGCGGCAACTGTCTTTGCCGTTCTTGACTGATATCGCTGTCGATGCCTCGAACGACCCGCCAGGCGCACGAGGCCACAACGGATGATCCGTTAGCGAGGCAGCGCCTGGCCCAGCCCATCCATCAGCATCTGCACGGCGACTGTTATGAGCAGCATCCCCATCAGCCTTTCGATAGCGATGAGGCCGCGATCACCCAGATAGCGACTCAATCCAGTCGCGAAATAGAGAATCGCGGCCGTTGCGAGCCACGCCAGCAGCACAGCGCCTAACCAGACGGGCCAGCGATTCGGCTCGCGGCTCACGAGCAACAGCTCCGTTGCCAGCGCAGACGGACCCGCGGTATAGGGAACAGCGAGCGGCACGATGAACGGCTCACCTTCGATATCCTCACGCAGTGACGTCGCCGGCGTTGGAAAGATCATCCGCATCGCGATCAGCAAGAGCACAACACCGCCCGAGATGCGCAGCGCGGTCGCGGACACGTGCAGCACATCCAGGATGTACTGCCCGATGAACAAGAAGAACACGAGCACCACGAGCGCGATGACCAGCTCGCGCGCGATCACGAAACGCTGGCGGCCCGGCTCGACCGAGCGCAGCGCCGCAAGGAAGAACGGAACGTTGCCTAACGGGTCCATGACGAAGAACATCAGGACCGCCGCGGAAAGCAACGTCATGTCATTCTATTGATTGCGCGTCGGGGGCGCCGGAGCAGGCACGTTCCAGATCTCGCCTAACACACGCTTGAAGTTGCCGCCCAGCATCCCACGGATCTGATCGTCGCTGTACTTGCGCCGGATGAGCCCTTCGGCCACGTCGTACATCCGCTTGGGGTGATCGATCCCTTCGATGTCGATCTTGTCGCGGAACGCGTACGAGGACTTGTAGCCCGCGCGCAGCCGCCGGTTCTGCTCCGGCGGCATGTCGTCGTATCCATCGAGGTCGATGTCGCTGCCGACGCCGATGTGCTCCGGGCCCGTCAGCCTAACGACATAGTCGATGTGATTGAGATAATCCTCCACGGTCGTCGGCTCGTCGGCTTTGACGAACATGCGTACACCGGTAATGCCCATCACGCTGCCGTACTTCTTGACCTGCTGGATCACGTCGTCCGGCTTGCAGCGTGGATGCCCACCGGCAAGCGCGCGCACGTTGGAGTGCGTGATCAGCACCGGCTTCTTGGAGATCTCGAACGCCTCGAACGACGTACGGTCGCCGCAGTGGGAGACATCCACGGCCATCCCCACTTCGTTCATCTTGTTGATCACCGCGACGCCGAAATCGCTGATCCCATCGTCGCGCCGTTCCGTCGAGCCGTTGCCGATCATGTTGCGGGCGTTGTACGTGAGCTGTGACACGCGCTGGCCGAGCCCGTGGAACATGGCTACATCGTTAGGCGTCCGGAAATGCTCCGAGTTCTGCAGACCGAGAATCACGCCCACTTGCCCCGCGCGCTTTGCCTTGTCGAAATCGTCAATGCTGTCCACGCGCATGAAGTCCGAGCGCGATGCAATGAAACCGTTCCAGCTCGCGAAGAACGCCAGGGACTCGTAATGCACGTTCGGCCCGCCCATTCCAACGGCTGGATGGATGGCGGTCAACCCGGACGCAGGCCATTTCTGTGCCTGGCTCTCGGGATACGTGTCCGGTCGCGCGAACCAGCGCGCCTGCGACTCGAAGTCGAGCGTGAGCGGGCAGAGCATGTCGATCACAGTTGACTCCTTCACCAACCGAATCGCACGCTCCGAATACTCCGTGCTACTCCAAGCGAATAGTCGATAGCGCCGATCCAGAATTGCCGGCGCACCCAGTAATGCGACGCCGCTCAATGCAGCTGTCTTCAGGAAACTGCGGCGAGAATCAAGGGGCTCGGACATGGCGCGACTCAAGTGGAGGGTGACGCGCCAAATGCTACGTTAGAGTCGCCCCCAAGTCAGGTAGGTTCGATCACTCGCACCACCACGCGGCCGCCCGTACTTGAGATGCGGACATTCGGCGGCGAGGAACGCGGCGGCCTCACGACTCGGTGCCTGAATGAGGAAAAACCCAATCAGGTCGTCTGAGCGCGGCTTGCTCAGGGAAACGCCGGCCTTCGCCCGCGACACCGTCCATGCGCTGTCGCCGAGAGCTTCTCCGCCGATAACGCGTCCCCACGGATGCTCGGCCGAGGCCAGCGACGGTACTCCTCGGCTGCGCTATGCATGCGCCGCATATCGCCTCCGATTCTAGGTACGAATCAGTGGGAGTTGGGGCGCGGAAGGTTGCAAGGCCGGCGCTGGGTTTCAATCAACAAAACAATTGCTTTACCGCGGATTACGCTGAAACGCGCTGACTACACCGGAGCTTTGCTGCTCCTTCCGCGCGTTACAGCGTCAATCCGCGGCCAAACGATTAACGTCGTTAGGTTCCAAGGACTCGACTAATCCACTCACCGACGAGGTACCCGACGCCGGCGACACCGAGACCGACAACGAACATGTCGAGCCCTGAGCGCACCGCACCTCGACCTGTAAATACAGATCGAGCCGCGCCGACCAAAAAGTGCGATAGCATCGCGAGCGTGAACGCCGTCCAGATTGCCACCGGTCCGCTGAGAAAGAAGAACGGCGCTACGGGAATCAGCGCGCCACATGCCGTCGCGACGCCGGTCACCCAACCTTCGCGCAGCGGTGACATCGTCCGCTCGCCGATGCCAAGCTCCATGCGGACTTTTTCGTCGAGCATGCGCGCAGGATCTTTGAGCGCTGAGGCCGCGAGCTCGCGCGCCGTTTCTGCGGGCACTCCGCGCGCCTCATAGAGCAACGCCAGTTCGTCGCGCTCGAGCTCGGGCATCATCGCGATCTCGTCGCGCTCCATCGCGATCTCGTGCGCGTAGACCTCTTGTTCGCTCTTAGCAGCGAGGTAGCCGCTCGATCCCATAGAGAGCGCGTCGGCGACAAGGCCGGCGACGCCCGCTACGATCACGACGCCATGTTGCTGCGTGCTGCTCGCGCCGAGCACGCCGGCCACGAGACCGAAGTTCGCTGTGAGACCATCATTGAAACCGTACACGACGTTGCGCAGGAAGCCGCCAGACGCGATGCGGTGCCATGGCTCTCCCGCCCCTTCGCCATGAGTGAGCGTCGCAAGCTCGGTCGCATGCGTCGCGCTCTCCCGCGCGAGTTGCAGCGCTTCGGCCGAACCGGTCCCACCGTTCGGAAGCGTACGATGCAGATCGAGATAGGCTTTGACCTCGCGACCTTCTTCACGCAGCAGAAGATTGAGCAGCGTCTGCGCGCCAAAGCTGCGACCCATAAACGCCATGAGTCTCGCGCGGGTCGATGGACGGAAAGGGCTTAATGCAGCACCGCGCTCCCCGTTGTCCTGGAGAACTCTCGCCCAGATCGCTTGGTGCTCGTCTTCCACCACAGCGAGGCGCTCGAAGACGTTCTTCCTATGAGGATCGGGCTCGGCGCGCGCCAGCTGCCGGTAGAGGAAGGCGGCGTCACCCTCGTCCTGCCAGTGCTCCTGGAACGTGTCGCGATCCGCGGCTGTGCCGACGGTGGTCGTTGCTCCCATAGCGGAGCAATATCGCCCGCCGCGGCAGCCGTGCGCCACGAGAGTGCCAGGACGGGGTCAGACTCCAAGCCGGGGTCAGACTCCAAGCCGGGGTCAGACTCCGCCGGTGTGACGGGAGGAGCAAACCATCCGCTGACTGGAGCGTGACAGAACGATTGGACACTCGAGGGACGATTCCTATGCAACGAAAGACTTTGCTTTTCGGGGGCGTGGCGCTGATGTCGCTCGCTCCACTTGGAACCGCAATCGCGCAGCGCGAGCGAGAACGGGAGCGCGAAAGAGCGGAGGCGCGAGCCGACGAGCTGGAGAAAGCGCGGCGCGGAATGACAGCGTTTGCGTACGCGTTCGGCGACGATCGCGAACGTCCGCGCCTCGGAATAAGCACCGAAGCGAGTGGGATGCGCGACACGCTCGGCTTGCTCGTCACCGATGTGACGAAGGACGGACCGGCGGCGAAGGCCGGCCTCGAGGAGGGCGATCGGATACAGGCCGTGAACGGCGTGAATCTGCGGCTCTCGCGCGAGGACGCCGGTGAGGAGGACATGGAAGGCGTGGCGACGCGGCGTCTGGTTCGCACGTTAGGCAAGGCCAAGATCGGTGACGAAGTCGACTTGCGCGTCTGGTCCAACGGCAGCGTCAAGAACGTCAAAGTGAAGACGGTCAGCGTCGAGGACCTCGAGCGTGGGCGCTCGGGTGAAGACTTCAAGGAGTTCGAGGGCGCGGACCGCGCGACGCTGGGCATCGGGCTGGGCTCGATGGGCAGCCGGCGCGACACGTTAGGCGTGCTCATCACGAGCTTGACGCCGGACGGTCCGGCGGAGAAGGCCGGGCTCATCGAAGGCGACAGGATTCAGTCGATCAACGGCGTCGACCTGCGCGTGCCAGCCGAGGACGCGGGGGACATGGGGATGGCCAGCTCGCGCTGGCGTCGCCTTACGCGAGAGCTCGAGAAAGCCAAGGCCGGCGACGAGGTGGAGCTGCGTGTCTACAGCGGGGGCAGCACGAAGTCGGTGCGCGTGAAGACAGTCAAGCAGAGCGAGCTGCGCGAGCACGGCGGCGCGTTCTTCATGGGTGGCGACATGCCGCGCGCGTTCGCTTTTCCTCGCGGACAGATGTCCTTGCCCTTCAAGACGATGATTCGCCCGGGGATCACGCAGCTCCGCGTGGCGCCGGACATCCGAATCGCGCCGCGTATTGTTGTGCCGAAGCTCGCGCCGGCGATGCCGGCCAAGGTCCGTCGAGTCATCACGATCTAGCGCCGTTCCAACTCGGTACGATGAGTTGCAACGGAGTCGGACGCCTTAGGAACTGAGTTAGCGTCGCTAGAAGTTGGAAGGGCACTAGCTTGCTCGTCGCAGGATGCGGGGGTATCGTGGCGTCGCCACGATACCCCTTGTCAAATGCTCAATCGAAGCTCGCAGTTCGTTGCCCGTGCCGCTCTTGCAAGCCTGTTGGTCCCGGCCGTCGTCATCGCCCAACGGAGCGACGACGGCATTGCCCGGCTACAGCGCGAAGTCGTTAGGCTCTCTGCGATCGCCGGCGGAAAGGTCGGCGTTGGAGTCATTCACCTCGAGACAGGGCGCGAGCTTTTCGTCAACGCCGACGAGCCGTACCCGATGGCCAGCACGTACAAGGTGCCGATCGCGGTGCAGCTGTTGACGCGTGTGGACAGCGGCAAGGTGCGATTGGATTCGATGATCGCGCTCAAGCCGAGCGATTTGCATCCCGGGAGCGGAACGCTCACGAGCTTGTTCGACGATCCCGGCGTTTCGCTCTCGGTGCGCAATCTGCTGGAGCTCATGCTCCTGATCAGCGACAACAGCGCGACTGACATCAACCTGCGAACAGCGGGCGGCGGCGCGGCGGTCAACGCCCGGCTTGCCACGTTAGGCGTTACCGGCATTTCGGTCAACCGGCCAACTGTGGAGTTGATCGCGGACGCGATCGGAATCCGTGATTTGCCGCCCGAGGATCAACGCACGCTCGCCGGCTTCCAGAGCCTGGCGCGTGGCGTGAGTGAGAGCGTGCAGCGCGACGCGGCGAAGGCGTTCTACAACGACAGGCGCGATACGGCCACGCCGCGCGGCATGGCGACGCTGCTAAAAGCGATTTGGGACCGGAAAACGCTCGGGCCGGAAAGCTCCGCGCTCCTGCTCGACATCATGCGCCGCTGCGAAACGGGAGAGAACCGCATCAAGGGCCTGCTGCCGCCGGGGACGACCGTCATGCACAAGACCGGCACGTTAGGCATCGGCGTGGCGAACGACGTAGGGATCGTCGAGCTGCCAGACAACGGTGGTCACGTGGTCGTCGCCGTTTTCGTGAAGGAGTCGTCCAAGGACGCCGCGACGCAGGAGCGCACGATCGCGCAGATTGCCCGCGCGGCCTACGACTACTTCTTGTTTAAGTAAAGGTCAAAGGCCGTCACGACGTAAAGATCAAAGGCGGTGTAGCAGTTGATCTTAGAACTCGATCTGAGCTCCGAGCTCGACCACGCGGTTCGGTGGGATGCCAAAAAACTCGGTCGCGGAGCGCGCGTTCCGCGCCATGTAGGCGAAGAGCTGCTTGCGCCACTTGGCCATCTTGGCCGGACCAACCGGGATAAGGCGCTCACGACCCAGGTAGTACGTCGTGTCCATGTATTTGGCTTTGACGCCGGCCTTCGTACATAACGCCGCGATCTCGTCCGCGCTCGGCGTCTGCATGAAGCCGTAATAGGCTTTGGCGCGGAAGAAGCCCTGCGAGAGCGGCTCGATCGTTAGGCGCTTGTCCTGCGGCACGTCGGGGAATTCGCGCGAGAGCACGGAAAGCAGGATCACGCGCTCGTGCAGCACCTTGTTGTGCTTGAGGTGGTGCAACAGAACGACGGGAACGCCTTCCGACTCCGACGTCATGAAGATCGCCGTGCCCGGGACGCGCGGAATGCGTGAGCCTTCGATGCTACGCAACAATTCCTCGACAGGAATCGAGCGTTCCGTCAGCACGTTCCGCAATAGCAAGCGTCCTCGGTTCCATGTCGTCATCACGATGTACAAGGCTGTTCCCACCAAGAGCGGGAACCAGCCACCCTGCGCGAACTTGATCACGTTGGCGCCAAAAAACGCCAGGTCAACAACCAGGAACAGACCGGCGACAGCAAGCGCCTTGCCTAACGGCCAATTCCAGACTCGCGTCGCGACGACGAAGAAAAGCAGCGTGGTCGTGATCATCGTGCCCGTCACCGCGATGCCGTATGCCGCCCCGATCTTGCTCACGGACCCGAAGAAGATGACCACGAAGAGGCATCCGAGCATCAACGCGCTGTTGACCTCAGGGATGTAGATCTGTCCGTGCTCATGCTTGGACGTGTGCACGATCGTGACACGCGGCCAATAGCCGAGCTGCACGAGCTGCTGCGTCAGAGAAAAAGCACCTGAGATGAGCGCTTGCGACGCGATGATCGCCGCGAGCGTGGCGAGGCCGATCAGAGGATAGAGCAGCGGCCGCGGCGCGAGCAGGTAAAACGGGTTCGACACCGTGCTCGGATCGCGGATGAGGAGCGCGCCCTGTCCGAAGTAGTTTAGCAGAAGCGCCGGAAAGACGAGGGCGAACCAGGCGACTCGAATTGGTCGCTTTCCGAAATGTCCCATATCGGCGTACAACGCTTCTGCTCCCGTGACGGCCAGCACCACAGCGCCTAACAAGATGAACCCTGTCTGCCCATGCGCCATGAAGAACTGCAGCGCATACCAAGGATTCACGGCCCGCAGTATCTGTGGTTCCGCGACGATCTCGCGAACGCCGAGCATGGCGATCGTAACGAACCACACCATCATGATCGGACCGAACACACCGCCCACACGCGCTGTTCCCTTCTTCTGGAACACGAACAGCAGCAACAGAACGACAACAGTTGGCCACACGGCGATGCGGCCCAACGCCGGCGACGCGATCTTGAGGCCTTCCATCGCACCAAGCACGGAGATCGCTGGCGTGATGACGCCGTCACCGTACAAGAGCGCAGCACCTAACAAGCCGACGGCGATGAGCAACGCACGCTCTCGATACGTTGTTTTGTCAGTCGCCTTGCGCAGCAGGAGCGCGAGGAGAGCGACGATTCCGCCCTCTCCCTTGTTGTCCGCACGCATAACGAAGGCGACGTACTTGACGGTCACGATCAGCGTCAGTGACCAGAGGATGAGAGACAGAATGCCGTACACGTTCGCTTCCGTCGGCATCAGCCCATGTTCGCGCGACAGCAGAAAGGATTCGCTGAGCGCGTACAGCGGACTCGTTCCGATGTCGCCATAGACAACGCCCAGCGCTGTGATCGTGAGGATCGCTAGACGACGACCGCGTGGATTTGCCTCTGGGTGTCCGAGCTGCTGCGCCGGCGGAACTGCAATCTCGGATGTGGGCTGCGACGTCGGCCCACGAGCATCAGGCGCGTCTTCAGCACGTTCCGCAGACGGTTGTGTTTTCATTCCGACAGAAAAGCTACCGTCCGCGAGGCGAAGGTCTAAGGCCCGAGGCGGGGTCAGACTCCGCCAGACCTCAGCGTGGAGTCTGACCCCGACGTGGAGTCTGACCCCGGGGCCGCTATATCTTGCGATATATCGCCGGTCCGATATATCTTAGCCTCTGGCGATATATCGGAGAATGACCAAATGCCCGGCTTTTTTGACTTTGACTGCTGCGACTCTGATCGACACCACGCCCGCCCGCGCTGGAGCTTCGATAAGGAGTTCTCCTCTTGGTTCATGGGCGGCGCCGGCCCCAGGCACGGCTGGAAATGGAAAGGCGGCCGCTTCTTCGAACAGGGTGAGCTCAAGTACGTCATCCTGCAGCTTCTCGATGAGAAGCCTCGCCACGGCTACGACATCATCAAAGAGCTAGAGGAGCGCGCCGGCGGCGCCTATGCGCCGAGCGCCGGCACCGTGTACCCGACACTCCAGCTCCTCGAGGACTTGGGCTACGCGTCCGTCGCGACGGAAGAAGGCGGGAAGAAGATCTATTCGATCACGGAAGAAGGGCGGAAACACCTCGCCGATCGGCGCAGCCACGTCGACGACATCTTCGAGCGTCTCGCACAGTTCGGCTCGACGTTCCTGAGCGATACGATGGCCGATGTGCATCGCGCCTTCAAAGACGTCGCGCGCGCCACGTACGCCAGCGGCGCACGGCACTTCCGCGATCAGGACGTCGTTAGGAAAGTCGCCGAGATCCTGAAAGAGGCCGCGAAGGAGATCGAGGACGTGGTGAAGGAAACGTCGGAGCGTCCCAAAGCAGAGGGCTGACACATGCGCCACCTCCCGCCAACGCTCGACCTGCTGTTATTCGTACCGCAGCGCCAGGATCGGATCCAGTCGCGCCGCACGACGCGCGGGCCAGACGCCGAAGATCATGCCAACCGCCGCCGAGAATCCAAAGGCGAGGAGCACCGAGGCCGGGGTGACCTCGGTGTTCCACTGCAGCGAGCTGTGAAAGATGTTGGCCACTTCGGTACCGAGGAGCACGCCCAGGAGCCCGCCTAACAAGCACAACACGACGGCTTCAATGAGGAACTGAAGCAGGATATTGAGCTTGGTCGCGCCTAACGCCTTGCGCACGCCGATCTCGCGCGTGCGCTCAGTGACCGAGACGAGCATGATGTTCATGATCCCGATGCCGCCCACGAGTAGCGAGACGGCGGCGATTCCGGCGAGCAGGTAGGTGAAGACCTGCGTGGTCTCGGAGAAGATGTTGAGAAAATCCGCCTGATTGCGGATCTGGAAGTCGTCGGGCCGGCCCTGACGCAAACGGTGCTCGCGCCGCAGGACGCGTTGAATGTCCGCCATCGCTTCGGGAATGCGATCCTCGCTCACGGCGAGGACACTGATCGAGCGCACTCGGTCGGATCCGATGACGCGGTAGCGCGCCGTCTGCAGCGGGATGAGCAGCTGGTCATCGGGATTCTGAAAGGGCGATGATTGCCCCTTCGACTTGAGCACGCCGACGACAGTGAACTGAATCCCGCGGATGCGAATGGGCTCACCGATGAGTCCTTCCGGCGCCGTGAGGCCGAGATTCTTTACAACCTCAGGTCCAAGCACTGCAACGCGTGCCTTGGCGTTGTCCTCGGCAGACGTGAACATGCGGCCGGCCTGTAGCTCGTACTTGCGCACGGTCAGGAAATTGGCGGTCGTGCCGATGATCTGCGTGACAGTGTTCATGTTCTGATACTGCACCTGAAGCTGGCGATTCATCTCCGGCTGCACGGCGGCGATCGAAGGCGCGCGCTCTTCGAGCGCATTTGCGTCTTTCATCGTCAGCCGGGCGCGGTCGTCGAACGAGACGAATCCGCCAACGCCGCGCTGCTGGCCGGGCATGACCGTGAGCAGCGTTGTGCCTAACGATTGGATCCGCTCGTTCACGGCGGTCTGCGCGCCGGTACCCAGGGCGATCATGGCGATTACGGCGGCGACGCCGATCACGATGCCCAGCATCGTGAGCACCGAGCGCAGTTTGTTCGCTCTGAGCGCCTGCAGCGCGACGGCAAAAACTTCGTACAGCAGCATCCGAGTTTTACTGGCGGCCTCGCGGCGGATTGGTCTGCGGGTTCGTCATTCCAGGCACAGCGCCACCGGTCATCGAGCGCATGCGTTCGTTGGCTTGCGCTCGCGCCGCCGCAGCTTGCGCGACGGCGAGCATCGCGACACGCTCGCCTTCCTTGAGGCCGCTCACGACTTCGGTGTAGTCCAAATTGGCGGCGCCGGTGCGAACGACGCGCGGCACGAACTTGCTGATACTATCGAGCACGAAGACGAGTGCCGGGCGAGCGCGGTTGCGTGCGGAAGTGAACTCGCCCGCTGTCACTGGTGCCGAGGTCGTTGTCCGTGGCTGCGTCGCTGTCGTTTGCGAGCGCTGCGCGTTAGGCGTCGGAGTCGAGGTTTGCGCGTTGCGCAGCTCGCCGTGCCCGCCGCCCGCCGCGCCGCCGGCGCGACTACCCTGACCGCCGCGGTCACGCATCTGGCAGGCGCGCGCCACGCGGCCGTCCACGCCTAACGTCTTGTAGATGGCTTCGCTCTCCGTGCGCATCTGCTGCATGTCCAGCTCGCCGGCCCGCATGCGCGTGAAGAGCGCCTGCAATTTGCCTTGCGCGTCCGGATGCTTGGTGAAGGCGTCGCGAACCTGCTGGCACTGCGCGTCGGTTACCTCGGGGAGCTGTTGGAACTGCTGTCCTTGTTGCGCCAGCGCGACTTCGCCGCGAGACTCTCGCGACGTGGTTCCGCGGGCGCCATTCGCGGCCCCGCGCGCTGATCCGCCATTCATCGCCGCGCCGAACGCCGATGCCATCTGGCGTTGGACTTCTGCCTGCACCGAGTCCTGGTTGAGACCGAGCACTTCGGCGACCGCCACGCCTTCGCGCACGTTTCGTACAGCGTCGTTAGGTATCGCCAGGACAGCCTCGCGCCGGTCCACGAGCACCGACGCTTCGCCCGTCATGCCCGGCTTGAGCAGCCCTTCGCGATTGGCCAGCGTCACTAGCACGGGGAACATCGTCACGCTCTGCTGCACAACTGCCTGCGGCTCGATTTTCTCGACCCTGCCGCGGAACGGACGATCGGGATAGGCGTCGACCGTGACCGTTGCATCCTGACCTGGCTGCACCGAGCCGATGTCGGTCTCGTTGAAGAGCGCGCGCATGCGCACCTGTGCCAAGTCGGCCATCTTGAGGATTGTCGTGCCGCCGCTGGCGCTGCTGGTGGCCGATGTGATGACTTGCCCTAACGAGACTGTCTTCTCGATGACAGTTCCGGTGACCGGGGCGCGTACGGTGGCGTCTTCGAGACGTTGTAGCGCGATGTCAGCCATTGTCCGCGCGCGCACAATGTCAGCTTGCGCGTTGGCAAAATCGAGCTGCGACGTCTCGTGTTCCTGGGCCGTGATGATGCGCTGCTGAAAGAGCTCGTCGGAGCGCTTCTTCTGCGCTTCGGTCACCTTGAGGCGCGCCTCGGCGGCGTCGAGATCGGCCTTGGCCTGGTCGTACTGGTTTTGAACGTCGCGTGTGTCCAGCTGCACGAGCAGATCGCCGCGGTTCACGATCGAGCCGGTCTCCACCGTCATACGCGTGATCTGGCCGGACGACTTCGACTTGACCTCGACGACGTTGATCGGCTCCACGGTGCCGGAGGCCGTTGCGTCGAGCACGATGTCGCGGCGCTCGACGGCGACGGTCGGAATCTCGACGGTCACCTGTTTGCTGCCGCCGCAGCTCGCCAGGAGCGCGGCGGACAACACCCCACCAACAATGCGTGCGTTCACGGTAGTATCCCGATGCCTAACGGAGTTCACGCCCGATGAGCGCTTCGATCTGCGCTCGCGCGACGCGGGCGTCGAGGCGCGCCTGAATGAGCGACGCCCGGGCCTGGTTCAATGTCAGTTGCGAAGTCAAAAGGTCGAGCAAAGTCGACGCACCTAACGAATAGCGCTGCTGCTGAACGCGGAGGTCTTCTTCGGCCGCGTCTACGGACGCGAGCTGGATCTGGACGCGTTCATTCGCCAGGCGCAGCGCGCCGACGTACTGCACCGTTTGCTGCTGGGCGGCGAGCCGCGCATCGCGCAGCTGCGCGCTGGCGACGTCTTCTTGTACCCTGCTGCGAGTCAGCTGTTCTTCGCGCGTGAAGCCGTTGAAGAGTGGGTAGGAGAGCGCGAATCTGATGCTGTTCGAGTACGTGAATGGCTTCTCGCCCAGACCGAACGGGTTGTCCAACCCGCCGCCGCTGCGGCTCAGCGACAGCGTGATGGTGGGGAGGTAGGGCGACCGCGCGCTGCGAAGCGCTGCGCTAGCGGCCGTCGCGGCCGCGGCTGCCTGCCTAACGCTTGGCCCCTCGTTCGCGAACGCCGCCAATTGAACGCTATCCAGCGCCGCCGCTGCAACCGTCGTCTCGGCGGAATCGTCGATCGCAGTGACGAGCTCGGACGAGCCGATGAGACGCGAGAGCGTGGCATTGCCGACGAGGAGGTTGTTCTGCGCGGTCAGCAACGCGAGCCGCGCGTTGCCGACCTGAATGACGGACCTGAGCGAGTCGGATTTCGTTGCGGCACCTTGAGCGACTCGGGCTGCGGCCGCCTTCAGCTGTTGCTCCGCCTGCTCGAGCTGTGATCGCGCCGCTGACTCGGACTCGCGCGCCGCCAGGACGTTGTAATACTGCTGCTTCACACTGAGCGCGATGTTGAACGCCTGCAGCGTCTCATTTGCCTCGGCAGATACAATGTCTGCCTTCGCGCCACTGAGATCGCTGAAACGCCGGAATCCTGAAAACAGCGTTAGGTTGGCCGAAAGCGCGTCACCGTACTGCCACTGAGGATCGGTGCGGAACAGCCGCCCTTCCTGATCGAAGCGCTCGGAGCTTGGCAGTCGGTTTGTCGATGCCGAGAGGTTGATACTGGGCAGAAATGCACCATACGCACTGCGCAGCGCGGCTGTATTGGACGTGACCTGCCCGCGCGCCTGTATTGTCGCGGGCGCATTGCGCTGCGCGAGGCGAACGGCGTCGGAGAGAGAGATCGGCCGAGCTGTCGCCTGAGAAAGGTCAGGGCGCGCTTGGGCGGTCGCCGCGATTGGGACGGCGACGAACAATGCATACAGATATTTCATTCGTCCCGCCGCTTGGTTGAGTCGCTGATCTCTTTGATGAGCGCCTCGAACTCGACTCGCTGATCCGCGTTAAGGACCTGGCGAATCTGCTCACGGGCGTGCAGCCGGATGGAGTCCATCTTCGGCTTGATCACTTCGTACGTGACCATAAACTGGCGCTGGCGATCGTCGAGGATGCCGTCGATCTGCGTGCGCTGTTCACTCGTGAGGTGCAGGCGGCTGTCGAGCAGGTCGATCGACCGTCCGCGGTGCCTGTCGCGCGTGAGCACGCGATCGGCAGAAAAGCCGAGCGCTCCGCCGACGAGCACGGCGCCGAAGAGGAAGGCGATCGCGAGATTCTTGGACTGATGCATGCTCGGTTGCCTAGCGAGTGATGACGTAGCGGAGCGTCGCTTCGCGTTTGCGCTGCGGCTCGTCCGCCATCGTCTCTACGAGAACCGGGACCTCATCGATGAGCGGCTGTAACAGCTGCTCTTCGGCCATGCGCTGGTCGGACTGGCGGTCCTGGAACCAGACGAGGCCGACGATGAGGATCGCCGCCGCGGCTGCGATGAGTCCTGCGCGCATCCAATCCGGGAAGTGCGTCCACCAGCCCAGGGGCCCGTCGCGCCTAACGCGGGCAAGGATGCGAGCTTCGAGCTGCGACCAATAGCCGGGGTCGGCCGGCGGGGCATACATCTCACGCAGGACCGAACGCGCCGACTGCGGCAGCGCGTCACGTTCTTCGTTCGATTCGTTAGGTAGGTCGATCATAATTCGCTCCGAATTCCGCTGAGAACGTCTCTCAGACGTGCTCTCGCGTGGTGGAGGTCGGACCGCGCTGTCCCCTCGGGAATCCCCAACATCCGCCCGATCTCCGAATGCTTGTACCCTTCGATGTCATGCAACACAATCACTGAACGCTGACGTCCGCTCAACAACCGCAGCGCGCCTTCCAGTCTCCGGCGTAACTCCGACGACTCCGCCGGATCGCGAAACGGCGACGCGATCGTTTCACTCAGTGCGTCGGCATCGCGCACCTTACGACGGCGCGTGATGTCGAGCGCCGCGTTGGCCACGATGCGATGGAGCCAAGCCCCAAACGCCTGATCCGGCAAGAACCGGTAGAGCGCTCGATAGGCATGTAAAAACCCCTCCTGCACCGCGTCCTCCGCGTCCTCGTGCGTCAGTACGATCGATCGCGCGACTGCATATGCGCGCCGTTCGTGCGAACGTACGAGCTCTGCGAACGCCACCTCATCACCGGCCTGCGCCGCCAGCACAAGCTCCCGTTCGCGAGAGCGCTGAGTCAGATCAATGACCATGCGATCCGACCCGACGCTTTCCTCGTCGCGCGGGGTGCTGCGCGGTGCAGCGGCTGCGGTGACGTCCGGTACGTCTGCCCTCATTCCTTAAACGCGGACCGGGGCCGAGGTGTTGGGGCCATTTGGGCACGGAACAGGAGGTAGCGGCGAGATCAAGCGCTTCCTTGTCCGTCGAGGCCAAGGTCAGCAGCACGCGCTCGCATCGCTCCAATAACAAAGTCGATGTGTGAGTCTAGTTCGACGCCAAGCTCGGCGGCCCCGTTAATGACATCATCGCGGTTCACGCCGCGAGCGAAGGCTTTGTCTTTCATTTTTTTTCGCACCGATTTCGCTTCGACTTCGTGCAGGCTCTTGTTCGGCCTGACGAGAGCTGTCGCAGTAATAAGTCCAGTCAATTCATCAACGGCGAAGAGCGTCTTCGCCATGAGCGTGTCACGAGGTGTGTCGCAATACGTCGCGTGGCCTAACACGGCGCGCAGAACGTCCTCGGGATAGCCGCGTTCGCGCAGAAACCGCACACCATGCGACGGATGCCCTTCGGTCGGATGATGCTCGAGATTCGGGAAGCGCTCGTAATCGAAATCGTGGACTAGTCCAGCGAGTCCCCAACGCTCTTCGTCTTCGCCGAATTTCACCGCGTAAGCGCGCATCGACGCTTCAACGGCAAGCATGTGTTTGCGAAGGGAGTCACTCTCGGTCCACTCGTGCACCAACGCCAGCGTATCTGCCCGCGAGGGAAGCATCTTCTAAGCTAGGGGATAGGGGTTAAGGGATATGGGATAGCCTGGTCCAAACTTGCGACGCGCCCCGAGGCGGCCGCGAGGTACGGCTGTTCAAACGATATCACTTCCGGGCACATCTAACCCACACGAATCCCTCATCGCTCAAGGACTTGGATATGCCGAACGTTCACAGGGTTGGCGCCACTCAGGTAACGGGGACGGCCATCGCTTGCATTGTATCGCTAGCTACATGGGCCGCCGGGGCGTCGGCGCAAACCGCTGAGCGTCATACCCTGCGAGGGGAACGGGTGGCGATTTACAACCTAGTCGGGAGCATCAGGCTGGAGGGTGCGGCGGAAGCTGGTTCGGCCACGACCGTCGAGGTTACCAAGCGGGGGAACGACGGCTCCCGACTCAAGGTCGAGACTGGCGAGCTACGCGGCAAAGAGTCGCTCCGCGTGATCTATCCCGAGCGGCGCATCACGTTCGGGAGCAGTCGATCGGGGTTTGGGCGCTGGTTCGATCGAACAGAAATCGAAGTACGCGACGACGGCACCTTCGGCGACTCCAACCGCGGCGGTCGCTGGTCGGACCGCGATCGCTACCAGATCTCTTCGCGGAGCGGTGGGTTCGAAGGGTACGCCGATGTCGTCGTTCGTGTCCCTGCCGGTCGCGAGGTGGAGATCCACCTGGGCGCGGGAGACGCCGCGGTCACGCGCGTGGACGGCGACATCGTGGTGGACGTGCATGCGGCCACGGTGACGACGAATGGTACGAAGGGGCGCCTAACGCTGGACACCGGGGCCGGTGAGGTTCGCGTGACGGATGCTTCGGGGACTGTCTCCATCGACTCGGGCTCCGGCGACGTCGAATTCACGAAGATATCCGGCGATCACCTAACAATCGATTCCGGCAGCGGATCGGTCACGGGTGACGGTGTTTCAGTGAGCGACCTGAACGTCGACTCCGGTTCGGGCTCGATCCGCCTGCGCAACGTGACGGCCAAGGAGATCGTGCTCGACAGCGGGAGCGGTTCCGTGGACCTGGATCTCGCCGGCGACGTGGACATGCTGCGCGCGGACACCGGCTCGGGACGCTTCGTGCTGCACGTTCCGGAATCGTTAGGCGCCGAGGTGACGATCGAGGCCGGCCGGCACGGGCTGGATGTCGACTTCCCGATGACGATCACGCGCCGAAACGACGACTACGTGCGCGGGACGATCGGAGATGGGAAAGGGACGATCCGGATAGACACAGGATCGGGTGGCGTTAGGCTGCGAAGGCGTTCGTAAAACTGAACACGAATTACTCAGCACTGCAGACTCCAAGCTTGGAGTTCGCAGTACTGACTGCTTAGTGCTGAGTTTGCGCGGCTGGCGCGCCCTTTTCGTGCTCTGCTCCAGCGAACTTGCGATTCGTCAGCAGAACGATTGTAAACGCCATGATGAACAGGCTGATCGCCGTGATGACGAGCCCGGTCATCGCGGCCTTCTTGTCTTCAGGTTGCAGATTGGATGTGGACATCGAAGAGCGAGGGTTTAAGGGTTTGGGGTTAGGGGTTAGCCCTTCGCCGAGTCGTTGAGGCTGACCCGCGCTTCGGTCAGCTCATCATTCTGCTTGATCTGTTTCAGCACGTCGAGCCCTTCGACGATACGACCAAACACAGTGTGCACGCCGTCCAGGTGCCTCGTATTGGACTCGCTCAAAACCATAAAGAACTGGCTGCCGCCCGTGTCTTTTCCTGCGTGCGCCATCGAAAGAGCGCCGACCACGTGCCGGTGTGGATTCCCCTTCGTTTCGCATTTGATTGTGTAGCCCGGCCCGCCCGTACCGACGGGGCCCTTTGCCGCAGCGCCACCTTTGGAATATGGGTCGCCACCCTGCACGACAAAGTCGGGGATCACGCGGTGGAACTTGGTCCCGTCGTAATAACCACTGTTCGCCAGCTTCTCGAAGTTGGCAACGGTGTTCGGAGCTTCCTTGGGATACAACTCGGCGATCACGGTTCCGCGCGAAGTCTTGATTGTTGCACGCATTCGGGAGGTCGAAGGTCAAGGTCAAAGAAAGCTGTCAGCTGTCTGCTTGCAGCCGACGGCTGACAGCTGCTGACAGCTACACTCTAAAAGCGGATGGACACAATTCCGCCACCACACAGTCACCGCACTTCGGTTTACGCGCAAAGCAGATACGGCGGCCGTGCCAAATCAGCAAGTGCGACAGCATCGTCCACTGTTCGTGTGGAAAGAGACGCATCAACGCTTGCTCGATTTTGACCGGGTCGTCCTCCCGCGTGAAATCAAGGCGCTTGGAGAGCCGGGCGACATGCGTGTCGACGACGACGCCTTCGTTGACGTCGAAGGCGTTGCCTAACACGACATTCGCGGTCTTGCGGCCCACTCCGGGGAGTGTCACGAGCAACGATAGGGTCGACGGTACTTTCGCGTTATGCATGTCGACGACAGCACCGGCCATCCCGATGATGCTCTTTGTCTTGGCGCGGAAGAAGCCGGTGCTCTTGATGATCTCTTCGACGTCCGCCGGCTTTGCCCGCGCCAATGCTTCCACGTCGGGATACTTCGCGAAGAGCGTCGGCGTGACCATGTTGACGCGCTTGTCCGTCGTCTGCGCGCTCAAGATCGTCGCGACAAGCAATTCGTACGGATTTCCGTAATCCAGCTCGCAGTGAGCTTCCGGATACAGCTGCGAGAGTCTGCGATAGATCTCGGCGGCGCGGAGTTGCTTTGCAGCCGGATCCTCCTTGCGCACGCGTGGCGAGCGAGCAGACGCAGCCGGTGCGGGCTTGGCGGGCAGCTTCTGCTTGCTCGAGCGCGGGCGCGCCGCGTTAGGCAGTTTGCGCAGCGCGGCCACCTTCGGCCGCCGGCGCGAGAGTGGTTGGCGCGGAGGGCCGCTCGTTCGCCCTGCCACCTAAAGAACGCTGCTCAAATTCATGACCAAAAGTAACGAACCCCCAACACCCAGGGCTTAGGGGTTGGGGGTTAGGGGTTAGCCCAGTTTCAAGCTACCGTCTCGCTACGCGGTGACTCCCGCGTAACCGCGCAGCTGCCGCACCATGTCGACGAGCTGCTGTTCGGTCGCGTCGATCTCGCGCGCCGCGTCATCGACGTCGAGCAAGCCGGCGCGCATGGACGTCGACACCTTGTTGAGGTGACGGATGCGATTCAGCACCTCTTCGGTCGCCTTGCGCAGCCCGTGATATCGTCGCGTCGAGCTGAGCGCGCGCCTGTATCGCTGCGTCAACTCGCCGGCGCTCAGGTGCCTCGCGCTGAGAACGACATCGTCAGCTGACTTTCCGGGGATCCCGATCTGATCCGAAATCTCCTCGCCCTCCTCCCAATCATCGTCCGCGAACAACAGATGGCCCACGTGCTCGATGCCATCGAATGCGATCTCGACGGTCACTGCATAACGACGACCATCGATGTCGACGTTGCCGACGAACGGATGCCCAATGTCCCGAGTCTCAGTCATGGCCTACTCCGGCGCGTTGATGGACGCTTCCTCCTCCCCCAGAAACTGCTCGATCACGTTGAACAGAATGCGCGGTTGCTCTACGTGTGCAACGTGTCCGCTCGCCTCCAGGACGACGAAGCGCGCGCGCAGGGCACGTGCGCCCAAGTACGACGAATCCACCGGGATTGGATCGCACCAGCCGTGGATGACGAGGGCGCGGACTCCACGCCCACCTTCCAGCTGAGAGATTACATCGAAGTCGCCAAGGCTGCGCCAAATCCCCTCCTGCACTCTGCCCACTATGCGGAATGGCGTGAGTAAGTGGCTCATGCTCGGATCGGCGAAGTATCCAGCGACCGAGAGCTCGAACGCGCGCTGCCTGTACGCGGCTTGGTCGTGCTCACGCAGCCCGGACGCGGCCAGCTCCTCGCGCAAGCGCCCGATCGCTTCGCTCGATTGGCGCCGAGCGAATTCAGCTTCGAATTCAGTGCGGAATTGCCGATTGAGCGGAGCGGGACTGACCAGCGTCAGGCTCGTTGGCTTAGGAAGCTCGGGCCGTGTAGTCGACTCAATGAGGTACAGCAGGGAGAGCAGGGCGCCCCAGGAGTATCCGACTATTCTGAGCGGTTCGATGCGCAGCTCTTCGGCGACACGCGCGACATCGTCGACCTGATCGCGCCAAGTGATTTCGGCTTGCGAGTCGGAGCGAGAGCGGCCGCCGCCACGCTGGTCATAGAAGACGACGCGATGTCGCTCACCCAGCGCGAGGTACTGCGGGAGGAGGTAGTCGTGATGAGCGCCGGGGCCGCCGTGCAGCACCAACAACGGCGGCGCTGACTCGGGACCGTACTCGCACCAATACAGGGGAGCTGGCGTCGAGGTCGTGTAACCGCTCTTGCGAGGGTGAGGGATGGCGAGAGGCACGTGTTCGCTCAAAACAGGGGCGTGAGCATCACATCCTGAACACTGGCAACTGGAGGACTGCGCACTGAAGGCTCCTTGTCTCGCTGAGTGGGCCCGCCTGCAGAGCCCGCCGTCAACAATTGGTCAACTGCTGGCCGTCCAGGCAACTCGCGCCTAAGCTCAGTGTACTCGAAGCGTCCTTTTAACTCCGATAAACTCGCGCTCATTCTAGGAGGCGCAGCATGAAGAGAGTAATTCACGGCGCAATCGCGCTTGCGTTTGCGACGCCGATCGTCCTTTCGGCGCAGAACGACCCCGATAAGAAGGTCATGGATGGCGGCGTGAAGGTCGCAGGTTGGGAAGCGCGTCTCGACAAAGCCGACGCAAAGGTCGAAGACCTCAAGTTCGCGTCAATGGGAGCGGGCTTTCACGTGACCTCAGGCCCGGCAGCCATTTACTGGAATCCCGCGAACGCAGCGAAGGGGAATTACACGGTCAAGGCCTCGCTCACGCAAACGAAAGCCCCGACGCACCGCGAAGCGTACGGTGTCTTTATCGGCGGCGATGATCTCAAGGGCGACAAGCAGAGCTACCTCTATGTGGTGATTGCCGGGACGGGAGAGTACACGATCAAACATCGCGCTGGTTCGCAGACGCACACGGTCGTCGACTGGACCGCGAGCCCCGCGCTCAAGAAGGCAGACGAAGCAGGCAAAGCGACGAACGAAGTCGCGGTTGAAGTTGGCAATGACGTACGCGTCCTGCTCAACGGCACCGAGGTGTTCAAGGAACCGAAGAGTAAGGTGATGGGCTCTTTGGATGGCATGGTGGGGTTGCGCGTGAATCACAACCTCGACGTGCACGTCGGCAGCTTCAGCGTCACGAAGATGTAAGCCTAACGAACTTCACCGCGGAGTAACGCGGGCAAACGCGGACACGGTGCAAATCACGCCGGGTCCGCGTTTGTGTTGTTAGGCGAAGATCAACAGCAAGATCAACGGCCTTACCACAGAGAACGCCGAGACCCACCACCCCCCCCGGCCAGAGTACACGGAATACAACAATAGGTTTTTTTGGCAACAACCTTTCGGACATGGGGCCGAAACGCCAGGAGTTAACCAAGTACTTGAACTTTCTTTGCGTCCTCCTGGAGCGGTGCGGGGCCGACCTCTGCGTACTCCCCGTTAAGCTTTTGATCTTAGGCTTTTGATCTCAAGCTTTCGATCTTGTTAGATCGTAGATCGTCTCGAGAAGCGCATCGACGGCTAACTGATCTGGGATGTAGAACCGGGCGTTCGAGGACGCCTTGCGCCCGACGCGCACCGTCACCCAGCCGCGACTCTCTCCGAAGCGAAAGACATCTTCGTCGTTCTCGGCGTCGCCAACGTAGATGACGTGCCGCGCGCGATGCTTGCGCCGCACTCGCTCCACGCCGTAGTCCTTGGCAGGAGCGCCTAACAGCAAGACGTCGGCGAGTTTCGGCCCCCACATGACGCGCGCGTCTTCGAGCTGCGACAGGACGAGACGGATGCTGCGCCGAGCCTGTTGCGGATCGCGTGCATGTCGATAGTGCACGCTCATTCCGTACGGTTTATGCTCCACGTCCACGTCGGTGATCGCCGCCAGTTCGGCGCCCACCAGCTGCCGCCAGCTGCGCGCGCGCACGGCGAGCGGTTTGGAGCGAAAGAACGGCTCGATCCCATGACTGCCGATCACCGCGGCCCATGGAATGCCGCGCACACGCGGCGTGAGGTCCGCGAGCGTGCGACCGGACACGACGGCGCACGGTACTACACGCGCCAGTCGCAGGAGCCGATTCCGCGTTAGGCGCCGCATGCGCGCTGCGCCGCGTTTGTGCACGATCGCGGCTAGCGTCCCATCGAAATCGAATCCAACTATTACAGGTTCTTCCCCAGCGCACGCCTCACGCAACGCGCGCATGCCGCTGGCGCTCCAGAGTGATCTCACATCAATGAAGCAGCGTCCGCACGGCGCAGCGCAGGGAATTCCTGCGACTGCTCGCGCCGTCGGAACGCCGCCGCGTCCATCAACATGCGACCTGCCCAGCGAAAGACGTTATGCTGGCGCACATGAGCGCGCAGCGCGCGCATCCGCTCGCGCTGTTCGCGCGCCGGCATCGTGATGGCGGTGAACAGGGCCGCGCTCGCCTGCTCGAGATCGTACGGATTCACGATGAGCGCATCGGTGAGCTCGCGCGACGCGCCAGTGAACTGGCTCAGAACGAGCACGCCCTGTTCGTCGGTCCGCGCCGCGATGAACTCTTTGGCCACGAGGTTCATCCCGTCATGCAGGCTGGAGACGTAACAGCAGTCGCTCCCGCGATACGCCACGTTGATCGTGTCGTGTTCATGGTGTTCGAGACGCAGATGGATGGGGCGATACTCTCCCTTGCCGAAGCGCTCGTTGATGCGCGCGGCGAGGGCGACGACCCGTTCGTTGGCGTGGGAGTACTCCTCGATTGCCGTGCGGCTCGGCGCCGCGAGTTGCAGGAAAGCGAAACGCCCGATGAAATCCGGATGCGTTTCGAGCAGCCGCTCCACGGCAAGGAAGCGCTCCTCGATGCCCTTGGTGTAGTCGAGCCTGTCCACGCCGACGCCGATTAGACTATCGTTGCCTAACGCCAGTTGCGAGCGCAGGGAGCGGCGGCAGTCGGCGATGCTGGGCCATTTCGTATCGTCTTCCGGCCACGCGACCGAGATGGGATACGCGCGCACGCGCGTCACGCGTCCGCGCGTCACGACCGCCTGCTCCTCGCGCGTCACGCGTGCCTCGAGATAACGATCGACACACTCGAAGAAATGCGAGCAGTGATACTGCGTATGAAAGCCCAGAATGGAGCTCCCCAGCAAGCCGTGAAGGATCTCGTTGCGGAACGGACAGATGCCCAGCTTCTCCGCGTTAGGCCACGGGATGTGCCAGAACGTGACGATCGTCGCGTCCGGCAGACGCTCGCGGATCATGCGTGGCGCCAACGCGAAGTGGTAGTCCTGCACGAAAACGATCGGGTCACGCGTGCTCGCCTCTTCGACAACGGCGTTGGCGAAGCGGCGGTTCACGGTCCTGTACGCCGCGAAATCACTCGCGCGAAAGATCGGTCGCGTGTGCGCGAGATGGCACAGCGGCCAGAGTCCTTCGTTCGCGAAGCCGTAGTAGTAGCCCTGCTCCTCTTCGCGACTGAGCCAGATCCTTCGCAACCAATACGCTGGATCTTCGGGTGGGGGCGGGACGCGAAGTCGTGCGTTGCGATCCGCAGTCTCGCGATCGGCGGATCCGGCGCCGTGCGCGATCCATGTCCCGGCGCAGGCGCGCACGACCGGCTCGACGGCCGTTACGAGACCGCTCGCGGGATGCAGCAGCCGGACATGTCCGTCGTCATCGCGCACGTGCACATACGGCTCGCGATTCGCGACCACGATGAGAGGCGAACCGCCGAGGAATTGATTGACTGTCGATCGCAGCCGCGCGGCGCTCCAGGTCCCCTCGGCGAGCTCGAGCTCCGTTTCCATGGCGAGGTGCCGGGCGAGCTCGCGCAGATCTGCCGGCAGCGGAGCGAAGTCCGTAGATGGCGGATTGAGGCCGAGCAACCGGCGCACCTGGTTGAGCAGACGCCGCCGCGTTAGGCGCGTGGAGGCATGCGTGTAGCCGAATACGACGAGCGCGAACAGCCAGGACACGAGCAGTGCGCCTCGTCGCGTGGCGTCCTCACGCGCGGCGAGGTACGCCAGCGAATGCGACACGACGAGCACCACTTCAGGCCGATCGTCGGGCACTGCGAGCGCGGCGACATACCGAGCGTCGCTTCCATTGAACGACGCCGCGGTGACGAGTGTGCCGACCGAATCGCGCACCAGCGCGCGCGAGACGATCGGGTCGTTGCACGGCGCCGGTGTCGCGGCAGCGAAAGGCGCTAGCGAGGGGACGCAAACCGCCGCCGCGGTGGCGCCGCTCGAGAGCAAGTCATCGATGGACTGATTGATATCGCTCGGGCTATTCCGATCGCGCGCCACGCTCAGCGTGCGGCGCAAATGCGCGATCGCAACGCGAGAGCGCGCGTCCATCTCCGACAAAATGTCCCCACGGCGCACGCGATTGATCAAAGCGGCCGCTGCTACACCTGCGAGCGTGCTCCCCGCCAGCCACAGGAACAGGGATACGATTATTGGCGATGGTCGAAGCTTTCGTGTCCAGCGCATCGGACTCTATATAGCGTCGTTGGAAAGCTGAGCCCAGTTCTCGTTATGCGGTCTCAGCAGTGTATGAACAACGGCCGCGCTCGCCTGCGATCGAGTCTAGACTCGATGTGGGGAAGGGGACCGCAATATCGTGGCCATATTCTGGTGAACTACGTCACAAATGAAAGGGCCCGGACCGCGTGAGCAGTCCGGGCCATCCTTTGTTCCGTTCGTTAGGCGCTACGGTTCGCGCACGCCTTGAAGTTCGGGTTGTTCAGCTCGTCGATCGTGACAGGAAAGTTCACGTCGCTTTCGTACTGTCCGCCCTTGAAGAATGTGCCTTTCGGGAAGACTTGATCCTCCGTGCGCCCATATTGTCTGATCAGGCGCTGCAAGTCGGGCAAACGCTGGCCGCGGCTGAATGTCCAGAACGCCTTCTCCCGGAAAAACAGAGTGATCGCCTGGTCATGATTTGCAGGTGCTGGGAGGGAAGTCATCACCGGCGTTGAAATGGGACCAAGGCTCTGCGGTGCCGCGCGCAGTGCATTGAGTTTGGCCAGCATGCCGGCGTCGTCGTTCGCTTTGAGAAGCGCTTCGGCTTCGATGAGCCGGGCATCGAGTCCCGAGACGATCGGCGTTGGATCGGTACGGCCGAAAGTGTTGAGAATGATGAAGTTCGTGGAATTGTCGAATCCACGACCCGCAGGCGACGTGCCCGTCGCAGTGCCGGTCGACGGCACGCGCGGATCCTTCGACGACGCGAACGGAATCGCATTGCGAATCAAACCGCTGACATCGAACGAGTCGCCGACGGTCCAGCGCTTGGCGCTCGCATTCAGCGCCCAGATCTGATTGTTGCCGCCTGTCAGCGAGAACGTGGCGATGTTCATGAAGGTCGTTGGAACTCCGCTCACTGCCGTGGCCGCGTCCGCGTGACGATTCATGTCGATGAGAACACGACCCTTCGATACTGCGGCCGAGTGCCTAACGCTTGTGGCGAAGGCATCGGCCGCCGAAGACAGGGTCAGTGCACTGTCGAAGTGCGCCAGAGCGATGGCGAAGATCTCCTGGTTGGTCCGAGGGTTGCCGTAAATCACTTCGCCCGTCGAGGCGTCCGACAACGGCTGGCCGTTGCAGAACGATTCGGCCAGGGTCATCTCGGCGAATCCGAGGACGAAGTACATTTGCCCGAGATTCGCGGTTGGAGTGGGCTTGTATTTGGTCAGAGCGTTCAGCGCCTCGCGCGCGGAATTGCGCGCACGATGCAATTCTCGGTACATCGTTTGGACATTGCCGTTTGACTCCTGCACACGCCGCTGGTCTGTTTCATTGCGCTGCGAGAATGTATCGCTGGACTTCCACTCGTCGGTGAGAAGACCGCCTAACATCCAGGCGCCTTCGCCTCCGGCGGTGATGTTGCGCAGTCTGGCAACAGCGCCGACGCGCAGCGCATCAGCTGATTCCGCGTTCGCGGCGTCAGCGGGGTTGATAATATCAGGGTCTGGGGCATCGAGCAGCGAGTCGGTGATCGAATCGCAGGCCCCGAGCGAGAAGGCAGCCGCGCCTAACGCCGCTGCCCGACGAATACGATGCAGTATGCTGAGCATTGTAGGGTCTCGGGTAGGAGGTTAGTAACGGAGATTGAGGCGAAGCGTGAAGTACGACGGCGGTCCAGCCGTGAGCAGCGTGTTCTGTGTGTCGCTCTGTCCGTAGTTGGCCTCCGGATCGACGCCCGTGTAGTCGGTGAAGACTTTGAGGTTGCGCGCCGCGAACGTGATGTTGCCGCCGCTCGAGCGGAGCAGCTCCGCGACTCGACTGTGCAGCTGATAGATCAGCGACACTTCACGGATGCGCCACCAGTTCATATCCTCGAAATAGCCTTCGGGCGTGACCACAGGTACGAAGCGGTTGGCGACTGCCCGTGCCTGACGCCACAGCGGCGCATTCGGGTTCGAGATATCGTTGCACCCAACAGACTGCTGGCACAGGAAGCTCTGCTCGGTGTTGCTCAAGCGGTATCCGCTCTTGTGATCGATGAGCGCCTGCAGCCGGATCCTGTGGTTCAAGAGATCGAGGCCGTTTGTGAACGTCAGCTCGAGCCGCGGCTGTGTGTAGCCAGCAAATGTGAACCCGGTGTCGACCTTCACTTCGCTGACCGCGATGAGGCCGTCCTTGTTTGCGTCACTCCACGAGTACTTTCGCAGCCACGCGCCGTTGACCGGATAGCCGGGGACCTGCCGGATCGTCGCGCCGATGATCGGTGGGACCGTCCGACCCGCGGCATCCACGCCTAACGTGAGCAGCTTATTGCTGTTGTGCGAGGCAGAGATGGAGAGGTCCCACGCGAGGTTTCTCTTCGACAGGATCTGCGTCGTGACGAGGCCTTCGTAACCGGAGTTGCGGATCGCACCGAGGTTACGGCGGATATTCGTGACCTGCGTACCGGCCGAAGGTGCGATCGTCTGATTGATGAGCGCGTCTTCGGACGTCTTGCGATAGTACGTCGCCTCGAAGTTCACGCGGTCGCCGAACATGCGTGTATCGAAGCCAACTTCGAACTCCTTGGAGTTTTCAGGACGCAGCTCGGCGTTACCGAGTCGGTTGGATCGCAACCCGCCGACATCCAAGTTGCCGATATTGGTTACGATCGCCTCGAGACTTCTCGCTGCGTCGTTAGGCCCCGGCTGCACGCCGGACTCGCCGTACGAAGAGCGCAAGCGGAACTCGCCGAGCCAGCCGAGCTTCGGGAAGAAGCCCTCGTCGGACATGATCCAGGAGAGCGCGAACTTGGGATAGAAAACGCGCTGGAAATTCGTACCAAAGGCGCTGTTCTGGTCCGTGCGAACGGCCGCTGTGAGGAAGAGTCTGTCGTTCAGCGCTGCTTGCTCCTCGGCGAAGATGCCAAACGTCTTCTGGAGAACTGTCTCCGAACCCACCAACGGAATCGTTCCATCAGCCGGAGTTTGCGCGCCGGGTGGGAGCTGCGAGCCCTGCGCGTCGTTGCGGTTCTCGTTGTAGTCAACGTATTGCACACCGCCGGTCGTCTTGAGGCCCAGCCACGCGCGCGGCGAGAAGTTGGCCGTGGCGTGCAGATTCGCCGTGATGCTACGCAGGTTGGAGCGCACGTCGCGCGCGGCGCCTAGCCGGTTCGTTCCGAAATCGGCGCACTGCGCGAAGCGGCAGAGGCGGAAGTCATTACGTCCGGTGAAGTCGACGCCGACGTCGGCGCGCGTCTGCAGGAACGAGATCGGCCGCCAGTCGATGTTCGAGCTGCCGAGGAACCGGTGCACATCCTGCGACGTTTCAGTCTGGAAGATTTCGGCCGGAGTGAAGCCCGCCCAGCCACGCAGCGGCTGGCCTAACGTGCCGATGCCTGTGTAACCTGGGCCCGCCGTCTTGAACCCCGGCCCGACCGTGCCGTTGTAAAAGAACGAGTTGACGTTGTTGTCGACCTGCGGGAGCCGCTGCCGCAGCTTGATGAAGTTCGATTGCACCGACATGTCGAGCTTCGGATTCACCGCCGCGTTGATGTTGCCGCGATACGACTGCTTATCCAGCGCGTTGGGACGGTCCCACTCATCGCGGATCTTCGTCCCTATCGAGTCGAGTCGCCGAACCGACATCTCGGGGAGCGCGAAGGGACCGACTTCGTTCTCGAGATCGCCGCTGATGAAATAGCGGATGGCATCCGATCCCCCGCTCACCTGCGCGCCAGCCTGCGTGCGCCATCCGGCTTTGATCGGACTCGTCTCGGGATCGGAAAAGATGTTTAGCGACGTCGTGCTGTCCTTGATGCACGAGCCGTCAGCGATCTGCGTTAGGAAACAGCGCCGAGCTGTCGTCGGAGTGGCTGGCGCGTGACCGAGGATCGCGTAAACGGTCGGATAGTCATTGTTGTCGTCCACGATGCCGCGCTCGCCGAACACGGACCAAACTGCGCGACCCGCGCGACCTTTTTTCGTATTGATCACGATGACGCCGTTTGCAGCGTCGGTGCCGTACAAAGTCGCCGCCGATGGCCCTTTGACGACTTCGATACTCTCGATTTCGTCCGGGTTGATGTCGTTCACGCGGCTCGGTATCGTCCCGCCGACGCCAATGCAACCATTGCAGTTGCTCTGGCTCATCATGCGCACGCCATCGATCACGTAAATCGGATCGTTGGTGAGCGAGAGAGAAGAGGTGCCGCGGATGCGTACGCGGGCGCCAGCACCCGTCATCGTGCCAGGGATAACCTGAACGCCCGCGGCCTTCGCGGTGAGCAGGTCGCCGAAATTCTTGACCGGCGCGCTTTCGACCTTACTCGCTACTTCAACGGTGGCGACGGCGTTGCCTAACTCGACGCGCCGCTGTGCTCCGGTGGCCGTTGTCACGACTTGCTGAAGCACCACGACCGCCGGGTCCAGCATGAAATCCAGCGCCACGCTCTGACCCGCTACAACAGTCACAGGTTTCTTCTGCTCGACGAAACCCACGCGAATCGTGCGTATCGTGTGCGTTCCTGCCGGTACTCCACGCAACGTGTAGCGGCCTTCTGCGTTTGTGACAGTGAAGAGCGACGTGCCGAGCACGATGACTCGCACGTCGGTCAGCGCTTCTCCGGATTCCCGGGCTGTCACACGACCGGTTACGGTCGTCTGTTGTGCTTGCGCGGCCGAGCCTAACGCAACTGCTGGGAGGGCGACAAGCAGGGACCACAACAATCGACGAACGTGCGATGCCATAGACACCTCGCGGGTGAGAGGGCCAAAAGGGCTGCTTCTGTTATCGGAGTTCGGAGCGTCGGGAGGGGGTCCGAGGCCGAACGATCCCCACACTAAGTGCCTGGAGCAGGGCGTCAAGAGCAATACTACTGTTGTGACAGGTGGGGGGCCCTGGGCCGGTTCCTTCAGCAGAAGTGCCCGGCCACCTCGACGGTCCCAATATGGCCAACCACCGTGTTCGCGATGTCGCGGCCATACCCTCCCGCGACCGTAATCGCGATCGGGATTCCGACTTCGCGGCAGGCTTGCAGCACGAGCGCGTCACGTCGTGCCAGCCCGTCGAGCGTTAGGCTCAGGCGGCCAAGGCGGTCTCCCGCCAGAGGATCCGCGCCCGCAAGGTACATAACGAGGTCCGGCTCGGCGGCCTGTAGAACTTGTGGAAGGACCAGGGCGAGGCGTTCGAGATAGGGGCCGTCGCGCGTGCCATCGTCGAGCGCGATATCGAGTGAGCCAGGCACTTTGTGAAATGGATAGTTCCTTTCGGCGTGCATCGAGAACGTGAAGACGCGATCGTCGCCTGCGAAAATCGCGTGCGTGCCGTTCCCTTGGTGCACGTCGAGGTCGACTATCGCGGCCTTCCGTATCGCGCGCGACCCCAGCAGCCGATGAATCGCGACAGCAACATCGTTGAAAACGCAAAACCCTTCGCCGTGATCGGCAAAGGCGTGATGCGTGCCGCCGGCCAGGTTGATCGTAACACCTAACGAGAGAGCTGCCTCGGCAGCCTCGCAGGTTCCGCCAACGGCACGGTAAGCGCGCTCCACGAGATGTGGCGACCAGGGGAAGCCGACGCGCCGCTGTTCCACCGCGGAAAGAGAGCCTTCTGTGAACCTGGCGACGTAGCCCGGTGTGTGCACCCGCAGCAGGTCGTCCGTGTCTGCTCTCGCCGGCTCGTGCAGCTGCGCGACGAGCCTGCGCTCGACGACGGCATCGCGTAGCAACGCGTACTTGGAGATCGGAAAGCGATGCTCGGCGGGGAGAGGGATCACGTACCTCGCAGAGGACCAGGCGTGCAGCATCGGTGCTACTGTCCGCGCCGGCCCAACGTGACCTGCAGCGTCACGCGCTCGTTGCCGCGCATGACGACGATATCGACTTCGTCGCCCGGCTTGTGCGTGTACAGCGCATTGCTGTAGGACGTGAGATCGACTACCTGGACGCCGCCTAACGAAACCACGATGTCGCCCGCCTTGAGCCCGGCGCGATCGGCCGGCGAACCCGGCGTCACGCCTGTGAGACGCAGCCCGGGACGATCAGCCGCAGCCATGTCCGGGACGGAGCCGAGGTACGGCTGCGGCCCCGATCGTTCCGGCGAATTCCTCGGCGTCGAGCTGGCGACTGTGGGCGTGAACGTCAGACGCGCGTCACGGTCGCCAACGTCGCGCGCGATTCGCTCTGCCAACGCAACGATTCGAGCGATGCCCGCCGTGTTGATGCGATCCGCATCGTCGCTCGCGCGATGATAGTCCTCGTGCGTGTCGGAAAAGAAATGCAGTACCGGAATGTTGCGCGCGTAGAAGGCACTGTGATCCGATGGGCCGAAACCATCCGGCACCTGGGCGAGCGTGAAATGGGTGGTTCCATTCGCCGCAGAAATGAGCGTTGGCCACTCCTGAGATGTGCCTGTCCCGAACACGAGCAGGCGATCGTTCCGGAGTCGTCCGATCATGTCGAAGTTGAGCATTGCCTGGACGCTATCCATCACCAGCGGAGCGGGAGGGTTGGCTACGAAAAAGCTCGAGCCCAGGATGCCAAGCTCCTCCCCTGAAAACGCGACGATCGCCATAGAGCGCCGGGGCGGATTGGCCGCGAGCAACCGGGCGAGCTCCATGATTCCGGCCGTACCCGAGGCGTTGTCATCTGCGCCGTTTCGAATCGCGTCCTTCGCCTCCGGGTCGAGCGCGCCAAAGGTGGCGGACCGTCCCAAGTGATCGAAATGGGCTCCTAAGACGACGTACTGCCCGCGGAGCTTCGGATCGCGCCCGCGGATCAGGGCCACGACGTTCTGGGTCTGCAGAGCGCCGGAAAGCCCGTGCTGGGCAGCCATTGCCGGGCGGGCTTGGAACGGCTGAACAAAACCCGTCTGTGGGGCCGTCAGCCCAAGCGCGCGAAAACGGCGTGCGATGTACGCCGCGGCCGAGTCGTTTCCAGCAGTCCCGGTCCCGCGTCCCTCGAGCGCGTCTGAGGCCAAGTACGCCACGTCTCGACGGATACGCGTCGTGTCGGGAGTCAACCGTTCAGTGGTCGCGCTGCGAGCGCCGCTATAGCACGCGCTGCAACAGATGGCGACAGCCGCTAAGCGTAAGGCAATAGTCCGCATAGCAAGAATTTAGACGGCGGCAAAGTGTGCCGCGTCGGCTGTAATGGTCGTCAAAGCTAAGCCGCGACACCCTCTTGCATCGTTAGAGCGCATGGAGTCGATCCCCAGCTTCACGAACGAGTTCGCGCACCTGCTCTGGCAGTTGACTCGCGACCCCAAGGCCGTCGAAGCGCAGAAGGCCACGCTTCGGCGGGTTCTTGTCGCGCGCCAACCCGAGGGAGTTGAGATCGAGTTGGGCGCACTGAACATCGCCATCGTCGCCTCGCGCGGGCCTAACGGTCTGCCCGAGGCTGTCGGCTGGTTGAGCGAGCTGACGACGCGCATGGCTGCGCACGCCGTCCGCGCGATGCACTTCGCGAGCAACGTTCCGGCGCTCGAGGTGCTCGGCGTCGCGCGAGCACTCGCTGCCGTGCCGCACCTGCGCGATGACGGTCAGGCTTTCGACGCGCGCATCGTCGCGCTCAAGCTCACGGCAGTGACGCTCGCGATCGGCCGCGAAGGGTTCGTTAGGCACGCTACACCCGCGATCGGAACGGCCGTCATCCGGCCTCCATCGCCGTCGGCCGGGATGAAGCACGTCTTGCCAAAAGCAGGTGTTGCCTCGTTCGTCGACCGGATGAACTCGACGAAGGCTCAGGCGCCGGCAACGACATTCCGCGGCGACGGCCAAGGCTCGCATTCCGATGTTGGGCCCGACGCGCGGTCGCTCGGCATCAGCGGAATGAAGGACGAGTCGTTCGCGATGATGACGCGGGAGATCGCCAACCGCGAGCCGATTCGCGACCTCACCGCGCTCAACAAGTTGATCGCCGAAGCGGCAGACGCCGACAGCGCCATGCTGGCTGCAGCAGAGGCCCTGCGCGCCGCCGAGCAGCGCATCAAAGACGGCGACTGGCTCGCCACGTTAGGCATCGTCGCTGCGATGGTAAAGCGCGACGATGAGTCAGTCGACGCCGAAGTTCGTCGCGCGTACCTGCTCGTCGTGCGACGCTTGCTCAAGCCGAACACGCTGCGCGGCCTCGCACACCTCCTGCCCCACAAGCGCGATCTGCGCGAATCGCTGCATGCCGTGTTTGCGCGATCGGGTGAGGACGGTGTGGACGCGCTCGTCGAGCTGATGACGTCGGCGAATTCGCCGGGCGAACGGCGCGCCTATCGTGACGCTCTGGCGGCATGCCCCCACTCGGCCCCGATGCTGAGCCACATGCTCGGCGATCCCCAATGGTACGTGGTGCGGAACGCGGCCGAGTTGTTAGGCGAGATGGGCGTGTCCGAAGTGGATGGTAAGCTCGTCGAGACGTTGAGCCATCCGGATGCTCGCGTCAGGCGTGCGGCAACGGGCGCCTTGGCGCGCCTTGGCACGCCGCGCGCGTCGCACGCGCTGCAGGACATGCTGCGCGACCCGAATCCCGATATCCGCCTCCAGGCGGCGCTCGGACTCGGCGCCGCGGGTCAACGCGCGGCAGCGCCCGATCTGCTCGAAGTGCTGGACGAGGAGCAGGACGTGGACGTGCAACAGGCTATCGTGACGGCGCTGGGAAAGGTTGCCACAGTCGAAGCGATCGAACGGCTGCAAAAGGTCGCCAAGCCAGGGAACCTGTTCCGCCGCAAGCCGAGCGGCTTACGCATCGCCGCCGTCAATGCGCTGGCGGAAGCGGCGACTCAGGAATCGCTGGATGCCTTACGCGAAATGACCAACGATCG
This sequence comes from Gemmatimonadaceae bacterium, assembly GCA_036003845.1. Lineage (GTDB taxonomy): Bacteria > Gemmatimonadota > Gemmatimonadetes > Gemmatimonadales > Gemmatimonadaceae > DASYRX01. Next base: position 17,168 of record DASYRX010000013.1, on the reverse strand, counting down.
CGACAAGGAAGTGCGCGCGGCGATCGAGCGCGCGTTGCGCGACAAGTCCGCTCTGTAGTCCTTCATCGGCGCGCCTAACGCGCCGTGAAGTCCGTGGCGGGCGTGACGGCCCGGCACGTCTCGGCAATGACATCCGCCGTGCGGTCCACATCGTCCAGGCTCACCATCTCGTTCGGCGAGTGCATGTAGCGATTGGGAACTCCGACGAGCGCCGTCGCGACACCTTCGCGCGCGATATGAATGGCGTCGGCGTCTGTCGAGGTGTTGCGTCCGACGGCGCGCACCGTATGCGGGGCATTGAGCCGGCGAGCGGCGTCGATCAGGAGCTGAAAGACAACGGGCGAGATCACCGAGCCACGCGCGAACACGGGTCCGCCACCTAACGCGCAGTCACCGACCTCTTTCTTGTCGATGCCGGGGCTGTCAGTCGCGAAGGTTACGTCCACCACGATTGCCATCGCTGGATTCACTCGCGTGGCACCTGGCAGCGCGCCACCGCCGAGGTAGCCGATCTCCTCCTGGGTTGTCGCGACGGCAACGACGCGGGCCGCGCCGGGGTTTTCCGCGTAGCGACGCAAGGCTTCCAACACGACGAAGGCGCCGATGCGGTCGTCAATGGACCGAGAGGCGATGCGATTGTTAGGCAGCCGCAACAAGCGCGTGTCGATCACGCCAGGGTCGCCGATTCGCAACATCTGTTGCGCCGCGTCGCGCGAGGTCGCGCCGATGTCGATCCAGAGCTCCGGGAGTTTCGCGGCCTTCTCGCGCTCTTCCTGTTTTATCAAATGGATCGGTTTCTTGCCTACGACGCCGTAGACATCGCCGCCGATACCCTGGAATCGGATGCGCTGCGCGACGAGCACCTGCGGATCCCAGCCGCCGATCGGTGACACGTAGACGAAGCCCTGCTCATCGATGTACGTCACGATGAGGCCGATCTCGTCGATGTGGCCCGCGAGCATGATCGTCGGGGCGCCGTTAGGGTTCGCGACGGCGATGCTGTTGCCGTGCACGTCGCTCGTGACACTGGCCGCGAAGCCGCCGGCCTCTTCGCGCCAGGCGCGCGCGGCCGCGGCTTCGAACCCGGACGGTCCTGGAGTGTCCAGCAGTCGTGTCAGAAAGCTCAGCGAAGAATCCGATAACACGTTCTTAGTGTCTCACGTTAGGCGCCCCGCCGCATGCCTGGCAACATGATCAGCGCCAGCGCAAGGAAGCCGAGACCGCTGAAGTACCACTGCGAAGATCCGACCAGATACCAATAGACGCCTCCGAAAATCGCCGTCGTTTCCGCGAGTGCCCATCCAACGACGGACTGCGCGAAGGTCTTTCCAGGGTCGCGTTCGCTGCGAACGCGCATGGCGAGTGCCAAGCACACAGCGAGCGCCACGCCCCAGACTCCGCGTCCCGCCAGAGTCAGCGGTCGCGCCAGCTCTGGATTCACACTCACGCTGTCCTGCGATCGCAAATAACCGATGACGCCGCCGAAGAGACCAGCGCCGAGAAGAAAGCCGAGGCGCAGGATCGGGACGACGCGTGCATCCGGGCCGCTGTCTCCGGGGCGCTGTGATGTGCCCATGCTTACTGCGCCGGGCCGCGTTCGTACACGGGCTTGCCGCCCAGGTACGTCGCGAGGACGCGCGTGCGCAGGATCATTTCGTTAGGCACGCGCATGATGTCCTGATCCAGGATCACGAAGTCGGCGAGCTTCCCCGGCTCCAGCGATCCCACGTCCTTTTCCATGAAGGAGGCGTACGCCGGCCAGATCGTCATGGACTTGAGCGCCTCGTCGCGCGTCATGCGTTGCTCGGGAAACCATCCCCCCGCCGGGTAGTCGTTCGCGTCCTGCCGCGCCACGGCGGCGTGAAAGGAAATGAGCGGATTCACGCGCTCGACCGGAAAATCGCTGCCGTTGGGAATGATGACGCCGGAATTGAGCAGCGACCGCCAGGCATATGCGCCTAACAGGCGCACTGGTCCAATACGATTGCCGGCCCAGTACATGTCACTCGTCTGGTGGCTAGCTTGCATCGACGGGATGACGCCGAGTTTGGCGAAACGCGGGATGTCTTCGGAGTTCAGGATCTGCGCATGCTCGATGCGGAAGCGGTGATCCGCGACGGGAACTTCACGCAGCGCCGCTTCCATCTCGTCGAGGACGACGCGATTCGCGCGATCGCCAATCGCGTGCACGTTCACCTGGAAGCCTTTGCCGAGCGCTTTTACAGCAACGGACTTGACGCGCCCTTCGGGGATCGTGATGAGACCGCGGTTCGCCGGCTCGTCGCTATACGGCTCTATCAGCGCCGCGCCGCGCGAGCCTAACGCACCGTCCGCGCTGATCTTGATGGCCTTGATCCAGAGGCGATTGTCGTACAAGCCGCTCTGTGGACCGCGCCCGAGATAGTGATCGATCGCGGCATCGTCGTTGGCGACCATGACGTAGTTGCGCAGCGAATACTGACCTTCCTTCGCCAGCTCCTCGAAGACGTCGATCACGTTTCGTCCGACGCCGGCATCGTGCACGCCCGTTAGGCCCCATTTATTCGTCTCGCGGATCGCGGCGAGCGTCGCGGCGCGGGTTTCCTCCTTCGATGCCGCGGGAATGGCGCGACCGACGAGCCCCATGGCGCGATCCACGAGCACACCGCTCGGCTCGTTGTCCGTACCGCGGACGATGCGTCCGCCTGTCGGGTCCTGGGCCGCGGCCGTAAGGCCGGCAGCCTTCATCGCGGCAGCGTTGACGAGCGCTGCATGGCCGTCGATGCGCGTTAGGTAAACGGGATGATTGGGGACGGCTCGCGACAGCGCGTCGTGCGAAGGAAAGCGCGTATCGCCCCAGTCGTTCTGGTCCCAGCCGCGGCCCGTGATCCACGTGCCGGCTGGCACTTCCTTCGCGCGCGCGGCGACGCGTTGAATGATCTGATCGTACGACGTCGTGCCCACGAGATCGACCGTGCGCAGCGCGGTGCCTAACCCGAGCAGGTGCACGTGCGCGTCGATCATCCCAGGGATGATGGTCTGTCCTTCGGCATCGAGTACGCGCGTGCTGCTGCCGCGATACGTCATCGCGGCGCGCGCCGGGCCGGTAAAGACGACGCGCCCGTTGGCGACGACCATCGCTTCGACGAATGGGCGGCTCGGATCGACGGTGTAAATGCGCGCGTTCGTGACGATGAGGTCAGCTGGCGCGCGCTGCGTCTGTGCGAGCGACGGAGCGAGGAGAATGAGCGCGGCGAGGAACGAACGACGAAGTATCTGCATAAGTTGTGCGGCCTCTTGTTCCGTTCCACCTATTTGCGCAACTGTGCTCGCAGGCGGCGCCGGCATGAAGTTGCAGCGGACCTAGTTATCGCCCGGTCGTGACGGGGGCGATAATGTACAGCCCTTCGCATGACTAGCGTAACCGCACGCGCCGCCGCTCCGGCGCCAGCCGCAGAACAGGATTCCGCGCACGAACGGTGGCGGATGCTCGCGCTGCTCGCCATCGCCGAGTTGTTAGGCATGGCGTTGTGGTTTTCAGCGAGCGCGGTCTCGTCGCAATTGGCGACGCAATGGTCCCTGTCGCCGGCGCAGACGGCGTGGCTCACGACGATTGTCCAGCTCGGCTTTGTCGCCGGTACCGCGACGTCGGCGCTGCTCAACCTCGCGGATGTCGTACCGGCACGCGCGCTATTCGCCGGGTCGGCGATCATCGGGTCAGTGGCGAACGGCGCGCTGCTCATTGCGCCCGGATACGGCGCGGGGCTCGTGTCGCGTTTCTTCGTGGGATTTGCGCTGGCGGGAGTGTATCCGCCCGCCATGAAAATGATCTCGACGTGGTTCCGATCCGCGCGCGGACTCGCGGTAGGAACCGTTGTGGGAGCGCTGACGGTGGGGAAGGCGACGCCGTATCTGGTGAAGGCATTACGCGGCGCGAGCGTGGGCAGTGTCGTGGGGACGACGTCGATCGCTGCGCTGCTGGCGGCGCTGCTCGTCGCGCTCAGCTATCGCGACGGTCCGTACCCATTTGCGCCGCGCCCGTTTTCCTGGAGTCTCGTGAACACGGTTGTTAGGCAGCGTCGCTGGCGTCTGGCGACCGGTGGCTATCTGGGGCACATGTGGGAGCTGTACGCCTGCTGGACGTGGCTTCCGGTGTTTCTCGCAGCCGCGTTAGGCGCCGCCGCCGGTACGACAGCGGGCGTGCTGGCCTTCAGCGCGATCGCCATCGGTGGACTCGGCTGTGTGTGGGGCGGGATTTATGGCGACAGGAAGGGACGCGAATGGGTCGTCACCGTGGCGATGGCGGCGAGCGGCACGTGCGCGGCGATCATCGGGCTCACGTTCGACGGGCCATCCGCGATCATGGTGGGCGTCGCGCTGGCCTGGGGGTTCTTCGTCGTCGCGGACAGCGCGCAGTTCTCCGTGCTGGTGACCGAGAGCGTGCCGCCGCATGCGGTAGGTACGGCGTTGACGCTGCAGGTCTCGTTAGGTTTTCTTCTCACCATGCTGCCGATGCAGCTCATTCCTCGCGCCGAGGCGCTGGTGGGGTGGCGCTGGGCATTCCTCATGCTGACCATAGGCCCAGTGCTCGGGATCGCGGCGATTCGACGCCTAGTTCCGCGAAGAGCGTCAACGGCGGCACGGGTGAAATAAAGCAAACGCGTTAAGCAGTGCGCCAATGAGTGCGTGAATGCGTCAACTGCGTTAACACGTGCGCTGTTCAGCCTAACGTGGTTGACGTCTTGACGCTCGCGCATACGTTCTGTTTAACGAAGTTGGTTCTTGACTTGTGCCTCAGTCGACGCCTTTCTTCGCACTTAACGTGCCTCTCCTCCGCTCGCTAGTCTTCGCTAGCCTCCTGTGCTCATGCATGCGGGAACCGGCACAGCCGGCGGACCTCGTGCTGCGCAACACGTTCGTCTACACCGTCGACAGCTCCTACCCCCGCGCTCAGGCCCTCGCTATCACCGACGGTCGCATCAGCTACGTCGGCAGCGACGACAGTGTGCGCGCGTTCATTGGACGCCGCACCGAGGTCCTCGACCTTGCTGGTCGCATGGTACTGCCTGGCTTCCACGACACGCACGTTCATCCAGTCACGGGCGGCATGGAGCTCGGCGAGTGCAACCTGAATCCCGCTACGTCCCTCGCCGACGTGCGACGCATCGCGCGCGAGTGCAATACTCGCGGCTCTGCGAGCGATTGGGTGCGTGGCGGTGGCTTTCAGTTGCCGATCTTCCCCGGCGGCAATCCGACGCGGCAGCTGCTCGACTCGCTCGTCCCGGATCGCCCCGCCTATCTCTCCTCCGCGGACGGTCATTCGGCATGGGTGAACTCGCGCGCGCTGGCACTCGCCGGCCTAACGCGAGCGACGCGAGATCCCGCCAACGGCCGCATCGAACGCGATACGGACGGCGAGCCGGCTGGAACGCTGCGCGAATCCGCGATGGGTCTCGTCTCGAGCAAGATGCCGGCGCGCACGGCGGACGACTATCTGGCGGGTCTGGAGCGTGGCCTCGCCATGGCGGCGCAGCTTGGCATAACGACGCTGCACGAAGCGAGCGCCACGGAACCGATCGCCCTCGCCTACGCTCACGCCGACTCGTTAGGGCGGCTCACTGCCCGATCGATCGTTTCCTTGCTGGTGAACACGAAAGCCGATCCGGACAGTGAGATCGTTCGCCTGACTGCATTGCGTCAGCGTACGACTCGCGGCAAGGTGCAACCCGTGGCCGCCAAGATCTTCATGGACGGCGTAATCGAGGCAGGAACGGCGGCGCTTCTGGCGCCCTACACCGATCGCGCGGGCTATCGCGGCGAGCTGAATCTGTCTCCGGCCAAGTTCAACACACTCGTTCACAAGCTCGACTCAGCGGGCTTCAAGGTGCACGTGCACGCGATCGGTGACCGTGCCATTCGCGTCGCCCTGGACGGCTTCGAGCTGCAGCGGGCCAAAGACAGCGGAGCCGGACCGAAACCAATCATCGCACACATCCAGCTCTTCGACCCCGCCGACATCCCTCGCTTCACCGCGTTAGGCGTCGTCGCCAGCTTCCAGCCGCTATGGGCCTACGCTGACACGTACATCACCGACCTGACGGAGCCGCGCCTCGGCCCGGAGCGCAGTCGCAACCTGTACCCGATCGCTCGCGTCGTGCGCAGCGGTGCGATGATGTCCGCTGGGAGCGATTGGTCCGTATCGTCGATGAATCCGCTCGAGGCGATGCAGGTGGCCGTCACGCGTCTGGGGCTCACCGATTCGACAGGAAAGGCGTGGCTGCCTGACGAGCGCGTAGATCTCGCCACGATGATCCGCGCCTATACGCTCGGCGGCGCGATTGCGAGCGATCACGATTCGCTCACCGGCACATTGACCGTCGGTAAAGCGGCCGACGTGATCGTCATCTCCGACGACCTGTTCGCGCTTCCGCCGCACCGCATCGCGAAAGCTCGCGTGCTGCTGACGCTGCTCGACGGCCGGGCAGTCTATCGCGACTCCGCGCTAGGTCCTGTTCGATAAGGTCAACAGCTTTACCACGGGGGACACAGAGAACACGGAGGACTGCGTTTGCCGCTGTTACGAACGCCGTTCACGTTAGGCATGCCTCCAGGATCGCGGTCTGGGCCACAGAGTTCAACGGCGGGTGGGCGACCTCTGTGTTCTCCGTGTTCTCCGTGGTAAGCTCTTTGATCTTCCTTACGGCCTTCGTGTAAGGACTGTGTTTTGGTAGACGCGATCGACGCGCACGCTCACAATCATCGAGCCGCTTCGCGTGAAGTAGTATCGTTCCCTCCCGCGACCGAACGTATCGTTGCCGAGGAACGTGAGCTTTTGAGGCGCTGGCGGGCCAGGCTGCTGCCTAACGCTTAGCACGCCGCTGTCCGAGCTGAAGGTCAGATTGAGCTGTGCACCGCGGCCGGCTCCCTGATAGACCCCGATGTAAGGCGTGAGATCTGATGCCTTCGTGGCTGCTGGCATGTCGCTTCGGCGGCCCAGTACGACATCGACAAGCGACGCCGCGACCGAGTCCGCCGACACAGGCCCCGCGGTGTTGATCAAAACGGCGACGGCCATCTTTTCTTCGGGAAACCAAGCGGACGCTGTCACGAAGCCATTGATCCCGCCGCCGTGCTCGATCGCTGGATGACCGGCCACCGTGCTGCGCGCAACTCCTTTCGCGTATCTGAGACGCGTGCCGTCGTTCAGCGTGTCCGGCGTAATGAGCTCGCGATACGCCTTCTCCGAAAGCACACGACCGCTATGCAACGCCTGAAGCCAGGTCACGAGATCCCACGCCGTGCTGCATAACGAGCCGGCCGCGTAGGGATACGTGTGATCGAGATAGCCTTTGAGCATGAGCTGTCCGCCAGGACCCATGTCGTACCCATGCGCTCGGTTCTTCACGATTTTGCGCTCGTTGCAGTAGTGCGAGTCCTTCATCCCGAGCGGCTCGAAGAAACGCTTGGCGACGAAGTCGCTGTACGGCATGCCAGCGACCTTCTCGATGATCATCCCAGCCAGGAAATACGCCGAGTTGTTGTAGACCATCCCCGTGCCTGTTGGGAAATCGAAGGGCACGTCTTTGAAGAGCGCGACGAGCGAGTCTTTTGGAAGCTTACGCGTCATGATCGTGCCGAACTTCGGCAGCTCGGTGTACCCCTTAATCCCGGATGTGTGATCCAGCAGACGACGAATCGGAATCTTGTTGCCGGCTGTCGGATAGTCCGGCAGATACTTCGTTAGGTCATCGTCCAGCGAGAGCTTCCCCTCGTCGGCCAAGAGCAAAATGCCCGATGCGGTGAACTGTTTGGTGACAGATCCGATTTCGTAAACGGCACGTGGAGGCGTCGGAACGTCCAGCTCGAGGTCGGCCTTGCCGTATCCTTTGAGCACGAGCGTGTCGTTTCCGCGCACGACGCCGACAGACATCCCGGCGGCTCTGCCGTCTTTGAGAAACGACGCGACGACAGAATCGATCGCCGTCTGCGTGGCCGCTTTGCTCGCACGCTGCGCACTGCCAACGTGCGCGAGCGTGACAATGGCGAGCGTGACCCTAACGAGGGATTGGAAGCGCTTCATCGGTCTGTTTTGGTTGATGTTCAAGCGCCAGCGGCCTGCTGCGCTGCGGTCAAATGACACCCACCGGTCACTGACCACAATAAAACCAGCGATGAAATAGATGCCAGCCTGCTGAGCGCTGGCCGCTCATGCCGCCAAGTGGTGGCATGATGTGACTCCGCGGGAGTATCGTAGGGCGCATTAAGAACACGACTTCGTCACAACGCACTACGACTGGCGTGGCATGAGCGCGCAGGCTCCCCTGGATCAGATCGCCGATCTGCAACGAGGCCTCACCGGGCGCTATCGCATCGACCGCGAGCTCGGCGTCGGCGGCATGGCGGTTGTCTATCTCGCGCGAGACCTGGAGCGTGATCGCGACGTCGCCCTCAAGGTTTTGCGCTCCGAGTTTGGCGGCCTCGCAGGAGCGGAGCGCTTCGATCGCGAGATTCGTCTCGCGGCTCGCCTCGTGCACCCCAACATCCTGCCGCTGCTCGATTCTGGTTCGGTCGACGGCCGCTTGTGGTACACGATGCCGTTAGTGGACGGCGAGTCGCTGCGCGCACGGCTCGACCGAGAGCGACAGCTGCCGCTCGACGAGACGCTCCGCCTGACGAGCGAGGTCGCTGACGGGCTGGCCCACGCGCACGCGCAAGGCATTGTCCACAGGGACATAAAGCCGGAAAACATCCTGCTCACCGCGGGTCACGCGCTCGTGGCCGATTTCGGCATCGCGCGTGCGTTAAGCGACAGTGGTCAGCGCCTAACGAGCACGGGCCTCACGCTCGGCACCCCCGGATATATGAGCCCGGAGCAGTCGAGCGGCGAGCAGCGGCTGGATGCGCGCAGCGACCAGTATGCGCTCGCTTCGGTCACTTACGAAATGCTCGCCGGCGAGCCGCCCTTCACAGGCCCCTCCGCCCAAGCCGTCATAGGAAAACGCCTGTCTCAGCCGCCGCCGTCGGTGCGGGTCATCCGTTCCGGCATTCCGGAACACGTCGACGCCGCCTTACGACGCGCACTGGCTCCGACTCCTGCCGACAGGTTTGCCACGACAAGCGAGTTCGCGCGCGCGCTCACTGCCATGACGAGCGGCGCGAGCACTGCCGCGAGTATTCGAGCTCCGCGCCTGCGCTGGAAAGCTATCGCCGCCGGTGTCGCGCTTCTCGCTGTCGCACTGTTGGCTTGGCGATTGGTGCACGACCGAGGGCGACCACGTGCTGCGGCCGCCGCTGATGGCGCGATCCGCCTTGCCGTCCTTCCATTCCGTCTCATCGGTCCCGCCAGCTCCGAAAGCTACCTGGCTCAAGGTCTTACTGAGGAAGTCACGTCCGCACTCTCCAACTTGAGCGGGCTGCGCGTAATCGACCCTGCTTCCGTCGCAGGTTTCGCAGCGGATCGGAATGCGTTGCGAGCGATGCGCGCGGCACTTTCAGTCGATGCAGTGATCGATGGCTCGCTGCAGAAAGCCGGCGACGCAGTTCGCGTTAGCGTTAGGCTGATCGATCCGGCAACCCAGGAATCGCGCTGGAGCCAAAGTTGGGATCACACGGCACGCGACGTTTTTCGTGTCCAATCCGAAGTTGCCACCAGAGTGGCGGGCGTGCTCAAAATACAGCTCGCCGAACGCGAGTCGCGCTCGCTCGCCCGCCCGCCGACGACGAATCCTGAATCCTACGACGCATACTTGAGAGCGCGAGCGCGAAGCCGTAACACCGGCACGCGCGTGGCTCGAGTGACTTCTGATTCCATTCTCGCCGACCTAACGCGCGCCGTACAGCTCGACTCTACGTTCGCGCTGGCATGGGGAGAGCTGGCGGAGGAGCTCGTTAGTTCCGTCTTTCTCTTTGACGCCGACCCTGCGAGACTCGAGCGAGCGGAAGGCGCTATCCACACCGCGTTGAGTCTCGATTCCACGGTGGCCATCGCGTGGAAGGCGCGGCACGACCTCAAGTGGAACGCCGTGCGCGGTTGGCACTTCGCCGAGTCGCTGGCCGACGTTAGGCGCGCCATTGCGCTGCGTCCCAGTCTCGTAGCAGCCCATAACGCGCTCGGCTCACTCTACTTTCATTACGGCTTTACGCACGAGGCGCGTGGCGAGCTGGAAACGAGTCTTTCGCTCGACCCTAACGATGGCTGTGAGGACCGTACGCGCTGCCAAGGATTCAGCCGGCCGCGCATCGCCCGCGTACTCTGGTACGAGCAGAAGTTCGACTCTGCGCTGGTTGTATATGAAAGTATGCCTTTCATCGGCGGCTTCATCTGGGAGAAGGCAGTGGTGCTGAACGCGCTCGGGCGCACGAGCGAGGCGCTCGCCATGCTCGACTCCGCGCGCGTAGTCGGAGATATAGAGAACAGCGATCGGGCTGCTGGTCGAGCTTTGCTGTACGCCGCGCTGAGTCGCGAGAAGGAATCGCTCGCCAGCATGAAGGCGGCGATCGCGCTTGCCGCGGGCCGCTCCCACTTTCACCATGCGCAGTTCAGCATTGCCTGCGCGTACGCCCGTCTCGGGCGCAAGGGCGACGCGGTCGAGTGGCTGCGCCGCACTGCCGACAACGGGATGCCTAACTATCCACTGTTCCGCAACGATCCCAACCTGCGCGGCCTCCAGGGCGATGCTGCATATGAACGGTTGATGGCCGAGCTCGAACGGCAGTATGTCGCCTATGGCAGACTTGTGGATCGCGAGCAGGGTGATCGCCCGCAGTAGGGCGACATGTTGACGTTAGGCAACGTTGGAAGCCCCGTTGACGCTTCATGCTGGACATGCCATGCATCATCAACGATCAGCGCGCCGATGAGGATGCGGACGAACCTGCCGCTCTCGCCTAACGCCAACGCCGGCACTTCGCTAGCGCACCACCGCTCGCGAGCGACGCAGCATCCAGCCGTAGAGCCACACGATCACGCCGATGAAGCCGAACAAGCCGAGCCAGCGTGCAGGCGCAAAGTCGGCAGGCACCAGCCCGATCGGTGCGTCGTTGTTGAAGGCGACTATTAGCCCGGCGTTGAGCACGCCCCACAAACTCTCGCCCACAATGAGCCCCGAGGCTACGAGCGTCCCGAGCCGTTCCGCTCTCTCAGGATCAGGCATCGCGCGCGCGCGCTTGTCGTACCAGTGCGAGATCACGGCGCCGACGATCACAGCGAAGGTCGCCGACATGGGGAGATAGATCCCGATGCCGACGGCCAGCGGCGGAATGCGCAGCTTCTTGAGCGCGCCTAACGTGGTGTCGAGGAGGATCAGACCGACCCCGACGAGCGCACCGATGCCGATCATTCTCCATTCCAGACTCCCACCGATCACGCCCTGCGCGAGTGCGGAGATGAGCGTCGCCTGCGGCGCAGGCAGTGGATTCGGTGCGACCACTCCGACGTTCGGAGCCCCGGCGAACCCGTACGCCTTCGCCAGCAGATTGAGCACCGACGGGATCACCGCTGCACCCGCGCCAACGCCTACGATGAGCGCAATCTGCTGTCGCATTGGCGACGCACCGACCAGCTGACCCGTCTTTAGATCCTGCAAATTGTCATTCGAGATTGTCGCACAAGCGAAGATGATCGCCACCACAAAAAGCGCGAACGCAACGAGCGGCAGTCGAGTCGTCTCGGTCGGCGGCGCTACAATAACGAGCAGCGACGCAAACAGAACGATCGAGAGAATTCCGACGCCCGAGATCGGGCTGTTGGAAGCCCCGATGAGTCCCGCCATATAGCCGCAGATCCCGGCGATGAGAAAGCCGATGATCAGCACGGCCGGGACGGCGACCAGCGTTAGGCCGATGGCGTTGCCGGCGAGCGGTGTCGCCATCGCGAATCGGTACGCGAGCCAGGCGGAAACGATGAGGCATAAAACCGTCAAGCCGACGATCCATTGGGGCGAGAGATCGCGGTCGCGATCATCCGCCGTTGCCACGGCACGAGACGCCACGAGCGTGCTCACGAGTCCGCCGACGACAGGCTTGGCGAGCTTGGCCAGCGTGTAGATCGCTGCAATTCCGATTGTACCGGCACCGATGAAGCGCACCTGCGTGCGCCAGATCGTCGTCATGTGCGCCGCCGCTTCCACGCCCTCAGGCGTCGGCTGCATCGACGTGAGAATCGGCACCGCGATCACCCACGAGATTACCTGGCCGACGAGCATCGCCATGCCGACTGACAACCCGACGAGATGTCCCGCGCCGAGGAGCGCGAGGGACCACGCGATGTTGTACCCGGTCGAAGCCGAGCCGCCGAGTCGAATGAATCCCGCGAAGTCAGCGGCGGCGATGCGCGTTGCCGTTAGGATTGCGAAGCCGCCTGACGCGATCGAGCCGAGGATAACGGCGATGAGGCCCTCGCGTGCCTGACCAGTGTCGTCCTTCGTCTCGCCGCGCGTCCCCGATCCAACCTTGAGCACTTCGGCGGCAGCGACACCTTCGGGATACGGAAGATCGGACGTCGTCACGAGCGCGCGCCGCAACGGGATCGTGAACAGCACACCGAGGACGCCGCCGCTCACGCAGATCAGGAACGATTCCCAGAACGGGAATCCCGTCCACCATCCGATGATCACGAGTCCGGGTAAGACGAAGATGATTGCCGAGAGAGTGCCGGCCGCGGACGCGACGGTCTGGACGATGTTGTTCTCGAGGATCGTCGAGTCCTTCACCGCGCTCAGGATTGCCATCGAGATGACGGCCGCCGGGATCGACGAGGCGAACGTGAGGCCGACTTTGAGGCCGAGGTATACGTTGGCCGCGGTGAACACGAACGTGAGGAGCGCGCCCAGGATCAGGCCGCGGACAGTCAGCTCTTTCGGTTTCATTCGCCAAGATCCTACACGCCGCCAAGCCATGCGCGAGTAGGGCCGGCTGACTGCCCGACCGTGCTCAACGTGTGTGCGCGAACGTGCTACTTATGTTGTACCCAATGCCCGAAGTCGTTCGAATACTGCTGCTCGCCGACACGCACCTCGGCTTCGATCTTCCGGTGCGCCCCCGTATCGAACGTCGTCGTCGCGGTCACGACTTCCTCGCCAACTACGCCACAGCACTGCAACCGGCAGTCGACGGTGCTGTCGATCTTGTCGTGCACGGCGGAGATGTGTTCAACCGCTCGCGTGTCGTCCCGAGCCTGGCGTATCAGGCGTTCGCGCCGCTGATGCGCGTGGCAGATGCAGGAGTACCGGTGTACGTGGTCCCTGGGAACCACGAGCGCGGCAGGCTACCGCATCTCCGGTTCGCGCAACATCGCAGGATCCACATCTTCGATCGCCCACGCACATTCGTTACCGACGTACGTGGCGTGCGCGTGGCGCTGGCTGGCTTCCCGTCGGAACGCGACGAAGTGCGCACCAGGTTCGCTTCGCTGATGCAAGGGACCGCGTGGCAAACGGCAGCGGCCGACGTGCGCTTGCTCTGCCTCCATCAGTGCGTTGAAGGCGCGACGGTCGGACCAGCGGACTTCACGTTCACGACGGGCGCCGATGTCATTCGCGGCGCGGACATTCCGAGCGGCTTCGCGGCTGTGCTTTCGGGCCACATCCATCGGCATCAGACACTGACGCATGATCTCCGTGGGCGAGCGCTCGCGGCGCCGGTTCTTTATCCAGGCTCCATCGAGCGCACGTCGTTCGCTGAGGTCGACGAGGAGAAGGGGTACATGCTCGTGGAGGTCGTGCGCGAAGACGCCGCTGTGCGTGTCGACTGGCGATTCCGGACACTTCCTGCGCGTCCGCTCGTTAGGCACACGCTCAGCGTGAACGCCGTTGCCGAGGCGGATCTCGAAGTACGCCTGCGCTCCCTCATTGCCGAAGCGCCGGCTGATGCGGTGCTCACGATTCGCGTGGAGGGAACGATCACGGATGGCGCGGCGCGGTTTCTCTCCGCGTCCTTTCTCCGGTCGCTGGCGCCGGCGACGATGAACGTCGAGCTGCGGCCGGTTGCGTGGACAGCAGAACGCGGTTAGGCCGTTTGCGTCATGGAATCACTGCCTAGTGTTAGGCGGCGCAGCAGAAGGCTTCCTAGACAGGCGGCGTAGCGGCAATTGCCGGGATGAGCATCAGCGCCACGAAAAGAGCGCCGATGGCTAGGGCCGCGACGACGGCTGAGAAGGCCCACATCGGAACGCGACGCCGGGGCTTTATCTCATCAGGCAGTTGAGCCTTTCCCGCATGCAACTCGGAGAGCGCGGCATCGAAGGCGGCGGGCGAGATGCCCGCTTCGGTTGCGGCGGCACGAAGCTCGGCCACCACTGAACCGGCTCGCTGGGCTGCGTCAAGCTCGCTGGCGCGCGTGAGCAGGCGCGATGCGACCTGCTCTGGCAGAACCTCGGCGTCGGGCTCGCCTGGTGGACGCTTATGCATGGATATCTCCGCGCGAAGGCTACTAGTGGTGCTGCTACGTTTGCCGAGCGTACGGCGGCGGGCAAGACCTGGATTCGGCCGCCTGCAGACGACGCTCCACAACTGCTCTTGTCACAGAGGACGCGCGCCAGCGCTCGGCGCGGGTGGTCCCTCCACGGCGGCCGGACACGGCCGACGCCCTTCGCGCTATTGCGAGCATTTTATTTGCGCCGTGACGCCGCCTTGTCGCTTAGCGCCTAAGCACGTTGCGGCCTTCCACGTTAGGCATAGCCAGTCCGAGAAGCGCGGCCACAGTCGGTGCGACGTCGCGCATGTCGATCTTGCCGAGATCTCGACCCCGCGCCACGCCCGGCCCGACCGCGATGAATATCGCGTCCATGGCGCTTACGTCCGGCGCGAAGCCGTGCGACCCGCCCGCGCGCACGCTGCGCAGCAGCGGCCCTCGCGTCACGCCGCTCACGCGGTACGGCGGGCGCATCGCGATCACGAAGCTCGCGTCAGGCATTCCACCTAACGACTTCGCCTCGGCGCGCGTCCAGATTTTGGCGATCCCGTTCGCAGTGTCGGCGGCAAGTTCCGCCAGCTTCGCGCCCACGTGCCGCTGCAACGCGGAGTCAGAGGCATCCTTCAACATGACACCCGCCGTCCCGGACGAGTTCCAGAGCGAGACGCGCCAATCGAGCGGTCTGTCGGACGTATCGTTCGCGTATTTGATCCACCCTTCGCGTCGAAAGAGGACGCCTAACGAAAGCTCCCGGTTGGCCAGAGCGTGTCCGTGGTCGGATACGATCACGATTGCGGCGCGGCCGCCGCTGGCGCGCCGTGCCGCCGCGACGACACGGCCCACGATCCCATCAATCTTCTCGAGGACGCTTAGCGCCGACTTGCTGAACGGCGCTGTCTCGTGTTGCTCGTGATCCAGCGCGGTGAAATACGCCCACATGACGTCCGGCTTGTCGCGCTCGAGCAGCCGGATAACGAATCGCGCGCGATTCTCGTCGCCGGCCATGCTTTCATCGATGCCGTCGGCATACGGCCCAAGCTCGCGTTCGAGGCTCGCCAACAATCCTGGCGTCGATAGAGCCGCGAGCAGCTTGCGATCGTCAGGCGTCCCGCGATTCCAATGCTGCGGAATGTTCAGATCGATCGCTGCGCCGACGGTCACGGGCCAGTGCACATTCGCCGTCTTGAGTTTCCGCCGTTTGGCGACGTCCCACAACGCGGGGACTTTGAGATCGCTCGTGTACCAGAACCAACCACCGCCATTCCGGTCCAGCGGATCGAACGTGGTGTTGAAGGTGATTCCATGCCGCGCCGGCGAAACGCCAGTCACCATCGTCGCGTGGCTTGGATACGTCACTGTCGGAAAGACGCCGCGCACCGAGGCGAACGTGCCTTCGCGAACGAGCGCACCTAACGCGGGCAAGCGAACACCAAGCTGCTCGGCGCGTTTGATGTAATCCGGATGCAGCCCGTCGAGCGAGATCATGACCAGCCGCGGCTGCGCTGATACAAGAACGGGCCCCAAGACGCAGGGACCGAAGCACGCGGCCGTGATAACGACGAGGTGACGCACACTGCGTGAGCCGCTCATAGTGGTTGTTCGCATTCAGAACACCGAGCCTTCAATCGTGGGTTCGTCGGAGTCAAAGATAGATGCGGCGGAGATTCTCACGTTAGCCGTCACAAAGGCACCTCGCTCTCCCTGTGCGTTTTGCGCAGAAGCGACAAACAGCTGATGCTGGCCGATGCCAAACGCATTCCTGGTTCTAGCTTTTCGCCGCGAGCTCGACCGCCTGTACCTGTGCCGGCACGTTCGCGCCCTGTTTCTTGCGCAGATATTTGCGCACTGCGATCCACGACACCAGTGCGATCGCTCCGAGCGGCAGGAGCCAGCCTAACGAAGCGATGAAAGACGCGACGAAGAGCACGAAATTGCGCCACATGTTCTTGAACGACTCGGCGATTGGGCCCGTGCCCGGTCCGCCGACAACGGGATACGGCTCGTGCACGCTGACTGTGAGCGTGCTGAGCGCGACGCGCGTGCGCAGAAAGCGCAGTCGCCCTTCGAAGCGCTCGATCTCCTCGCGGATGCGCGCCAGCTCGCGCTCCGCGGCGATGATATCCTCCAACTTGCCGGTGCGCGTGGCGAGGATCGTCTGGATGCGCGCCTCGAGCCGGCGCGCATTAGCCAGACGCGCCGTGACGTCGACGAACTGCTCTCCGACGTCTTCGGCCGTCGTGTTGACGGATTCCACCTTGCCTAACGGGGACAAGCCGGCCATCGCCGAGTCGAAACGTGTCGCCGGGATCTTGAGCTCGATCGTCGCCGCCGGAACCTGATCCTGGCCAGTCGTGACAGAGGTATTCGTCACATAGCCGCCCATGCGTTGGGCAAGCGCGCGAAGCGCCGCAACAGCGTCGCCGAGCTTGTCCACCTGAACAGTCGCCGTGCCGTTCCTGATGATCATGCTCGGTGCGACCGAGTCGCGCGTTACCTGTGCCTGACCGACTGCATCCGGCGCTGCTTTCTCTTCTCGTGCTACGGCCTGGCGGGAGAGGTCGCGCGTCATCGGAGGAGCGCTCGCCGCCGCCGCACGCTCTCCGTCTTGTGCAACGCTCACGGCGTCTCGGTTGCACGCGGCAAATGAGACGGCAACGGCTAGAGTCGTTATGAACAAGGCAAGCCGACGGGCGCGCATTTCAGTCCCTACCAGGGTTGAGGTTGTCTCGCTGCCCTAGTGAGACGTCACCACGCGCCGTTTCTTGCACACCGGGGTAAAA
>DASYRX010000012.1:0-5000 GCA_036003845.1 Gemmatimonadaceae bacterium | reverse complement strand
CTTGCGAGGATCGCTTCTGGCGCTAGCGGTGGCGCCTGCGATGTCGCCGCAGCGCTCACGGGCAGGAACTCACTGTTGGACTCGCCCTCCGCGGTGGCGGCGGCCAGGCCGACGCGCCGAAAGATCTCCTGCGTCACGACCACCTCTCCCGGACGCGCATTGCTCGCCGCGGCGACCGCGCGATCGACGGTCTTTCCCGCCAGAAGATCGTAGACCCGCTCACTCCCTGACCCAATTAGGAAGCGGCGCACGTTGCCTGACGCGATGCCGACTTTGAGCGCGAACGCTATCGAGCGGCCATTCCCCGCGCGCAGTTGCTTGAATGAGGCGATGGCATTTTGCAGCGCGAACGCCGCCTGCGCGGCGCGCGCGCTGGCCTCATCAGGCGAGTCGTTCTCTGCACCTCCGAACCAGCAAAGCATCGCGTCGCCAATGAACGTCACGACGCTGCCGCCCCAGAAATGCACCTGTGCCGTCAGTTTCTCGAACAACCGGCTGATGTGCTGCGAGAGCTCCTCGGCGCCGCGTCGCGGGCCGAGCTCGTTGCCAAGCGTTTCAACGAGCGTGGTGAAGCCGACGAGATCGGCGAACAACACGGCTCCCGTCGCGCGGCTCGGAAGGTCGCGGCCAGCCGCGATCGCAACACGTCTGTCGATCGCGAGAAAGCCCGCGAGCGATTGTTCGAGCGTTACTTGCCCAGCAGCCTGCGCCACAGCAGCAACAGTAGAAGCGTTAGGCGGTGCCGCAGGATCACGTGCCAGGGACGCGGGATTCGCGTCGGATACACTGGCTCCCCGTCGATCAAATACGTGGGCAACTCAGGACTATCCGCCCATTTAGAGGCCTGCGAATAGAGCGACGTCAGCTGCGGCATGATGCAGATGTCGTCCAGCAGAATCACCGTCAGCTCCTCAAGAGAGTGCGCCTTGTGCATGACGTGACGCACGTCCTGCGCTGACAACGGATAGTGCCTCGGATAGAAGTCGGGCAGGTGGACCATCACATCGACGGATGGAAGCTCGGGATTCGCGAGCAGCGTGCCTAACCGACCCATCTCAACGCCTTCCACCAGTCCCTGAGCATACAGCAGGCGGTACAGCACAACGTTCATGAAACACTGCTCCGCTCGTCGCTCACTCAGTGCGTCGGAAAGACGGCCGAGGTAGCCCGAGACGATGCTCGTGTTATGCGCGCGATACCAGCTCTTCGAGTTAGGCGTGGCGATGTAGTCCATCCAGGCTCGCGCCGCGACTGGCAGCATAGCCGCATTTGCGCCGCTTTCGTACGCGAGCGCGCCAAGCTCGGAATAGAAGAGGAAGTCGAGATTGACGTTCCGCCACCATGAGCTGCCTGGCGTGGCGCTTCCGTTGATGGGATTGAGCACGCCGCGGTCGACTTCCCACTGAAAGAACGCGAGCTCCGAGCTGCCGAAGCCGTATACGGTTGGAATCTCTTGACGATCACCGAACCCGTAATTGCGGTAGAAATCGCGCCGCAACCGCACTCGGCCTGCTGGATCGTCGGCGACAGCGTCGACTTTCCGGCGCGCTGCTCGTTCCAATTCTGTAATGTCGACGACTGGCATTAGCACGTCGCGCTAAAAGCGCGCGTTCACACGAGTGACGAAGAAGCGACCGAGCTTTGCGGAACCGATGAATTCCTGGTGCACGTCGTTGAACAGATTGCTCACATCGAATATGACTGTCGAGTGCGTATTGCGCGGCATCCGGACGGCGAGCGAGAGATCGACAGCGCTGTAGCTATCGACGACTCCAACATACGCCGGCGTATTGACCGAGAATGACCCGAGCGCCCGGCCGCGCAGATCGACGGTGAGGCCGCGCTTGTCGTCCCGGAACCTGGCGCCGAGTGCTGCCTTGTTGCGCGGCACATTGAACAGAAGGAACGCACTGCCGACACCTAACGAGACAGAGTCGCGGCTCACCCAGGAATAGCTCGCGTTGCCGCTCAGGCGCGGCGTCAGTTGGCCGTCGACTGAGACGTCGATCCCGGCATACGAAAATGCGCCACCCTGATCTCCGAACGGCGCCACGAGGATATCGGCGCCCGCGCTCTTATCCGTCGCGATGGTCCCGACGGGAATCTGCGCGATGCCCGCAGCGAGCTGCTGGGCCTGCGCGGCCGGCATGAAGCCGCCGAGGTAGCGCGCGAGCGAGGAAGCCTCGAAGAACACATTCGGGGTGAGAACGGCAGCTCCGCTTGCGAAGACATGACTCGCACGCGTGTGATAGACGTCGATGCCTAACGAAGCGTTCGAGAAGACGGCCTTGTAGCCGGCCTCGAGCGACTGTTCTTCCTGACGACGGATCGGCGCAAAGCCGGCGAGCTGCCCTGGGCTCACCGGATCGAAAGCACCGCTCACGAAATTCAGCGCGCCGAACTGGGTAGCGACTTGCGCAGCCGTCGGCGGCGGGAGCTGCGCGATGTCCACCCCCTGAGCTTTCAGGAGTGCAACGATGACGGGCCACATGCGCGTGGCTTCCGCGGGCACTGGCGTGGCTGTCCCGCCGAACTGCCCCGGCACACGCATGCACACACCGCTACAGCTGCGCAGCACATTGAGACCGGACCCGCCCAATCCGTGCAACTGAATGTTGAATGGCAGCGGTCCTAACGGCCCGAGGGAGAAATCGGCGAACATCAAACGCGCTGCCGGCTGCTCGAAGCTGCGACTGTATGTCGCCCGGAAGGTTTGCGTTGGCTGCGGCTTGAACACGATGCCCGCGCGCGGCGAGAGGAACCACGCCTGCTCGAGCCGATTGTGATGGTCTAGCCGCAGCGCCGCGATAAAGTCGACTTTGGGTGTGAGCGCGCTCGTTAGGTGCGTGTAGAAACCCGTCTCTACGACGCGATCGTCGTCCTCGAAGCGACCATTGAGCGTCCCATCGGTGCGCGGGATCGTCCACTGCATGTCGACGCCGTACTGCAGCCGGGATCCGCCGAAGGGCTTTTCGTGCTTCAGCTG
Source organism: Gemmatimonadaceae bacterium (assembly GCA_036003845.1). GTDB lineage: Bacteria > Gemmatimonadota > Gemmatimonadetes > Gemmatimonadales > Gemmatimonadaceae > DASYRX01. The sequence continues at coordinate 2,014 of DASYRX010000012.1, read as the reverse complement.
TCCGCTCAACAGACGCGACTTGTTCGTGATGAGCTGGCCGTTGCGCAGGTTGTAGCTGTCGCCCGCGTCTCCCCAATTGACGCTGAGATTGGCGAACAAAGCGCCGTGCTCCAGTCGCGTTTGTGCGTAGCCGTAAACCCAATCCTTCGCTTGCGCGGCTCCGATCTCGGCGCCCGTTTCGATGCCCGTCGCCTGCGTGATTCCGAGTGTCGACGCGAGGAGCGTGTTCGCGCTCAGACGCCAGTCGACGCGCGCGTCCCCCTGCACGGTCTCGAAGTCCTTCTCGCGCCTGCCTAACAAGAGCGTGTCGCCACGCGCACCGGCGGCGATCGCCTGACTACGCAGCCGCTGCTCGACCGCGTCGACGAAGGGCCAATCGCGGCCAGTGAGATAGCGACCAGAGATCTTGAAGCCGACATCGCCGGCAGGGCGCGACACGCGAAACGCCGCGTCCGTATAGGTCCTGCTTCCCGCCGCGAGTGAGACGCTCGACTCGCCTGCCTCGAGTGGCGAGCGCTTGATCACGTGCAGCACACCACGACGACTATTGGGCCCGTACATGACCGCACCGGGGCCACGAACGATCTCGATGCGCTCGATGTCGTCGTTTGTGCTCGGCAGGAGCTGAGCGACGTTGACGCCGAGGTAGGGGATCGCGGAGAATCGAAAGTCCGAGAGGAGCAGCATGGACGACGCACTGACGCCCCTTGGGCCGCGCGACGAAAACGTCTGCGTCGCGACTCCCTTGGCCGCATAATCGACGCCCGGCACATAACGCACGTAGTCGAGTGCTGTGACTGCTTGAGCGTCCTGCAAATCCTCGCGCCTAACAACAGAAGTCGAGACGGGCGAATCGAACTTGCTCTCCCGGCTCATGGTCGCCGAGATCACAATCGGATCGAGCGATTGCGGTAGCCGGCCGAGAGCGAAGTCCACGACCGTACCAGCATCATTAGGCGTGACATTCATCGCGTTGGCGTTGCGGTACCCCGGCCGCCTGACGAGCAGAACGTGCGCGGTGCTTTGTAGTCCGCTCAGTCTGTAGGTGCCATTGCGGTCTGTCGTCGCGGAGCCCGCGAGCTCGCTGCCCAGCAGAGCGCTAACAGTACTGCCGCCGAGTGGGGTGTTTGTGGTGGAATCCCGGACCGTGCCACGAATGACACCCTGCTGCGCAAACGCGCCGTAAGGCAGCGTTATGAGAGCAACAATGGATGCAACGCAACGCATGCGTACTCGCACGAGGGAGACGGAGACCGACCTTCAGAACGCGTTGGCGCCGGGGAAGGCACCGGTAGGAGAACGCGAGCTCGGCAATAATCGAAGGAGCGAGGTGACTCGGCAAGGGTGCGCCGGGCTTGTTTGGAACTTTCAGGTGGCGCTGGGCAGCGCCGGGCCTAACGATCCAAAAGTCACGTGCGGCTCGGCCAGTGCCGGCGATGGCGTCGCGATGCGTGCCTTGAGGGCGACACGAAGCTTGCGTATGCCACCGGTGGCCCTCACGTTGTGCGGCGCGCGGCAAGCCGTTCACGCGCGCACGAAAACTCATCCCCCGGGGGGAAAGTATGCGTCGGGTACTTCAAGTTGCCTCAATGGTCGCTGTATTCGCGCTGGTTGGGTGCTATCACGCGGTCATCGAGACCGGACGTCCGGCTGGCGGTACGGAAGTGTATAAACCGTGGGCGATGTCATTCGTCTTCGGTCTCGTCCCACCTCCAATCGAGAATGTAGCGTCGGCGTGTCCCAACGGCGTGTCGAAGGTCGAAACGCAGCACAGCTTCCTCAACGGTCTCGTCGCCGTGGTGACATTCAGCATCGTCACGCCGATGGAGATTCGCGTGACATGCGCCGGCGCCGGGCGTGACGACGACGCCTCGTTGGCCAGAGTTCGCGTGGACGGCAATCCGCGCGCGGCAATCCTGCAAGCCATCGAGCTGTCGAAAGCGACCGGACGCGCCGTTTACGCGCAGTTCTAGCAGGTTCGCCTGGCTCCACAAATCGCGGGGAGCGCTAAGAT
>DASYRX010000011.1:0-9068 GCA_036003845.1 Gemmatimonadaceae bacterium | reverse complement strand
AGAGGGGCGACTTACCCAGGGCGAGCCGTCTTTTCAACTCGTTAGGCAGCTAGTGCCGTTCCAACCTCGCCCCTGAGTAGGTTTGCCGTGAGGCCGTGTCCTTGGAACGATACTCTTTGATTGGCCAGACAGCCCCATGTAGCTCGGAACAAGTGACGGCTTGCCACGTGCCGGCAGCGGCGAGGATGGCGGCCGCCGTCTTGGGTTCCGCGAGCCCACCAAAGACGAGCACCGCGTCTCGGGTCTGATCGATCGCTTCGGTGATGTCATCCGCCGGCCGCCACTCGGACCGAGCAACGCTTGACGCGGGCCTAACGAGCTCATGAGACGGCTGCCGCGCTCGCCAGCGAAAGGCGATATCGCACTTCGTGCAGGATTATCCCGGGTGCGAGGTCGCGATCCTTCTGCGCGCCGTCCGGCTGCATGCCTTTCCCTTCGTAAAAACGCCGCGCCGGATCGTTCGTCGCGACGACCCAAAGCGCCAGAAGTCTAGCCCCCGCTCGCCGAGCGCCGTTCACGCCCTCGTTGAACAGGATCGTACCGATGCCGCCGCCGCGCAGGCGCGGTCGGACATGCAGGCTGTAGATCTCCCACGCGCTCGTTAGCTCTTCGTCTGCGTTATGTACCGGTCCGTGTGCGCAGAAGCCAAGCAGGTCGCGGTCGTCTTCAGCGAGCAGCACCTCGGTCGCCGGCCGCGACATGCGCGCGACCCATTGTTCTGCGCGCGATGCCTCGTCCAGCGAGGCGAGGTAATCGGCGGGGAGCTCGGCGCTGTACGCAACGCGCCAACTCGCGATGTGCAGATTCGCGACTTCGCCGGCGTCGGCGAGTTGTGCGCGGCGCAGCTGAACGCCCGTGATTCGGGCTGCGCTATTCGCCATCGCGCTTATTGAGCGTTAGGTCTGTGCACCCGCAGCGCTGCGCGTTGGACTCGACTCGGCCAGCATCGATATCAGTTCCGAAAAGTCCAGCGGCTTGGCTCTCCGCTACGTTGATGTGACCGTCCGAAGAGCCTCGACTCGTGCGGCGTGCTTGGAGAGCTGTCGCATGAGATTGTCGGGATCAATCGGTTTGACGAAGTGATAGTCGAAGCCGGCGGCGCTGCTCCGTTCGCGGTCTTCCTGCTGCCCCCAGCCGGTAAGCGCGATCAAAAGCATACCGCGGCCCCAGTCGCTCTCTCGGATGCGGCGGCACGCGTCGTAGCCGTTCATCTGAGGCATGCCGATGTCCAGCAGGACAACGTCCGGGTGGAACGCCTCTGCCTCCGCCACAGCCTTGGCGCCATCCGAGGCGGTGCGCACCTCGTTGCCTTTGAGCTGGAGCACCAGCGCCAGGCTCTCGAGGCTATCGGGGTTGTCGTCCGCGATGAGAATGCGCCGCGTCGTCATCGCGGGCCACTTGCCCGAGACTTCCGGCGATTCGTGCGCTCCCACAGCCGCCGCAAGCGGAAGCTGCACGGTGAACTCGCTGCCTGTGCCGAGACCGTCGCTCTTCCCCACGATGACACCGCCGTGCATCTCCACGAGTCGCTTCGCCATCGTTAGGCCTATCCCGAGGCCACCATGACGTCGCTCGAGCGAGCGGTCGGCTTGCGAGAACATCTCGAAGATGCCCGGAAGCATTTCGTGGGGAATCCCCTCGCCACTGTCCTTGACCGTCACTTCCACGTCGCTGCCGATGCGCTGGGCACTGAGCTGAATACTGCCGGCCTTGTCGGTGAACTTGCTCGCGTTGTGCAGCAGGTTGGCGAATACCTGCGTCAAACGCGTCGCGTCACCGTTGAGAATCAGTGCAGTCGTCGGTAGGTCGACCGTCAGCGTGTGTTCCTTGCGGCTGATCTCCGGCTGCGCCGTTTCCACTGCCTGACGAAGAATTTCCCGCAAATCGACTCTATCGGTTCGCAGCTCGAGCTTGCCCGTCGTTATGCGACTTACATCGAGCAGGTCGTCCACGAGTCTCACCAGGTGCCCCAGCTGGCGCTCCATAACGCTCAGGGCGTTGTCGCGCACACTATCGTCTGCTGTCGCGCGGACTAGGTGGAGAGCGTTGCGCACAGGAGCGAGTGGGTTACGAAGCTCGTGCGCGAGCATTGCGAGGAATTCGTCCTTTCGACGATCGCTCTCGCGCAGTTCGGCGGTGCGCTCGACGACTCGCTGCTCGAGCTCCTCGTTGACGCGTTCCAGCCGTCGGCTCTTGCGGAAGAGGTCGGCGAAGATTGCGACTTTCGCGCGCAGGATCTCGGGTACCACGGGGACGCCGACGTAGTCGACGGCGCCGGCGTGATAACCTTTCAAGCGATATACGTCGTTAATGAGAACGGCGGAGACCAGGATGATTGCGGTCTTTTGATATCGAGGGTGCGCCCGAATCATCGAGGCCAGCTCGAAGCCGTCCAGCTCGGGCATGCATACGTCGATAAGCACGACCGCGATTTCGGTCTTCAGCAACTGCTCCAACGCCTCGCTCGCAGACTCGGCGCGGATCAGGCTTTCGCCCAACTCGCTGAGCATCGCTTCATAGCTCAGCAATTTCCCCGGCTGGTCGTCAACCAGCAAAATGTTGACGCGCTCGTCAGCGCTCACATTGCCTCCGGGTGCCTAACGGTGCAGCCACATACGTAATGCCGATAGCAGTTGCTCCGTGTTCACGGGTTTAGCAAGATAGTCCGAGGCCCCAGCCTCGAGACACTTCTCGCGGTCCCCCTTCATTGCCTTGGCGGTGAGGGCGATGATCGGCAAGCGTCGCAGCGCCGGGCGCTGCCGGATCGCGTGCATGGTCTTATAGCCGTCCATTTCGGGCATCATGATGTCCATGAGGACGATCGCCAGATTCGGCGTCGCCTCGAGGGTCTCAATCGCCTCCCTACCCGTGGTCGCCGTGAGCACGTTCATCCCTCGGCGTTCAAGCACGCTACTCAAAGCAAAGATATTCCGCACGTCGTCGTCAACGACGAGCACGGACTTGTTCATCAGGAATTCATCGGAACCATGCAGGCGCTCTAGCAAGCGCTGCTTGTCCGCGGGTAGATCGGAGACAACGCGATGCAAGAATAATGACGTTTCGTCGAGAAGGCGTTCGGGCGACTCCACGCCCTTTACGACGACGCTGCGTGCGAGGTTCTTGAGCTGCGTATCTTCTTCGGTCGTAAGCTCTTTGCCAGTGAAAACGACGACTGGAATATCACGCAGGTCGGCGTCGTCCCGGATAGCTTCGAGCACCGAGAAGCCCGACATATCTGGCAACCGCAGATCGAGCACGACGCAGTCGTAGGGGTTCGCTTGCAACGCGTTGAGAGCGTCCTTGCCTGTTCCGACGCACTCAACCTTTATGTCCTTGTGGCCTAACAACTCGGCGATGCTAAGCTGTTCGGACGGGTTGTCTTCGATGATTAGCAGTCGCTTGGCGCGCGGCGTTGCGAATTCCCTAATGCGCGTTAGGGCCTCGTCCAGTCCACTAGCGTTCGTCGGCTTTGTGACGAAGGAGAATGCGCCGCGTGCAAGGCCGTGCTGCCGATCTTCGTCGAGCGTGACGATCTGAACAGGTATGTGCCGTGTTGCTGGATCCTGCTTCAACTGACTCAGCACAGTCCATCCGAGCATGTCCGGAAGGAACACGTCGAGCGACACAGCGCTCGGATTCACTCGGCGTGCCAGCTCCAGTGCTTCGGCGCCCGTATGCGCGACGACAACCTTGAAGCCTTTATCGTGGGCAAGGTCGGCGATCACGCGCGCATAGTGCGGGTCGTCTTCGACGATTAGCAGCGTCCAGTCGTCAGGCTGGAGGTCGTCGCGGTCGTCGGGAACGCGTTCGCTGATACGTTCGGCCTGCATGACCTTCGAGAGGCCGGCAAACGTCGGCTCCCCTTCAGGAGCCGGTACCTCGGATGGTTTGGTCGGCGTGGCCGGCCCGACATAGCGCAGCGGAAGGAAGAGCGTAAATGTGCTGCCCACGTTAGGCGTGCTCCGCAACTGAATCTCGCCGCCTAACAATGCAGCGAGCTTCGAGCTGATCGCGAGGCCCAGTCCGGTGCCGCCATACTTCCGGCTCGTTCCTGCATCTGCTTGCTGGAACGCCTCGAAGATGATTTTCTGCTTCTCGCCCGGAATACCGATGCCGGTATCCGAGACCTCGAGCGCAACCACGGTCGGTGCGTTGTTCAAGACCGGATGCTCAGCCGACCATCCAGACGGTGCAACCGACACGTTGAGCTTCACACCGCCTGTTGACGTGAACTTGAACGCGTTGGACAACAGGTTCTTCAAAACCTGCTGCAGGCGCTTGGGGTCTGTGACCATGCTGCGCCCGAGATGCGGATCGATCTGTACGTCGAACGCGAGCCCGCGGCTGTCAGCTTCGTGCCGGAACGTGCGATCGACAGTTCCAATCAGACTGCTGAAGTAAATCTCCTCTGCATCGACCGTAACCGTTCCCGATTCGATCTTCGAGAAGTCGAGAATGTCGGTGATGAGGTTGAGAAGATCCGTCCCAGCGGCGTGAATTGTTCGCGCGAACTCGACCTGCCGGTCCGTCAGATTGCCATCGGGGTTGTCGCCTAACTGCTGACCAAGAATCAGAATGCTATTGAGCGGCGTGCGCAGCTCATGCGACATGCTCGCCAGGAATTCCGATTTGAATCGCGATGTGAGCGCCAACTCGGCGGTCTTGCGCTCGACTTCGACGTTGCGCTCGGCGAGCTGCTGAGCTTTTTGCTCCAGCTGCTCGTTCGACTGCTGCAGCTCTTTCTGGCGGTTGGTCAACTCACTGGCGAGCTGCTGCGATTGTTTGAGGAGACCTTCCGTTTGCATCGTGGCTTCGATGCTGTTGAGCACGATGCCGATGCTGGCGGTGAGCTGTTCGAGGAACGTTAGGTGCGACGCCGCGAACTCGTGCAGCGAGGCGAGACCGAGCACCGCCTTGATTTCGTTCTCGAACATGACCGGGAAGACGACTATGTTGCGCGGCAACACGCCGCGTCCCATGAGAATCGAGCCAACGGGCACCGCGTCAGCCGGCACGTCGGTCACGAGCATGCGTCGCTTCTCCAGCACGCACTGGCCGATGAAGCCGTCGCCGATTCGCATACGATCGGGATATCCGATGTCAGCGGCGTTCGCATAGCTCGCAAGCAGTTTGAGGTGCGGCTCGTCCACCACGTCCATCTGATAGATCACGCCCTGGTGCGCGCCGACCAACGGCACCAGCTCAGAGAGGAGCAGCTGTCCTACGGTGACCAGGTCGCGCTGGCCCTGCAACATGCCCGTGAAGCGCGCGAGGTTCGTCTTGAGCCAATCCTGCTCGGTATTTCGCTCCGTTGTTAGGCGGAGGTTGGTGATCATCGTGTTGATGTTGTCTTTCAGTTCCGCGACTTCACCGCGCGCGTCTACCTGAATAGCGCGCGTCAAGTCGCCCTTCGTCACGGCCGTCGCGACGTCCGCGATGGCGCGCACCTGGCCCGTGAGGTTGGCCGCCAGCAGGTTCACGTTACTCGTTAGGTCCTTCCAGGTACCCGCGGCTCCCGGCACGTATGCCTGACCGCCCAGACGCCCTTCCACGCCTACTTCGCGTGCCACGGTCGTCACCTGATCGGCGAACGTCGCGAGCGTGATCGTCATGTTGTTGATTGTCTCGGCGAGCGCTGCGACTTCGCCCTTCGCCTTCACCGTTAGGCTCTGCTTCAGGTCGCCGTTGGCCACTGCCGTCACGACCTTCACAATGCCGCGCACCTGCTCGGTGAGGTTCGCAGCCATGACGTTCACGTTGTCCGTGAGGTCCTTCCACGTACCGGCAACACCCGGCACCTGCGCCTGACCGCCGAGCTTTCCTTCGGTACCGACTTCGCGCGCCACGCGCGTGACTTCAGCGGCGAACGCGTTCAGCTGGTCCACCATCGTATTGATAGTGTTCTTGAGCTCCAGGATTTCACCTTTTGCGTCGACCGTGATCTTGCGTGACAAGTCGCCGCGTGCCACAGCCGTCGTCACTTCGGCGATATTTCGCACCTGCGTCGTTAGGTTCGCGGCGAGCAGGTTCACGTTGTCGGTAAGGTCTTTCCACGTACCGGCAACGCCCGGTACGACAGCCTGACCGCCGAGTCGTCCATCGGTACCAACTTCACGCGCCACGCGGGTCACTTCGCCCGCGAATGCGTTGAGTTGGTCGACCATCGTATTGATCGTTTCTTTGAGCTGCAGGATCTCGCCGCGCACGTCCACTGTGATCTTCTTTGACAAGTCGCCCGAGGCCACGGCAATCGTCACGTCGGCGATGTTTCGCACCTGCGCCGTTAGGTTGCCGGCCATCGAGTTCACGTTGTCCGTGAGATCCTTCCATGTACCGGCGACACCAGACACTTGCGCCTGCCCACCGAGCTTTCCTTCGGTGCCGACTTCGCGCGCCACGCGCGTCACTTCGGCAGCGAATGCGTTGAGCTGGTCCACCATCGTATTGATCGTGTTTTTCAGCTCGAGGATTTCACCCTTCACGTCCACGGTGATTTTTCGCGACAGGTCACCGCGTGCGACGGCGGTCGTCACTTCCGCGATGTTTCGCACCTGCGCCGTTAGGTTGCCGGCCATCGCGTTTACCGAGTCCGTCAAGTCTTTCCACGTACCGGCAACGCCTGGCACTTTCGCCTGACCGCCGAGACGTCCTTCCGAACCGACTTCGCGCGCCACGCGCGTCACTTCGCCGGCGAAGGCGTTCAGCTGGTCCACCATCGTGTTGATCGTCTCTTTGAGCAGCAGGATCTCGCCGCTCACGTTCACGGTGATCTTCTTCGAAAGGTCACCGCCCGCGATTGCCGTAGCGACATCGGCGATGTTGCGCACCTGCGCCGTGAGGTTGTTCGCCATCGAGTTGACGTTGTCGGTCAGGTCTTTCCACGTACCGGCAACACCCATCACCTGCGCCTGGCCGCCGAGTTTTCCTTCAGTCCCAACTTCGCGCGCCACGCGCGTGACTTCGGACGCAAAGGCATTCAACTGATCCACCATCGTATTGATAGTGTTCTTCAGCTCGAGGATTTCGCCCTTCACGTCCACCGTGATCTTGCGCGACAGGTCGCCGCGTGCCACCGCCGTCGTCACCTCGGCGATGTTACGCACCTGCGCCGTTAGGTTCGAGGCCATGTAGTTGACCGAGTCCGTGAGGTCCTTCCACGTGCCGGCGACGCCCGGCACGAGCGCCTGACCACCGAGCTTTCCGTCCGTACCGACTTCGCGCGCGACGCGCGTGACTTCAGATGCAAACGATCTTAGCTGGTCCACCATCGTATTAATGGCTTCTTTCAGCTGGAGAATCTCACCACGAACGTCTACGGTGATCTTTTTCGACAGGTCACCACTCGCCACGGCAATCGTGACATCTGCAATGTTTCTTACTTGCGCCGTTAGGTTGCCCGCCATCGAGTTCACGTTGTCCGTCAGATCCTTCCACGTACCTGCGACGCCTGGCACCTGCGCCTGACCGCCGAGCTTTCCTTCCGTTCCGACTTCGCGCGCCACGCGCGTCACTTCCGCGGCGAACGCGTTCAGCTGGTCCACCATCGTATTGATGGTGTTTTTCAGCTCGAGAATTTCACCGCGCACGTCTACCGTGATCTTTCGCGAGAGGTCGCCGCGCGCGACCGCCGTCGTGACTTCGGCGATGTTGCGGACCTGACCCGTTAGGTTGCCCGCCATCGCGTTCACGGAGTCCGTCAAGTCTTTCCACGTGCCGGCGACGCCCGGCACGATTGCCTGACCGCCGAGTTTTCCGTCCGTCCCAACTTCACGTGCGACGCGCGTGACTTCGGCTGCGAACGATCGCAGCTGGTCGACCATCGTATTGATCGCTTCTTTGAGCTGCAGAATCTCACCGCGCACGTCGACAGTGATTTTCTTCGAGAGGTCTCCACTCGCTACGGCGATCGTCACCTCGGCGATGTTTCGTACCTGCGCCGTTAGGTTGCTCGCCATCGAGTTGACTGACTCAGTGAGGTCTTTCCACACGCCGCTCACGTCGCGCACCTGAGCCTGCCCACCGAGCTTTCCGTCGGCGCCGACTTCGCGCGCGACGCGCGTCACTTCGCCCGCGAAGACGCCGAGCTGCTGGATCATCCGGTTAACGATCGTCGCCGAGCGCAGGAACTCGCCTTCGAGCGGACGGCCATCGACGTCGAGCCGCACGGTTTGAAGCAGGTCACCCTGCGCCACGGCTGAAATCGCGCGAGTGACCTCCGTTGTCGGCCAAACCAGATCGTCGATCAGAGTGTTTACCGACGTCTCCATCTCGCGCCACGCGCCACCGGCGCGTCCAGCATCCAGACGCTGGCGGATCTTCCCCTGCTTGCCGACGACATGGCCGACCCGCTGAAGCTCGGCGGCGATGCGCTCGTTCGAAGCGACGATGTGGTTGAACGTGTCGGCGATCTTGCCTGACAAACCTGTCCAATGGCGAGGGAGCCGGACTGAAAAGTTGCCGTCGTGGACGGCTTGCATGGCTCCCAACAACTCGTGCAGATCGGCCGCGGGCATCTCGTCTAAACCATTTGCTTGCAAGACGTTCGCGGCTTGCGGGGGATTCTTCATTGGCTCCATTCCGATGAGCTTGCCGTCAAAAGAAGACGTGCGACTTCAAATTCCGGTCCAGCACGCTTTAGGCTCCGTAAACACAGATCACAGCCGGGCGAACAACCGTATACACCAATGGGACATGCCAGGCGCGATGAGCTTCGTGCGTCAGGTGAGGACTGCCGCGCAGTGGCAGCCACTGCGTCACAATCGGGCGCGTTGGCCACCCAAATCGCTCATGCGGAGAATCATGCATGCGAGGCCGGACGCGGGCAATATTGCGGCGCGCCAAGCGGCCGAGCCCGGCAACCTCGCGAGCTCGGCGCGTTAGGCTGACGTGTTCAGTAGATGTAGACCGGCGTCCCGACAGGAACGTTGTCGTACAACCACGTGATGTCGGGATCTGCGAGCCGGATGCAGCCGTGCGTGACCGCGCGACCGATGCTCGTCTGATCGGGAGTTCCGTGCAGTAGATAGCCGCTGCCCAAGTCCAGCGCGTACGGTCCCAACTCTCCCTCG
>DASYRX010000010.1:0-8424 GCA_036003845.1 Gemmatimonadaceae bacterium | reverse complement strand
TCGCGGGCCTGAGTGCGCAGCGTGTTCGAATCGGTGCTCGTGAGCAGCTTACGCGCCGACATGAATTCGAGGTGGTACTCCAGTTCGCTCGTAGACCCGATAGCGATATGAACGAATCGCGCAAAGTCTTTATCCGAACCGCGACCGGATCCTTCCGCGATATTCGCTGGAATAGATAGGGCAGCTCGTCGCGCCTGAGCGGTGACACCAGAACGATCCTTCCGCTTGCACTGTTCAATCGATTCATCGATACGAACAGCGAGCGCGTGGGCTTTCTGCCACACCAAGAGATTGCTGTAGTGCTGCATTCGCAAAGATGCGGCATCGCACTTGGCGAGCCTCATCATCCTATGCAGCAAGCAATCAATTCACTGCAAAAGTTGTCAGCTGCTGTCAGCTGTCAGCTGGCCGCTGTCAGCCGACAGCTTTAGTTAGCTTTGCGCCCCATGACATTTCTTGAACTTTCTGCCAGAACCACACGGGCATGGATCATTACGACCAACATTCGTGAAATCGGGCGCCGCACCGCCGCCGGTCGCACCACGGCCCACGGTCGCATCGGCGAATGAGCGCGCTCGTCCTGCGCCCACAATAGTCGCCTGACCGCGCGGCGCGGGCGCTTGGGCAACGGCCGGAGCCGGCTCCCGCTCCTCACCTTCGATCTCTTCGACAGGTTCCTCGCCGGCGCCGTCGCTCTCAGCGATGCTCCTTGGTTCGAGCACCTCTTCGGCCGGCACGTCCTCGAGGATGCCTAACGCATTGTACCGGCGCTTGGGACCGCGCGGCCCAGCCGGCTCGCCTTGCGGCGCGGCCGGCGTCATCCCCGGCGGCGGCTGGAAGACGATCTGCGCGCGCAGATAGCGCTCTGTGAACGTGTGGTGGATGTCGCTCATCAGATCCACGAACATCGTGTACGCTTCCTGCTTGTACTCGATGAGCGGGTCCTTTTGCCCCCACGAACGGTAGTGAATGGCGTTGCGCAGCTGATCGAGATCGTAGAGGTGGTCCTTCCACTTCTCGTCCAGCACGTTGAGCATAACGAGCGACAGCAGCCGGTCGGCGAAGCCCTGCCCCGTCGTGTCGTCCTTGATCGAGTCCAGCTGCTCCACTTTGGCGAAGAACGCGTTGCGCCCTGCCTTCACGACCGCGTCGCGCACGCCTTCGATTGTCGTCGGAGTATCCTCGACCTCGAGCTCCGGCACCGTGAGCAGGTAGTGCATCAAAAGGTCCTGCCTAACTAGAGACAGGTCCCAATGCGCCGCATCCTCGTACTCGGCCAGCTGCATCTCGGCGCGCTTGGCTGTGGCCTTCTCGACCATCTTGATCGCTTCGCCCTTGAGCTCCTCGCCCCCTTCCAACGCGAACGACCGCAGCGAGTAGATCACCTCGCGCTGCTGGTTCATCACGTCGTCGTACTCGAGCAGCCGCTTGCGTGCCTGGAAGTTCTGCAGCTCGACGCGCTTCTGCGCTTGCTCGATCGATCGCGTGATCAGCGGGTGCGTGAGCACCTCGCCCTCTTCCGCGCCTAACCGGTCCATGAGTCGTGCAATGCGATCCGACCCGAACAACCGCATCAGATCGTCTTCCAGCGACAGGAAGAACTGCGTGGCGCCCGGATCGCCCTGGCGCGCGGATCGGCCGCGCAACTGCCTATCGATTCGACGCGACTCGTGGCGCTCGGAGCCAATGATGTGCAAACCGCCGCACTCGACGACGTCAACAAGCTTGTTGTCGGCGTCCTTGACCTGAGACGGCTTCGACAGAGTAACGCCGGGACCGAGCTTAATGTCGGTTCCGCGGCCGGCCATGTTCGTTGCGATCGTCACCGTTCCCATCTTTCCGGCCTCGGCGACGATTTCAGCTTCTCGCTGATGATACTTCGCATTGAGCACGTTGTGCCCGATGCCAGCACGTTTGAACATGCGCGACAGCGTCTCCGACACATCTACGTTCACGGTGCCGACGAGGATCGGATAGCCTAACGCGTTGAGGCGCTGCACTTCTTCCACGATCGCGTTGTACTTTTCGCGCCGCGTCTTGTAGACGAGATCGTGCCGGTCGTCGCGGATGTTCGGTCGATTGGTGGGGATCACCGCAACGTCGAGTCCATAAATCGTATGGAACTCGGTCTCTTCAGTCTCGGCAGTACCAGTCATTCCCGCGAGCTTTTCGTACATGCGGAAATAGTTCTGGATCGTGATCGTTGCGAGCGTCTGCGTCTCGCCTTTGACGACCACCGCTTCTTTTGCCTCGACAGCCTGATGCAGACCTTCTGACCAGCGACGCCCAGGAAGCGTTCGCCCAGTGAACTCGTCGACGATCAGGACCTGACCGTCCTGCACGACGTAATTCACGTCTTTCTCGTACAGCGTATGTGCACGCAACAGCTGGTGCACGATGTTGAGCCGCTCGCTCTTCTGCGCGTAATCGAGCTCGATCTCTTTCCGGGCCTCGAGCTTTTCTTGAGCCGACAGCGCAGGATCGTGCTCGACTCGATGGATCGCTTGAGAGATGTCCGGCATTACGAACGCATCCGGATCGCTCGGCGACATCTCGTCGGCGCCACGATCCGTTAAGTGCACCGAATGCCCGCGCTCGTCCAACACGTACAGCAGGTCTTCTTCGCTATTACGATACTGCTGCTTCCCGGCCGGGAGTTTGCGGTCGGCGATGTGCGCCAGCTCCATCTTCTGGACGAGCTGCTTAACGCCCGACTCCAGCAGGGCCTTCATCAGGCGCTTGTTCTTCGGGCTCCCCTGCTGCGCCTTGTATAGGGCCAACGCGGCTGCGTCCTGATCGCCCTTTTCGAGAGCGGCTTCGCCCTGCGCCACGAGGTTGTTCACCAGCTCGGTCTGCCGCCTAGCGAGTCGCGAGACCGCGTTGTTGAACTGCGCGTACAGCGCGTCGTTCTCGTTGCCCACAGGGCCCGAAATGATGAGCGGTGTTCGCGCTTCGTCGATCAGGATCGAGTCGACTTCGTCGATGATCGCGTACCAGTGTGGCCGCTGAACCTTCTGCTCCAGCGAGACCACCATGTTGTCGCGCAAGTAGTCGAAGCCGAACTCGTTGTTCGTTCCGTACGTGATGTCCGCGTGGTAGGCGTTGCGCCGCTCCTGCGTCCCGGGCTGCGTGTCGTCGATGCAGGCAACCGTTAGGCCGAGGTAGCTATAGAGGTGGCCCATCCACTGCGAGTCGCGGCGAGCCAGATACGAGTTCACCGTGACGAGGTGTGCACCGCGGCCGGCTAACCCGTTGAGATAGAGTGGCAACGTTGCAACGAGCGTTTTTCCTTCTCCGGTCGCCATTTCAGCAATGCGTCCGAGATGCAGCTGGATCCCGCCGACCAGCTGCACGTCGTAATGCACCATGTCCCACGGCAAGTCGTGGCCCGTTACGGACACCGTGGTGCCTAACAAGCGACGGGCGGCCTCACGAACCGTCGCGAACGCCTCCGGCAGAATCTCGTCCAGCGTGTCGCGAATGACGTCGCGCAACTCGGCCTCGAGGCCGCCACGACCGTCCTTGCCGCCTAACTGCTCGTCAATCGCTTCTCGTTCGGCCGCACCGGCCGTGACGCGCTTGAGCTCCTTGAGCGCCACGATCTTCTGCTCCAGTTCCTGGGTGCGCTCGCGAACGACCCCGCGAAACTTCTCCGTCTGGCGCTGCAATTCGTTCTCGGAGAGCTGCTTTAGGCGCTCTCCGTGCTCGTTGATTTCCGCGACGATCGGCGCGACGCGTTTCCGCTCGCGCTCATGCCGCGTTCCGAATACTGCTGAAAGAGCCTTCTTGATCATGTGTTAAGACTTTCCGTACAGCCCGCGCTCGACGATGTACGCCGCGACAGCGTCAGGCACAAATCCGTGAATTGACAGCCCAGCGGCAACCCGGCTTCGAACCTCCGTAGACGATACGTCGATGCGTCGGGACTCGAAGAAAACAGGAGCGTGCTTAGGCCCCATCCCTCGGGTCTTTTGCCACTCGCCGCAGAGTTGATTCCACGAAGCCTGGCCCCCACCGTCTACGTTGTCACCGGCCGCGCGGCTGAAGATCGCCAGAGTCGCCAGCTCGAGTATTCGTTCTGGCTGCCGCCACTGGGCAAACGTTCCTAGCACATCCGCGCCTACCAAAAGAAATCGCAAGTCGCCAGGTGACCGTTCGGCGAGCTCGCGCAGCGTATCGATGGTGTAAGATAACCCTCCCCGTTCGATTTCGATCGCCGACAGCTCAAAGCGCGGATCAGATGCAATCGCCAGGCGCACCATCTCGAGCCGATCTGGCGCCGGCGCCCGGTCTAGCCGCGTACCGATCGGCCCGTTTGGCAGGTGCGCTTTGAGCGGCTGCTGAGCAGCCGGAATGAACAGGAGCCGATCGAGCTCGAGCGCCTCGAAGGCGTCAGAGGCAGCGAGCAGATGGCCTACGTGCGGTGGATCGAAGGTACCGCCGAGGATCCCGAGGCGCACGCGCTTATGAAGTCGTGTCGCGCTTGGCCGACTCGGTCACAGTGCGCGCGCCGCATACATCCAGCACATCGCGATCGCGCGGATACCTCTCGTGCAGCGTCGTGCAGACTTCGTTCTTGTCTTCGCGGTAGCGGATGATCTGATACGACTCCGCAAGCCTGAGGTACGCGTCGCGCGCTCTTTGGCTCTCGGGGTACAGTCTGACGACGTCCTTGAAGTAGATGATCGCCGAGTCGTATGCCTTGCGGCGGAAGTAGTGGAGGCCGGTCTCGTAGTCCTTGGTCGCGAACATCTCGTTAAGCGATTTGACCTGACGCGCCGCATCTTCTTTGAGCGGAGAATCAGGATAGAGCGCCAGCAACTCCTGGTAGGTAGCCATCGCTAACTCGCCGTACTGCGGGTCGAGCGGTGGTGCTCGCCAAAGCTTTTGGTATGATCGCGCTGCTTCGTACTTGGCGTCGTCAGCGAGAGTGTCCGTCGCGAATGACTCAGCGAGCCGATTAAAGCTTTGCGCCGCGAGCAAGTATTCCCGGCGGCCTAGGTGGGACTGGGCGAGGTAGTAGTGAGCGAGCGGGAGTAGCGTATCGCGCGCTGGGAGATCGAGAGTCAGCTTCTCGAATGCATTGACCGCGTTCTCCCATTTATGCCGGTTGTACTCGCGCATCGCGGCCTGAAAGAGCAGGTCGCTGGTTGGGTAATTGGTGAGCTTGAACCCTCGTGCACAGGACGTGAGCGCGACCACAAGCACTGCTACTCGAGCGACTGCGCTCCAGCTACCTCTCCCGGGCATTCTAAATGGCATAGAGCGGGTGAGTACCCGGTGGTTTTCGCATGGTTCGGTTCGGGCCGCCGAGGACAGTTCCTTCGGTCCCAGCGTGGGCAAGCGAGATAAGATAACCGCCTGAGGGGGCGCTAGATAACCGCGCCGCTACGGCTTCGAGGCTGAGGCCCCTTGAGTAATGCCGCGGAAGTACTCGATCGTGCGCGAAACGCCGTCGCGCAAGGTCACTCGCGGCTCCCAGTCGAGAAGTTTGCGCGCGCGCGAGATGTCCGGCTGGCGCACTTTGGGATCATCCTGCGGCAGCGGTTTCTTGACGATCGGCGACTTGGTGCCCGTCAACTCGACGACCAGATCTGCAAGCTGCCTAACTGTGTATTCGTTGGGATTGCCGATGTTCGTCGGCTCGCTGTCGCCGCGCATGAATAAGCGATAGATGCCTTCCACCTCATCGTCGACGTAGCAGAACGAGCGCGTCTGCGTACCGTCGCCGTAGATGGTCAGCGGCTCCCCGGCGAGCGCTTGCACGATGAGGTTGGAGACGACGCGTCCGTCGTTCGGCCGCATGCGTGGTCCGTAGGTGTTGAAAATGCGGACGATGCGCGTGTCCACGCCGTGCGCGCGGTGATACGCCATCGTCATCGCTTCGGCGAAACGCTTCGCTTCGTCATAGACGCCGCGCGGCCCGATCGGGTTCACGTTCCCCCAGTACGACTCTGGCTGCGGATGGACCAAGGGATCGCCGTAGACTTCCGATGTCGACGCGAGGAAGAAGCGCGCGTTCTTCGATTTGGCGAGACCGAGCGCGTTGTGCGTGCCTAACGCACCGACCTTGAGCGTCGCGATCGGGTGCTCGAGATAGTCGATGGGACTCGCCGGCGAGGCGAAGTGCAGCACGCCGTCTAGTGGGCCGGCGACGTAGGTATATGTCGAGACGTTGTGGCGCACGAACTCGAAGCGGTCGTGTCCCGCCAGGTGCGCGATGTTCTCCGGACTTCCTGTGATGAAGTTGTCGAGGCCGACGACCTGATGCCCTTCCGAGAGAAAGCGATCGGTCAGGTGCGAGCCCAGGAATCCGGCGGCGCCCGTGATCAGAACTCTCATACCCTGCCCGTCCCTACGCCCTCTCTTCCAATAGACCTATATGTAAAGCCTAACGCGCGCAACTTGGCTGGATCGTACAAGTTCCTGCCGTCGATCACAATCGGCTTCCTCAGGGCGCTCTTGATCCTTTCGAAGTCGGGATGGCGATAGGCATTCCAGTCTGTGACAACGACGAGAGCATCGGCGCCGTCCAGCGCGTCGTAGTTCGTTTCACTGTACGTCACGCTCGAGCCGAGGCGACGCTTCGCCTCCTCGATCGCGGCAGGATCGTGCGCGGCGACTGTCGCGCCATTGTCCAGCAGTTGCTCGATCAAGGCGAGCGAAGGCGCTTCGCGCATGTCGTCCGTGTTGGGCTTGAATGCGAGCCCCCAGATGGCGACGTGCTTTCCGCGCACGTCGCTCCCCAACGCGCCGCACAACATTTCGTAGAGCCTGCCCTTCTGGCGATCGTTGGCTCGCTCGACGGCTTCGAGCACGCCTAACGGGGCCTGGCAATCCTGCGCCGTGCGCACGAGAGCCTTCACGTCTTTCGGGAAGCAGGAACCGCCGTAGCCGGGGCCCGGAAAGAGAAAGGAGGGGCCGATGCGTGAGTCGCTGCCGATCCCCTTGCGCACGAGATCAACGTTCGCGCCGACGCGTTCGCAGAGGTTCGCAATCTCGTTCATGAACGAGATACGTGTTGCCAGCATGGCGTTGGCTGCGTACTTGGTCATCTCCGCGGACGGAATGTCCATGAAGATGATCGGCTTGCCGGTTCGCACGAACGGAGCGTACAACTCCGTCATGACGCTGCGCGCGTGATCGCTCTCGACGCCTAACACGACGCGGTCCGGCTTCAAAAAGTCGTCGACAGCGGCTCCTTCCTTCAAGAACTCGGGGTTGGAGCACATGTGGAACGGATACTTCGCGCGCTGCCCTACGGCCGCTGCGACTTTCGACGCGGTACCGACGGGAACTGTCGATTTGGTGACGATGACGGCCTCGCGTCCCATGTGCGAACCGATCTGCGCCGCGACATCGAGCACGTGACGCAGGTCGGCGGAGCCATCCTCGTCAGGCGGCGTCCCAACGGCAATGAATATCACCTCGGCGCGCTGAATCGCCGCGGGGATGTCCGTGCCGAATGTGAGCCGCTGCTCCTTCTGGTTGCGCGCAACGAGATCCTCGAGGCCGGGCTCATAGATCGGCAGGATGTTGTGCTGCAATCCTTCGATCTTTGCCGGGTCGACGTCCACGCAGGCAACGTCGTTCCCCGTTTCGGCCAGGCACGCACCGACGACGAGGCCGACATATCCCGTGCCTATGACGGTAATCTGCATGACCTAACGAGTTTCCCTTACCGGGCGTTCGCCCACGCGTGCCGACTTAGGAAGAGGCGAGCGCGACGAGTCGCGCTTTGGAGGGCTTGAGACCGCGGGTGGCGTTGCGAGTATCGATCACGACCTGGGCGTGGTCTACGACTTCCTGATAGTCGATGCCGCTGTGATCCGTGATGATAACGACTGCGTCGGCTGCTGCCAGCCGCTCGTGTGTGAGCTCGACGCCTTCGAACGCATGACCGTTCTCGGTGAACGACGGCACGTGGGGATCGTGGTACTCGACGTCGGCGCCGCGATTCTCGAGCAGCCGGATGATATCGAGCGCCGGGCTTTCGCGCATGTCATCGATGTCTTTCTTGTACGCGACGCCTAACACGAGGATGCGGCTCCCGTTCACGGACTTGCGGTGCTCGTTCAGCACGCGCGCGATTTTTCGCACGACGTACTCCGGCATCTCGGAATTGATTTCGCTCGCAAGGTCGATGAAGCGCGTCTTGTAGTTCAGCGTGCGCATCTTCCACGCGAGGTAATGCGGATCGAGCGGTATGCAGTGGCCACCGATGCCCGGGCCCGGTGTGAATTTCATGTAGCCGAACGGCTTCGTCGCCGCAGCGTCGATGACCTCCCAAACGTTCACGCCTAACTTCTCGCAGATGATCGCCATCTCGTTCACCATCGCGATGTTCACCGCGCGGAACGTATTCTCCAGGAGCTTCACCAACTCCGCCGCCTCGGTGCTCGCGACAGGAACAACGGTGTCGAT
>DASYRX010000009.1:0-46234 GCA_036003845.1 Gemmatimonadaceae bacterium | reverse complement strand
CAAAAGCAAAAACGTAGCTGCGCAGCGCATGTGCTGAGCTCAGTTTTGCTTAGGCGCTCGCTCCGTTCGCTCCGCTCGATTCGTTCCATCCGAAGAGCAGTTGCTCTTTCAAATCGTCAACTGCAAACAAATCTGTGTGGCCTAGCGGCGATGTCGGGTAGAAGCGGATTCGGTTCGTCGGGCCCTGCAGTGCCACCAGCTGGCCAACGCCCACTGTTATCGTAAATCCCGAAATTCCGAGAAGAGCCGAAAAAAACACAAAGATCCACACGCTCTTCCGCGGCGGGTATACTTCACGCGAACGCACACGCGACAGATTAGATCTGTCCGCTGCTCCGCGGCATCCGAATGGCTCTTGCGGTCAGCTGGCCCCTAGGCGCGCTGCCGCCGAGAGCGCGTTGGTCGAGCATCCACAGCGGCTAGAAGCTCACGCGCGTGTGCGCGACTGACATCACGATCCGCGTCGCCGCCCAACATTCGCGCCAGCTCGGCGACTCGCTCGTCGTCTGCGACAACGCGCACGTCGGCCGTCGTAGTTCCAGCCTGCGCGCCCTTCTCGACTACTATGTGATGGTGTGCGCGCGACGCGATTTGCGGCAGATGCGTGATCGCGAGGACCTGATGCTGCGAAGCGACTCCGCGCAGCGTATCGCCAACCTGCAGGGCGACGCGACCGCCGATGCCGCTGTCGACCTCGTCGAAGACAAGCGTCGGGACGCTGCCGAGTCGTGCGAGGATTGTCGTGAGCGCGAGCATAACGCGAGAGAGCTCGCCGCCGGAGGCAACGCGCGCGAGTGGACGCGCATCGTGACCGACGTTGAGCGCGACCTGGAACACGACGTCTTCGGCGCCGTCAGCCGCAACCGCCTGTCGCCTAACTAGCTGCACCGAGAAGCGGCCGTCGGCCATACCCAGTCCGGGCAGCTGCGCATCAACGGCCGTCGCTAGCCGTTTGGCGCTCTCTTGCCGCTTGGCGCTGAGCACCGCGGCGGCCGTCGCGAGGTCGCGCTCGACTTCCTGCTCGCGGCCGCGCAGCTCGGCGAGGTCCAGATGCGCAGTATCGACGAGCGCAAGCTCGGCGCGCGCCTCGCTGCCGGTCGCGAGAACCTGCTCGACCGTCGGGCCGTACTTGCGCGCCAGACGGAAAATCACATCGCGGCGCTGCTCCACTTCGCGCAAGCGATCGGGATCCGCCGTGATGCCGGCGTCGTAGTGTTCCAGCTCGCGGCGGAGTTCGTCGATCGCGTAGGTGGCGGCGTCGAGCTGTTCCTGGATACTGCCTAACGAACCGTCGAGCCGGCCGGCGGCGTTGAGATCGCGGCGTGCTTGCGCGAGGCGCGCGAGAGCAGCGTCCGGGCCGTCCAGCGCGCCGATGGTCGCAGCGATATGCCGTCTGAGCTCTTCAACATGCGTCAAGCGACGCGCCTGCTCATCCAGCGTCTCGGACTCCCCCGGAACCAGTCGCGCCGCTTCGATTTCATCGGCAACGTGGCGCAAATAGTCAGCGCGACGCTCTGCGTCTCGGCGCCTTGTCTCCAGCGTTTCGATCTCCTGCCGCAACGACTCCAACGCCGCGAACGTCGTGCGCACGTGTTCGGCATCGTTCACGGCGTTGCCGAAGGCGTCGAGCAGATCACGCTGCACACGCGCTTCGAGCAGCGTCTGCGATTCGTGCTGGCCGTGCAGGTTGACGAGCGCCCGCGCCACCTCGCCTAACACGGTCGTCGTCACTGGCGAGCCGTTGATCCACGCGCGGGAGCGGCCGCCAGCGCCGCTCACGACTTCACGCGAAAGGATCACAGTTCCTTCCTCCGGCTCGATGCCACGGGCGTCGAGCGTGGCAATCAATCCGCGCGACCTTCCCACATCGAACGCTGCTTCCACGCGCGCTCGCGTGGCGCCGCTGCGAACCAGATCAGCCGAAGCACGCTCGCCTAACAAGAGTCCAAGCGCGCCGACGATGATCGACTTCCCTGCTCCAGTCTCGCCGGTGAGAACGTTGAAGCCGGGCGCGAGCGAGAGCTTTACATCCTTGATGATGGCGAGATCGCGGATGCGGAGTTCGGTCAGCATCAGTCTTCGCCGCCACCCGATTCCTCGGTGCCACCAGAAGTGGTCCACGCAAGCTTCTGCCGCAGCCGACGGAAGAAGCTCGTGTCGGGGAATCGGACGAGGAGCACGCGGTGCGGAGCGCGTCGGACGCACATCGCTTCGCCATCGGCGAGTGACCGGCCCGCCTGACCATCCACTGTTAGGCGGCGCTCTGCGGCATCCCCTTCTGTGTAAACGGCGACAGTCGCCGTCG
Organism: Gemmatimonadaceae bacterium; assembly: GCA_036003845.1. Taxonomy (GTDB): domain Bacteria; phylum Gemmatimonadota; class Gemmatimonadetes; order Gemmatimonadales; family Gemmatimonadaceae; genus DASYRX01. Next base: position 43,929 of record DASYRX010000009.1, on the reverse strand, counting down.
GACGCAGAAGCAGCGGCCGGATCGCGAGCGTGTGTGCCGAAACCGGCGTTAGGACGATCGAATCGAGGGCTGGATCGACCACCGGACCGCCCGCGCTCAGCGAATACGCCGTCGATCCCGTCGGCGTCGACGCGATGAGCCCGTCGGCCGCGAAAGAACCGACAAGCTCGCCGTCGGCTTCGATCCGGAGCCGCATCATACGCGCCTTCCCCGCGATGTGCAGCACGACGTCGTTGAGGGCGTACCAGCGCTCGCCTTTGGTCGGCATCGTGAACGCCTCGAGCACCATGCGCGGCTCGGCCACGAAGTCATCAGCCACGAGCCGCTTGAGGGCGAGCTCTGCATCGTCGCGACGGCACGCCGTGAGAAAGCCGAGCTGGCCGAAGTTGACGCCGAGGATCGGAATCTCGCGTCCACGTAGCAATCGCGCCGCGCGCAGCAGTGTCCCGTCGCCGCCTAACGTGATGAGCGCATCGACGCCCGCGGTATCGAATGGACGCGCGTGCTCGCCGAGCAGCGACTGCAGCTCCGGCTCGAAGACAAGTTCGGCTCCTGCGTCCGGCGCGATGCGGCCGAGTTGCCGGAGAACGCTCTGCAGATCGGCGTAGCCCAGATTCCCGACGACGCCGACGCGCATCACGGGGTCATTGCCTCGGTCGCGTTCAGCGCTCGCACTTTCGCCGCAATGCCGGCGGCATCGAGACCGCACGACGCGAGCTGCCGAGCGCGCGGCGCTGCGTACATGATGCGGTCGGGAACACCGTGCGTCGCTACGCGCACGTTCGCGTCTATTCGCTGCACGACCGTGCTTAGATACGCGCCGAAGCCGTTCGTCACGGTTCCCTCTTCCACCACGAGAAAGTGGTGGTGGCTGGACAAAAGCGCAGCCAGCGTGACTTCGTCGTGCGGCTTGAGGAAGCGGCAGTTGACGACAGTGATGTCGAAGCCCTCTTGCGCGAGCGTTTGTGCCGCGGCGAGCGACGGCAAGACCATCGTGCCAACGGCGAGGATCGCGAACTCGCCGCTGCCGCTGCGCAGGACTTCCCACGACGCGAACGGTGCCGGCCCGATCTCGCTGATCGGCGGCGGGATGTCAGGAGCCGCGTCGCGCGGATAACGCAGCGAGAACGGTCCCGCGTTATGCATAACGCCAGTGCGCAGAAGCGCCAGCATCTCGCGACTATCCTTGGGTGCCGTGACAGTCATTCCCGGCACGGCGAGCATGTAGGCGATGTCGTAGAGACCCATGTGCGTTTCGCCGTCCTCGCCCACGAGTCCGGCGCGGTCCATGGCGAAGACGACCGGCAGTGACTGTACCGCCACATCGTGGATGATGTTGTCGTACGCACGCTGGAGGAACGTGGAGTAGATCGCGCAAACAGGGTGGATGCCACGCGTCGCGAGCCCCGCGGCGAACGTGACAGCGTGCCCTTCGGCGATCCCGACGTCGAAGAACCTCTTGGGCCATGCTTTCGCGACGGTGGCCGTGCCTGTGCCACTCGGCATGGCAGCGGTGATCGCCACGACGTCTTCGCGCTCGCGCATCAGATCGGCCAAGCCCTGGCCGAAGATCGACGTGTAGTTCGCGTTGCCTGACGAGGATTTTACTTGCTTGCCGGTCGAGGGATCGTGTCCCGGCGGCAACGCGTGCCACTTCTCGACGTGTTCGCCTGCTGGGAATCCTTTCCCCTTCTGCGTGACGACGTGTACGAGGCGCGCGCCCGTGTGCGAGCGGATCGCGGAAAAGAGATCCACCATCGCAGCGACATTGTGGCCGTCGATTGGGCCGAAGTAGCGGAAGCCCAGTTCTTCGAAGAGCACGCCCGGCGTGAGGAAGGATTTCATCGACTCTTCCCACTTGCGCACGAGGGTGTTGATGGCGGGCGCGTGCTCGATGATGTCGCCGATCTTGGCGCGCACGCGGTTGTACAGCGGATTGCGCTGCACCTGCGTGAGGTACTTGGAGATCGCTCCCACGTTAGGCGCGATCGACATCTCGTTGTCGTTGAGGATGACGATGATGTCGCGCTCTGAAGCGCCGGAGTTGTTGAGACCCTCGTACGCGAGACCGCATGTCAGGGCGCCATCTCCCACGACCGCGACCACCTTGTAGGCGCCCCCCACCAAATCCCGGCCGGCGGCGATGCCTAACGCGGCTGAAATCGCCGTGGCCGCGTGGCCGGCACCGAACACGTCGTACGCGCTCTCCGAACGCTTGAGGAAGCCGGACAGGCCGCCTTCAGTGCGCAGCGTCTCGAGCTGCTCGTTGCGGCCCGTGAGCACCTTGTGCGGGTACCCTTGATGTCCCACATCCCACACCAGCTGGTCGCGCGGCGTGTCGAACGCGTAATGCAGCGCGATCGTCAGTTCCACGACGCCAAGTCCCGCGCCGATATGCCCGCCAGTGCGCGAGCAGACGTCGATCAGACGCGCGCGCAGCTCGGCCGCCACTTGCGGAAGTTGTTCCTTCGTCAGGCGGCGCAAATCGTCAGGCGAATGAATCGAATCCAGCAGTGACATGATGCTCCTGTACGGTCGGTCTACGTGCGCCGTTCCACAGCATAACGCGCCAGCGCGTCAAGCTCGTCGCTCAAAATCCCCTGCGCAGATAGCGCTTCACGCGCAGCTGAAACATGCTCACGTGCACGATCTAATGCGCCGTTGACGCCGAGCAGTGCTGGATAGGTGCGCTTCCCGCGTGACGCGTCGCTCCCCGCTGTTTTCCCCAATACGTCAGACGTGGAAGTTACGTCCAGCACGTCATCCACGATCTGAAATGCGAGTCCGACCTCTGCTCCGAAGCGATCCAGCGCGGCGACGATCTGCTCCGACGCGTTCGCCGCACGCGCGCCGATGCGAGCGCTCGCGCAGAGAAGCGCACCCGTCTTCATGCGATGCATGCGCTCCAACTCATGAACAGTGGTGTCACCGCCGGCGGCAGCGAGATCCAGCCACTGGCCGCCGACCATTCCTAAGGCGCCTGACGCGCGCATCAGCTCGCGTACGATTTCTGTCGCTTGATCTGCTGAGCGGCCAAGCTCTCGCGCCGCTCGATAGGCACTGCGCACGGCGATCGGAACCATGGCTACGCCGGCGATCGTCGCCGTGCGTACGTCGAAGGCACGATGCACTGTCGGCCGCCCACGCCTGAAGGCATCGTCGTCCATGCACGGCAGGTCATCGTGTACGAGCGAGTACGCATGCACGATCTCGACAGAAGCCGCAAGACGCGACGCGTCAGCGCGGCCCCCACACGCACGATATGACGCGAGGACGAGCGCACCGCGGATGCGCTTCCCGCTTCCCTCCAGTGCATACCGCACGGCGTCTGCCACGCGACCGGCGCAATTCTCAAGCTGCTGCGCCGTGACATCGCGTAAGGCACGATCCACGGTCTCCCGCTCGAGCGCGAGCGGCGTTAGCCCCGTTCCAGCCTTGATGTTGGACGCCATTGCTGTTAGACAGGGCGCAGCTGGAACGGGGTTAGGCCGACGTCAACCATCGCGCTTGTCGACAGTTTCGAAGGTGCCGTCGGCCTTTTTCACAAGCGTTTTCAAAACGCCCTCTGCTCGCTGCAGCTCGGCCGACGCGGTCTTGAGGTGGCCAATGCCTTCTTCAAAGAGCGAGAGCGCGCGGTCGAGCGGTACGTCGTCGCGATTGAGCTCGTTGACGATCGCTTCCAGACGCGCAAGCGAGCTTTCGAATGTCACGGCGACGCCTGCAAGGTTGTGGACTCGACGTTGGCGTCGAACGACCCGTCCCGCATCCGCACCTCGACAGCATCGCCGACCTTCACATCGCGAGCGTCACTGATCGACCGTCCGTCTTCCCCGAACACGGCGGCGTATCCGCGGCGGAACGTCGCGAGGGGGCTGAGCGCATCCAGGCGCCCCGCGCAAGACTCGAGACGCAAGCGACGCCGCTCGAACAACTGCTCCGTGCGTCCATGCAGCCGCTGCGTGATCGACACGAGCCGTTCGTGGCCTAACGAGGTGAGCCGGGTAACCTGGCGGTTGAGCACGTGCGCGCATTCGACGAGCTGCGCGCTCAAGTCGTTCAAGTCAGGCACCGCGATTTCGGCCGCGGCTGTCGGCGTCGGGGCGCGGTAATCGGCGACGAGATCGCAGATTGTAACATCGACTTCGTGTCCAACGGCCGAAATAGTCGGGACGGGAAATGAGGCGACAGCACGCGCCAGCATCTCGTCGTTGAATGCCCAAAGGTCTTCGCGCGAACCACCGCCGCGTCCGATGATCACGAGATCGGCGCCGCGCCATTTGGCTACGCGAGTGAGCGCGCGGCGCATCGCCTTCGGCGCGTCTTCTCCCTGGACTTGAGCCGGAACGAGCACAAGCTCCACGATCGGACAGCGCTTGCGAATAACCGTTACGATGTCGTGCAGTGCGGCGCCGTCCTGACTCGTTACGATCGCAATGCGACGCGGCAACAGCGGCAGCGGTCTCTTTCGCGAAGCAGCAAACAACCCCTCGGCGTCGAGACGTTTCCGCGTATCCTCGAACGCCAAACGCCACGCGCCCTCGCCGACCGGCTGCAAAGCCTTGACGCTGAACTGTACCTCGCCAGCCTTCTCGTGTACCCTAACGAGCCCCAGCGCGACGACGGACATACCTTCGACTGGCGGAACCTTCACGCGCTGTACGTCTGTCGCCCACATGACGCACCTGATGACGGCATTGTCGTCGCGCAGCGTGAAGTACCAGTGCCCTTTGGCTTGACGCTTGAAGCCCGTGACCTCACCGCGGATCCAGATCCTCGCGAACGCGCCCTCGAGAAGATCGCGGATAAAGCCAGTCAGCGTGCTGACCTGGATCGCCGTAGTCGGAGACGCGCCAGGATCGCTGGAGGGCTTGCGCGCCTCGATTTGCCGTGCTTCGTTAGGCACCAGCGGCGGCTGCTCGCCTGACCGGAACAGCTCGGGGTGGGTCTCGCCCGATGCGCTCTGGCGAGAGGACACGCTACGTCCGCGCTCGCTCAGCGAGCTGGCGTGCCGCCTGAACCGTGTTCCGCAGCAGAATCGCGATCGTCATCGGCCCTACGCCGCCAGGGACGGGCGTGATGCGCGACGCTACACGCGACGCGCTCGCGAAATCTACGTCGCCGACGATGCGATATCCTTTCTTGGCAGACGGGTCGTCGACTCGATTGATCCCGACGTCGATCACGATGGCGCCCGGTTTGAGCATATCGCCGTGAATGGACTTCGCCCGCCCTAACGCGGCGATCACGATGTCTCCTCTCCGCACGTGCCCGGCGAGATCGTGCGTGCGGCTGTGACAGACAGTCACCGTACAGTTGCCGCCCGGACGATCCTGGATCAGCAGCGCGGCCATCGGCTTGCCGACGATGTTGCTGCGGCCCACGATGACAGCATCCTTCCCCTTGGTCTCTATTCCGGACCTAACGAGCAACTCCTGCACACCCGCAGGCGTACATGGCGCAAAGCCGTCGCGTTCCCCGATGAGTAGCTTGCCGACGTTCACCGGATGAAAACCGTCGACGTCCTTTGCCGGATCGATCCGCCGGATCACCGTGTTTGGATCCATTTGCGGCGGCAGCGGCATCTGCACGAGAATTCCGTGCACCTTTGGGTCGGCGTTGAGACGATCCACGTGCTCGAGCAGCTCGGCTTGCGTCGTCGTCGCAGGCAGACGAATCGTCTCGCCTGCCATCCCAGCCTCCACGCTCGCCCGCTCCTTGGAGCTCACATACACAGCGCTCGCTGGATTGTCGCCGACAAGGACAACCGTTAGGCCAGGCGTGATCCCCTGATCGCGCAACAGCGCCACCTCGCGCGCGACGTCGGCGCGCACCGCCTTGGCGATCGACCTTCCGTCGATCAGCTCTGCAGCCGCTGTCATCGTCTGCATCGTAGCCACCAACTCCTCACCGAGCCACGTCCACAGCGCGCGTCTCTCGGATCATGACCACTTTGATTTGTCCCGGATACTGCAATTCGCCCTCGATGCGTCGAGCGACTTCGTCCGCCAGCGACGTCATGCGCGCGTCGTCGATTTGATCGGGGTGCACGATGACTCGCACTTCGCGCCCCGCCTGAATCGCGTAGACTTTGTCCACGCCGCGGTACGCCGACGCGATCTTCTCGAGTCCCTCGAGACGCTTGACGTACGTCTCGAACGCTTCGCGCCGCGCTCCGGGGCGCGATCCCGAGATTGCGTCCGCTGCCTGCACGATGACCGAGACCTCCGTCTCGTGCGGCACGTCGTCGTGGTGCGCCGCGATGCAATTCACGACGAGCGGGTTCTCGCCGTACTTGGTCGCCACTTCGACGCCTAACTGAACGTGCGTCCCCTCGTGCTCGTGCGTCAGAACTTTCCCGACGTCATGCAGCAGCGCACCGCGCCGAGCCATCGCGGCGTCGAGCCCAAGCTCGGTAGCCATGATGCCGGCCAGGTGTGCGACTTCCTTGCTGTGCGCGAGAATGTTTTGACCATAGCTCGTGCGGTACTTCATGCGGCCGATGAGCTTGATCATCTCCGCGTGCAGACCGTGCACGCCGGCCTCGTACGCCGCTTCCTCTCCGGCTTCGATGATGCTCTGCTCCACTTCCTTGCGCGCTTTGGCGACAACTTCTTCGATCCGCCCCGGGTGAATGCGTCCGTCGGCAACGAGCCGCTCGAGGCCGAGCCGCGCGACTTCACGCCGGATCGGATCGAAGCACGAGACGACGACGGTGTCGGGCGTGTCATCGATGATCACGTCCACCCCAGTTGCGAGCTCGAACGCGCGGATGTTGCGTCCCTCGCGCCCGATGATGCGCCCCTTCATTTCGTCGTTAGGCAGCGCCACCGAGCTCACGGAAATCTCGGCCGTGTACTCCGCCGCGATGCGCTGAACGGCCAGCGCGACGATCTTCTTGGCCTCGCGTTCGCCGTTGCGCTTGGCCGTCTCGCGGATCTCACGCAGGCGATTGGCTGCGTCAGCCTCGGCTTCCTGTTCGAGCCGCTGCATGAGCTGCTGCTTCGCCTCCTGAGCCGTCATGCCGGCCAGCGCTTCAAGGCGACGTCGCTCGTCGTTGATGAGGCGTTCCAGGTCTTCTTCGCGCTCGGTGACGAACTTCTCGCGCCGACCTAAATCGCTTGCGCGGCGGCCAATCTCTTTGTCCCGCTGATCGAGGATCTCGAACTTCTTGTCGAGCTGCATCTCGCGGTCGTCCACTCGTCGCTCTTCGCGCTCGACCTCTTCACGCCGCCGTCGCTGCTCACCTTCCCACGTCTCGCGGAGCTTGATGACTTCTTCCTTTCCCGCGATCACGGAGTTCTTGCGCAACGATTCGGCTTCGCGCTCGGCCTCGCCGACGATCCGCTTGGAGGTTTCCTCGGCGGTGGATCGAGCCGCTCGTTGCGCGGCGATCTCACTCGCACGTCCGCGAACTCGACCTAAAAAGAAAAAGGTTGTGCCGGCGAGGACGATGAGCAGCACGCCAACAACAACCTCGAGTAACCCAAAAGTCGAAGCCATGTATAGCTCCACCGCGTCAACAACCGCGAGTGCGAGGATGTGTCCGCCGTCACAAAGGCTTCGCAACGGGTCGTGTCACCGGGGTGGCACCGGCATAGGGTGCGAACCGGGTGACTCGAGCGCTAACTCCCGTTGCCGCTTTGACCTACGCGAGCGGCGGCAGGCAGAAGCTACGTATAGACTCGGTAAAAGGCAACGGACGGGCTCTCTATTGCCAGCCCATCACCAGTGCGTCGACAGCGGCACGGGTTAAGAAACGACAGCGCTAAATAGAGCCCGCTGATGCGAGCGTGAAGATGTCCACTTCGGCAAGAGGACTGAGGCTCGAGTCGCGATCTGGCCGTGCTTACTATTTCACGACGTTGACGTCTTGCCGCCCGCGAGTGCGTCCCGCTTAACGCCGCTTCACTTAACCTGTGCCGCTATCGGCGCCGTTTGGTTAGGTGGTTGAAGCCTGCGCCGCGTGCTCCCCGCTGACCAAGTCCCTCTTCGCCGGGGGCAGCCATCGCCTTATCTCGCTGCTCAGCGCGCGCATGGCCTGCTCAGACTCTCCAACGTTGTCGCGCAGCTTGAAGAGCTCGTCCGTGATCTGGAGGGCTGCCAGGATCGCCGCGCGGTCGGACTCGATCACTCCCCCAGCTTCGGCGACTCGCTGGATCGCGCCGTCCAGATATGCAGCGACTTCGACGACGTGATCCGGTTCCTCGTCGGTCCGGAGCGTGTATTCCTCGCCCTGGATGCGAACCTTCACGACGTGACGCTTCTCGCTCATCGATCGGCGATGGACATGGCTTGGACAGCCGCCTCGCGCTGTTGTCGCAAGAACTTCAGTTGAGCGAGCAACACACGGATGCGATCGATCGCGTGCTGAGTTCGCGCTCTGATGACGGTGTTCTCTTCTTCGAGGACGTGCACGCGCTGTTCTCCGAACAGATCACCGCTTTGCGACGACGCCTCCAATGACTTGATGCGCGTCTCAGCCGACTGCGCTCGTTTGCGAAAGGACGCCATCTCGTCGCCGAGGGTATGCACGAGCTGCTCGAGCTCGCGCAGAGCGGCGCCAGCGCTGATGGCGTTGGCAGAATCAGGAGCTACGTGGCTTGACACCGAGTTCGTTGTCTAGCGCTTTGATGATGCGTTGGCGACGACCTTCAATTTCCTTGTCGCGAAGTGTGCGACTCGGGTCGCGGAAGGTCAATCGCCACGCCAAGCTGCGAGAGCCCGGCGGGAGACCCTCGCCCTGGTAGAGATCGAAAAGCTGCAAGCGCTCGAGCAGTTCCCCACCACTCCGCGCGATCACGGCTTCAACGCTGGCAGCAGGAAGCTCATCGGGAACGACGAGCGCGAGATCGAACTCCGCAGGAGGCGTGGTCGGCAGCGGACGGGTTCGCAGCGCCGCGGGGGGCGCTTCGTTAGGCGCGTGGCCGCGAGCGTGCTCGCCCGGCGGCGCGATCAGCTCGTTCGCCATTCGGCCAAGACTGACTTCCACGCCGTAGACGTCAGGCGCCCACACCGGCTTGTCCAGACTCAGTCGCCGTACAGCACCGATCGGCTGCGCGTCTCGGCGAACTTCCCAAAGCACTTGCGACGCCGCCGGCTGCGGCGCGATCTCGATCGTGGCCCCCGGGAACGCTGCTTCCGCGATCTCGAGCGCGAGCGCCTTCGCATCCCACTCATCGATGAGCGGTGGGTTCGGCTCGCTGAAATGCGGCGGCTGACGCAGTCCCATCGCGAGCGCGCCTGCATGGATCTCTTCATTCGGCAGCGCGCCGTCGCGCCGTTCGAACACGGCGCCGACCTCGAACAATCGGATGTCTCGCTGCAGGCGACCCATGTTGTGCTCAGCACGTGGGCCTAACGTTTCGAGGATCGACGTGCGCAAATGCGGCTCGCTCTCGTTGAGCGGATTCGTCACGCGCAGATGCGTGTCGTCGTTCCCGGCGACGAACGGAAGCGGCACCGCTTCGTAGTATCCCAACGCGACGAGCCGGTCGCGCACGCGTTGTGAGACGCGGTATAGCGGATGGTCCGGTACTGCGCTCGGAAGCTGCGGCCGCAGCGTATCCGGGAGGCGATCGTAGCCGCGGAGCCGAGCAATTTCTTCCGCGAGGTCGCACTCGCGCGTTACATCGCTGCGCCACGTCGGTGGCGTCACCGTGAAGCGATCCGTTCCAGCGCGCTGCACGCCGAAGCCGACTGAGACGAGCAGCCGTTCAGTTTCGGCAGCAGGAATGTTGTCGCCTAACAAGCTCGCGATGCGCGACGCTCGTGCCGAAAGTGCCGGCGGTGGAGCGGGTGGGCCACCGACGTCGACCGGGGCTCCGTCGATCCTGCCACCGGCGACGTGGACCAGGAGGCCGGCGGCCAGGTTGAGGGCGAACGGCGTCACCGCAGGGTCGATCCCACGCTCGAAGCGATAGCTCGCGTCAGTGGATAGGCCTAACGCGCGACGCGTGCGTCGCGTGTTGGCTGGCGAGAAGTACGCGACCTCGAGGAACACGTCGCGTGTCGCCTCGGTGACTTCGCTGTCCTTGCCACCGATGACGCCGGCGATCGCGACGGCGCGCTCGGCATCGGCGATGACGGTCATGTCCGGCGAGAGCATTCGGCCGATGCCGTCCAGCGTCAGGATGATCTCGTCCGGATATGCCTTTCGGATGATGACTTCGTTTCCGCCTATTTTCGCGAGATCGAAGGCGTGCATCGGCTGTCCAAAGCCGTGCAGCATGTAGTTGGTAATGTCCACGACGTTCGAAATGGAGCGCAGGCCAATGCCGGCGAGCCGCCTAACGAGCCAGTCCGGGCTGGGGCCCACGCGGACCCCGCGGACCACCACGCCCATGTAACGCGGGCATCCCTCCAGATCGTGAATCGCCACGCGCACGTTGGCCGCATGGGCTTCATGCGGTGCGCTGATCGCTTTCTGCACGGGCGGCAGTTTCGGCACTTCCTGCGGCACGTGCCAGCGCACGCCGGTCAGCGCCGTGAGCTCGCGCGCCATGCCCAGGTGTGACAGAAGGTCGGCACGGTTGGGGAGCACATCCACCTCGTACAGAACATCGCCTAACGGCATCGCGTCGAGCAGCCGCGTCCCCGGCTCCGCCGAGACGCGCAGCTCCATGATCCCGGCCTGGTCTTCGCCCAAGGCGAGCTCGCGCGCCGAACAGAGCATGCCGTTCGACGTGATACCGCGGATCTTGCGCTGCTCGATCGTGACGCCATTGGGCAGCGTGACTCCGGTGCGCGCGAATGGATACAACGCTCCGACCGACACGTTAGGCGCGCCGCAGACGACGGCCAGCAATGTTCCGCTGCCATCGTCCACCATAGTGAGCCATAGGTGATCCGAATTCGGGTGCCGCCCCGCCTCGATCACGCGAGCGACGACGATATTCGACAGTTCGCCGCGCAACTGCTGCATCGCGTCGACCGTCGCAACGTGCTTCGTCATCAGCTCGCGTGCCTCGTCGGGCGTGAGCGAATGCGGCACGAACGCGCGCAACCACTCGTGCGAATACTTCATCGCGCGAACTGCTCCAGGAAGCGCACGTCGGAATCGTAGAGCAAGCGGATATCGGCGATGCCATAGCGCGCCATCGCGATCCGTCCCGGCCCCATGCCGAACGCCCAGCCTGTGTACTTCTCGCTATCGAGCCCGACGGCTTCGAGCACCGCGGGATGCATCAACCCAGAGCCCATGATCTCGATCCAGCGCGGGCCGCGACCGTCGTTGAAGTCGACGCTCACTTCCACTTGGGCAGATGGCTCAGTGAACGGGAAATAAGACGGGATGAAGCGCGTCAGCGTCGTCTCGCCGAACAGCTCTTTCGCGAAGACGCTGAGCGTTGCCTTGAGATCAGCGAATGAAACGCCTTCGTCGACGACCATTCCCTCGAGCTGCGCGAAGGCTGGCGCGTGCGTCGCGTCGAACATGTCATGTCGGTAGACATTCCCTGGAGCCAGGATACGGACCGGAGGGTCGTACATTTGCAGCGTGCGCACCTGCACCGGCGACGTGTGCGTGCGTAGGAGCATGTCGCCATTGAGATACAGGGTGTCATGCAGGTCCATCGCGGGATGGTTCGCCGGAAAGTTGAGCGAGCCGAAGTTGTACCACTCCCATTCGACTTCCGGGCCTAACGCGACGGTAAAGCCGAGCTTCCGGAAGATGGCTACGATGTCGTCGACGACCATGGACACCGGATGCCGCGCTCCTTTCCATTCGCGCCGCGCAGGGAGCGTGAGGTCCTTGGGATGTCCGTCGCGGCTGCTCGTGCTGAGCGCCGCGTGGCGCGACTCGAGCAGCGCATCGATGCCGCTCTTGAGCGCGTTGACGGCCTGACCCGCGGCGCGGCGTTCCTCCGACGCGAGCGCCGGCACGTGCGCCATGAGCTGCGTTAGGCGTCCGCTCTTGCGTCCGACGAGCTGATTGCGGACCTCCGTCCACTCGTCCAGCGTAGCTGCCGCCTGCACGTCACGCTCGGCGTCGGCGCGAAGCGCGTCACAGGCTGCGAGAAAAGCGGCGAGCGTCATTGGCAACAAATTCTGAGGTCTGAGGTCAGAGGTCTGAGCGAGCCGAGCGGTTTCCGCTCTGCCCCGTGACCTCTGACCTCTGACCTGCTCTCAAGGTCCTACCCCGGCTCGTTATGCGAGAGCGGCGCGGGCTTTGTCGGCGAGCTCGGCGAACGCCGAGGAATCGCGCACTGCCAGATCCGCCAGCACCTTGCGGTCTATTTCGATCCCGGCTCGACGGAGGCCGTTCATGAAAGTGGCGTACGACAGCTCGTGGGTGCGAGCGGCGGCGTTGATGCGCACGATCCAGAGGCGGCGGAATTCACGCTTGCGGTTGCGGCGGTCGCGATAGGCGTAGCGCCACGCGCGCTCGACGGATTCCTTGGCCGGTCCCCAGAGCTTGCTGCGCGCGCCGTAATAACCGCGCGCGGCCTTCATGACCTGCTTCTTGCGCTTCAGCCTAACGACGTTCGATTTGACGCGAGGCATGTGAGTTCTCCTAGGCCTGCAGCAGGCGCTTCAAGACTTTGGTCTCGCCAGGTGTGGCGATCAGCGCGGGCCGGCGCAGACGTCGCTTCCGCTTCGCGGTCTTCTTGGTGAGGATGTGACTCTTATACGCCTTCAGGCGCCGCACCTTGCCCTTCCCGGTGATCGAGAAGCGCTTCTTCGCGCCCTTGTGTGTTTTCATCTTCGGCATAACGAGACCTCGACTATTTCGGGGCCAGAATCATTGTCAGCGTCTTCCCTTCCATGCGCGCCGCGCTCTCGACCTTGGCGATGTCCGAGAGCTCGTTCGACACACGTTGCACCACTGCTTCGCCCAACTCCGGATGCGCGATCTGCCGGCCGCGGAACATGAGCGTGACCTTCACCTTGTTGCCTTCGCCCAGGAAGCGCCGAGCATGGCGCGTCTTGGTTGCGAAGTCGTGCTGATCGATGCCAGGGCGGAACTTCACTTCCTTGAGCTCGATCACGTGCTGTTTCTTGCGCGCTTGGCGTGCTTGCTTCGCTTGTTCGAACTTGAACTTGCCGAAGTCCATGATGCGGACCACAACAGGCCGCGCCAGCGGTGCTACTTCGACGAGATCGAGTCCTGCTTCATCGGCGAGCGCGAGGGCTCGCTCAACTTCCATGATGCCTAGCTGACCTCCATCGGCTCCAATGACTCGCACCGGGCTGATACGAATCTGCCGATTCACGCGAATGCGAGGCGTTTTCGCGGTTTCTTGCGGTTGTGGCTGAGGCGTCGGCTTCTCTCCGTTGAAGTTTTATGGCCGTTGCCTAACGACAACTGGCCGGATAACAAAAAACGCGGACCCACCAGGAGTCCGCGCAGGCGGCGCCGCACGCTGCTGCGTGCCGACGTCGCCGATCGAGAACTCCTGCAGCACGCCGGCACTACGGCCGCGGCCAGAGGGTGAGAGCGCGTTCGCTCTGCTTAACGAATTGTAGGGCTTGAAGTTAGTTGACTCAGTCCCAAATGCAAGGCGGCTCCCCGTCACTGCTCCACCGCGGACTAACGCGGACAAACACGAAGAACAACGAGCAGGCTTTAACAAAAGAACTGTCCGGGTGCCTCCGCGTCCGTTCGCGTGTGTCCGCGGTGAAGCAGTTTGGTCATTGGGCGCCATTATCTAGCGCGAAGGCCTTACCGTCATGGACCACGCGCCCCCACGTAACGGCGGCGTCGTGCTCGAAGATCACCAACCACCCCTCATCGCGCGCGCGCGTCAGGATACGTCTCTTGGACTCCAGCGTGACCAGGGGCTCGACGTCATACCCCATGATCCACGGCAGCGGCAGATGGTGAGCCGTCGGACACACGTCGCCAAGAAAAAAAGCCGTCTCCCCCTCGCTCGCGAGCAGTACCGATTGGTGATGCGGGACATGCCCCGGCGTGCGCATGAGCCGGATTCCACGCATGATCTCGGGCTCGCCCTCGACCAACTCCAATCGGCCGGCTTCGCGGATGCAGTCCCAGTTGCGGCTGAAATAGCTCGCCGACGTCCGCTCGTTAGGTCGCGTCGCGAAGTCATACTCGCCGCTCTGTACGATGTACTTCGCATTCGGGAATGACGCGCGCACGACGCCATCAGCGTCCTCATATGTGTTGCCGCCGGCGTGATCGAAGTGAAAATGCGTATTGATGACAATCCGAACATCGTCGACGGCAAAGCCAGCCTCTCGCACTCCGTCTTCCAACCAGGTGCGGCCGTCGCTCCCGCCATTCTCGAGACCGTAGATCTCGCGAAACTTCTCGTTCTCCTTGTTGCCCGCCCCGCTGTCGATGAGCACGAGCCCATCGGGATGCTCGATCAACAGACAGCGCATGCCTAACTGGATGCGGTTGCGCTCATCCGGCGCGATGCGCCGCTGCCACAGAGGCTTCGGAACGACGCCGAACATCGCACCGCCGTCGAGCTTCTGGCCGCCAGCCTGAATCGCGTGGATACGCCAGCCGCCGAGCGAACGCGACTGCACGAGCGGGCCTAACGGAGTCACGCGATGTGCGTCGGCACGAAGGAAGACGGCAGAAACGAACGTCGCTTTCTTCGCCGCCCTCGATGACGACTGCGCCACTCCGCGATATGCGCCTCGAGATCATCCAACGTTTTGATACCCAGTCGCCGCGCCGCTTCGAGGAGGTAGGTGAAGCAATGCGCCGTCGCGACGGCGTCCCCTAACGCGCGGTGCCGTTCTCTGATCGAAACGCCGTAGTAGCTCGCGAGATGATCCAGCGAGCGGCGCTCGAGTTTCCTCAAGAAAACGCGCGCGAGACGCACCGTGCAGAGCCGCCGGCCATCCAACACGAAGCCATCTCCCGTCGTTCGCTCCAACTCGGCATTCAAGAAGCGCCAGTCGAAGCCGACGTTATGCGCGACGAAGATGCCGCGACCTAACGTGGACCGGACCTGCTCGGCGACTGTCCAGAATGGGGGGGCATCTCGCACCATCTCATCCGTGATGCCAGTCAGCGACGTGATCCACAGCGGAATTGGCCGCTGCGGATAGATCAGTGTGCTCCAGGCCTCGCCAACCTCCCCACCCCTCACTTGTACCGTCGCCACCTCGGTCACGCGATCGCCGCCCCAGATGCTGGTTCCCGTCGTTTCCGTATCGACGACGACGAACGGAAGCTCATCCAGCGGCACGGCGCCCGTGCATTGCAGATTCACGTTAGGCTAATCCTACGTCCATGGGTCGTCGCGCTCCACGGGGCAAGACATGCATCTCGGGCCACCGCCTCCACGCACCAATTCACTCCCCTCGAACGTAATCACCGCGCGGTCGGAATCGCCTAAGCGGCGCCCTCCGGTCAGGAACGAAACCGACGACACGAGCGAGAAGCCCATTTTTTCCATCTCACGGAGCGTCGCCTCGTTTCGCGCATACGACGTGACAAGTCCCGGACGCAACGCCATGAAGTTGCACCCCGACGCCCACTGCTCGCGCTCCTGCATGTTCCGCTTGTTGCCTCCGCAGAGAATGGGCTCCATATGCAGGCCACACTCTTCCAGCGCGGCGAAGACGTTAGGCGACTCCCGAAGCTGCGACTCTCCCTTACGCCAGACGAGCACAGTCAGCCGCTCGGGACCCAGGAAATGCGGCGGGTAGATCACACATAGTTCGCGATCGACTTGTGTGAAGATCATGTCCAAGTGAATCGCAGTGTTCTCTTTGGGCATGACCACCACAACCAGATTCTCAACCGTCGTCTGCTCGAACAGCAGACGGGCGAGATGGTCGATTCCCGCCGGACTCGAACGGTCGCTGAAGCCGAGCATGACCGTGTCGGGGCGCAGCGGATGAACGTCGCCGCCCTCGAGTGAATACGACAATCGCCGCTCCGCCGAGCCGTCGTAGAGCACGCCGCGATTTGCGAGCGCGGGGTGATGCCGAAAGAGCGCTCTCATGATGAGCTCTTCCGACCAGCGCACGCCGTGGCGCATGGCGCCGATCAGCACGTGCTGGTTCACAGCCATCGCTGTGTCGCGCGTGAAGTACAGGTTCGGCAACGGAGGAAGCTGATACCCCTCGGCGTTGAGCGCGCTGCCTAACGGGCCGGGCGCGTCGCGTCGCCCCTCGATGAGCCAGCGCGACAGAGTCTCCGCCGACGCCTCGGCCAATTCCCGCCCCAGCGGCTCGGACGGATAGAAGTCCATCGTCTCACGGATGACCGAGTCACGCGCCTGTGGGTCGTCCAGCACATCACGCAGGAGATCGCCAACCTGCAGCACTGTCGCAAAGCGCTCGAGCACGGCGACGAATCGGCGATGCTCTCGATTCGCTCCCTCGACGTCGATGATGTCGACATACAGGTAGTCGGCGACCGTAGATGGCGTAACTGCAAGCAGCTCCTCGCCGGGTGTGTGCACGAGGACCGACTTCAGCTGGCCGATTTCCGACGGAATGTTGACGGGCATGGCCAAATGTAACCGTGCCGAAGGACGGGTTTCGTCGGCTCCCTGTCGGCCCGAAGTCCCTCGCAGATGAACAGCAGCTTGGAGTCCGCAGTGGTCTGTGATGCGTGAGGAGTAGTTCAGAGTACGGACGACTCATCACTGCAGACTCCAAGCTGTTTGTTGCGATGCATGACCAACTGGAGCAGCCCATCTAACTGGTATCGACACCAGTGGATTGCTATCTTGTGAAACGATTCACAAGGCATCCCTACCGACCTGGCCCACTCGCTCCACTCTCGCAGTCGTGAAACGCATCGCTGATAGCACCGTCCGTCGTCTCTCCGCCTACCTGCGCTTTCTCGAAGAGTCAGCGCGGCGCGGAGTCACGACAATCTCGAGCGATGAGCTGGCGAAGCGCGGCGGGACGACGTCAGCGCAGGTCCGCAAAGACCTGTCCTTCTTCGGCTCCTTCGGCAAACGCGGACTCGGCTACGCGGTGGACGAGCTTACTGACTCTCTGCGCGACATCCTCGGCCTCGCGCGGCAATGGAGCGTGATCATTGTGGGAGCGGGAAAAATCGGCACAGCCTTGGCGCAATACGAAGGATTCAAGCGACGCGGCTTCCTCGTGACAGCTGTGTATGACCGCGACCCGCAGAAAGTCGGTCAGGTCGTTTCAGTGACCGGGGAACAGCACACAGTGCGAGACATCGCGCATATCGAACGCGACGTGCAGCGCGACAAGCCCGACATCGCAGTGCTCACGGTGCCCGGCGAAGACGCGCAAGGCCTGGTCGATCGACTGGTGCGCGCCGGCATACGCGCGATTCTCAACTTCGCTCCAGTTCAGCTGCGCGTCCCTAACGACGTCGCGCTGCGCAGCGTGAACATGGCGATGGAGCTGGAAGGACTCAGCTTCGCTCTGTCGAACCGCTCCGCGAGCGGCTTGGGCGGCGACCGCTAGTTTCGGGCAACTGTTCGAATCCCGCGCGCTTGGCCGCGCGCAGCAGATCGGCAAAAGTCTGCGGAGCCAAGACCTCAGGGCGAACACTGACGTCGATCGCACACGCGTCGAGTAGCGCCGTCGCCTGCTCTGCCGAGATATCGAACAAGCTGCGCACGACGCGTAACATCTGCTTGCGTCGCTGGGAGAACGCGCCTTGAACGAGCGTCTTGAACGCCGGCTCTTCGTCGGCTGTCACGATTGGCTCATCCAGCGGCGTTAGGCTCACAATCACCGAATCGACGGCTGGTTTGGGATGAAACGAACCGGCTGGGACGCGCCCGTGACGGTCGACGCGCGCGACGGCCTGCGCAGTCGCCGACAGCGCGCCGTACGCTTCGCTCCCCGCTGCGGCAGCGAGGCGATCGCCGACCTCGCGTTGGACGAGCAAAACGATCCGACGCGGCCGAGGCGAGGCCAGCGCATGAAAGAGGATCGGCGTCGTTATGTAGTACGGGACGTTTCCCGTAACGCTCCATTGCGCCCCGTCGCTCAACTCCGCGAGTCGGATATCGAGCACGTCGCCTTCCACGATCCGCACGTTCGGCCGGTCGGCGAACTGCTGTCGCAGCCCGGCTGCGAGGTCGCGATCCAGCTCGATGGCTACGAGGCGCGCGGCACGCGCGGCGAGCTGCTCTGTCAATGCTCCCTGGCCCGGTCCGATCTCGATGATCGTCTCGTTAGGCCTCGGGTCCAACGCTTCGACAATGCGCGCGAGAACGCGCCGATCGTTGAGGAAATGCTGTCCCAGCCGTTTCCGAGCCCGATGTTTCATCTGAAAAAGCTTAACCGCTTCACCGCGGACGGACGCGGACAAGACGCGGACGAACGCGGACTTTTGTGAACTAACCCCAGAGTGCTCTTGTCCGTGTTAGTCCGCGTTAGTCCGCGGTGAAAGTAGTTGCTGTTATGTACGCGCTACAACGAGCGTGAGGTCATCGCGCCGCGGCGTTCCGACCGTATGCGCCTGCACCATCGAGAAGACGCGATCGACGACTGCGCTGGGACGCTCGTCGCGCGCCTCGCGCACCAGATCCAGCAAGCGCTGCTCACCGAGCTTGCGGTCGAAGCGGTCGCGTGCGTCGCTGAGGCCGTCAGTGAACAGGACGAGCAGGTCGTCGGCGGCGCGCCAGGGCTGTTCCGATTCCGCAGGCCGGCTCGCCTGCATGCCTAACGGCGGATCCAGTGCCGCCAGGCGCTGGGCGACGCCATTGCCGCGTACGATGAAGGCATGGGGATGTCCGGTGTTCGCATAACGGATGCGCCCTGCCTTGGGATCGATCACGGCATAGAACATCGAGATGAACATCTCGGTCGTGGACAACTCCTCCTGAAGTGACGTCCGCATGCGATTGAGGAGGTCCGCCGGCGCTTCCGTCACCGCCGCGTGAATCGCCGCGGCGCTCATCGCGAGCGCCATGATCAGCGCCGCGCGGTAGCCGTGGCTGGAAACGTCTCCAATCAGCACACCCGTGCGTCCACCGTCCAATCGGAAGAGGTGATAGAAGTCCCCGCCCACGCTGTCTGCCGGCGCCACTCGCGCCGCGACTGTCGCTTCCGGAGCGACGCTCTCCACACTAGGCAGCAGCTTCATTTGCAGGTCGTGCGCCAGTTGCATCTCCTGCTGCAAGCGTTGCTGCGCCACGGACGCACGCACGAGACGCGTGTTCTGGATCGCCGTGCCGATCTGCGTCGCGATCGAGAATACGAGCTTTTCGTCGCCGGCGCTGAACGTCTCCCCTGTGCGGCGTTCCGATAGGTTCACGACGCCTAACGGCAGGCCGGATGACGAGCCAGGGTTCGTCCACAAAATCGGAACAGATAGCAGCATTCCACGCCGGTAGGGCCGCTCGGCCTCGCACGGCATCTCACCTTCCTCAACGAGCAAGGCACGCTGCTCGCGGAAAACGCGTGCAGACACGGCGTTCGGATCGCTGGACGCGATCGGGATGGCGTCCTCTGCATCGAACCCGAGCGCTGTCACGACCTGCAGCGTGTCGGTGATTCGATCGTGCACGAGAATCGCCGCCCGGCGCGCTCCAACTGTCTCGCAAATCTCGCTCAAAATGCGCCGCGTCGCCTCTTCCAACGAAACCGTGCGGCCGAGGATCTCGCTCGTCGTGTAGAGCAGATTGATCTCTTCATAGCGCTCGGCGAGCTCCCACGCCGCGTGCTCGACCTCCAGCGCGGACTGGTAAAAATGCGCGATGACCGGAGCGAGAAAAGCGGCGTACGCGTGCAGCTGCGGCGTCGGATGCTGCGTTGGGCCTAACGTTAGCACGGCCCGCTTGGGACCGGGAATGCCGGCGACGATAAAGACGCCTTCGTCGCTCAATACCTCCGCTGGCATTGGTGAGGCTGCCCACGCGAGCGCCGAAGGAAAGAGCGGCGTCCCCGGATGTCCGTAGTCGGCGATGAGTGCGTCGTTTGAATCGGAGTGCTGCCACACGACAGCTGGACAGCCCAGCGCGTCCGCGAAGCGATCGAGGATCGCCCCGAGCTCCTTCACGTGCGACGGAGCGTTAGGCGAACCATGTTATCGCCATTCGATACTTGCTCCACCCGATCCATCAGGCGCCGCATCAGGAATAGTCCGCGTCCATCCTCGCGCAGGAGGTTCTCCAGTCGCGTCGGGTCATTCGTGCATTCGTCGAGGTTGAATCCAGTGCCCTGGTCATAGACCTCCAGCACGAGCCCCGCATCGGTGAGACTGGCCGTAACGCGCACCGCTTTGCTCTCGTCCTCGCGATTGCCATAAAGAATCGCGTTCGACAGCGCCTCCGTCAGCGCGACGCGAACGTTGAATGCGAGCGCGTGCGCGGGAAAACCCGCCGAGCGGCAGCGGTCGACGACAAGCTCGACGGCACGTTCCACGAAGCGCACGTCGCTCGGGAAGCGAAGATCGTACGGTAACACGGCCCACTCGCGTGGAGCGGAAGCGGAGCCGGAGAATGGGGGGACCGGCAGATTGACCACGGTGCTAGTTAGGCGACGGATCTCGCTGCGCCTAGAAACTTTCCAGCGCGCGCTCGCGAGTCTCCGCGATCTGAAACAGCGTGTCGAGTTTGGTCAGCTCGAAAAGCGTCTTCAAGTCTTCGTTGAGGTTGGTTAGGCGCAGCTCGCCACCATGCTCACGAATCTTCTTGGACAGCGAGACGAGCACGCCGAGACCCGAGCTGTCGATGTATCCGGTTTGACTGAAGTCGACTAAAAACTTGCGTTCGCCACGCTCGATTTCATCCAGCACCTTCTGCTTGAGTTCCTGGCGATTGCCAACGATCAATTGCCCCTCCACGCTCACCACGCAGACATCACCCTCCTTATGTATTGCAAAACTCATTTGCCTTTCTCCGTTAGGCCTGCCTGTTCACGCCCCCACGTCGTGCGATTGCAGGGCAGTAATCGCGGCGACGTTGATAATGTCGTCAGCGGAGGCGCCTCGCGACAGATCGGAGCACGGACGTGCAAGTCCTTGAACGATCGGACCGATCGCAAACGCACCCGCTACTCGTTCAATCAACTTATACGCGATGTTCCCTGCGTCGAGCGAAGGGAAGATGAGAACGTTCGCTAAACCTGCAGCCGGGCTCGCCGGGGCTTTTCGCGCTGCGACTTCTCGCATCAGCGCCGCATCTGCCTGTAGCTCGCCGTCGATACGCAGCGAACTGTCGCGTTCACGGGTGATGGCGACGGCGCGACGCACGCGCTCGACCGATTCGTTCGTCGCGCTTCCGAGTGTACTGAATGACAGAAAGGCGACGATCGGATCGTCACCCACAATGCGCTTTCTATCACGCGCAGCTGCAATCGCGATGTCGGCCAGCTGTTCGGCCGTGGGCTGCGGCACCACCGCGCAATCGGCGAAGGTGACGATTTCAGGCTGATCGCTGCGGAAGGCGCGCGTGGCCATGTAGAACGCGCTGGAAACGGTGGCCACACCCGGCGCCGGTCCCACAAGCCAGATCGCCGCGCGCAGGACCTCCGCTGTTGTGTACACGCAGCCGGCGACGCTCCCGGCGACCTCGCCGCGGCGCACGAGATGGTCGGCGTAGAAGAGCGGCTCGCGGGCGAGGCGAGCGGCTTCCTCAGTCGTTAGGCCTCCTTCGCGGCGGCGCCGTCGCTGCAACAGCTCGTCCTCCAGCTCCTCTAAGCCGCCGTGCGTCAGCGGATCGATTATATCGACGCCAACTGACTTGGCAGCCGCGTGCGAATCTGGTCGCTCGGGATCCAGCACGAGGACGGGCTCTGCGATTCCCCAGCGGGCGAGGAAGCTGGCTGCGTGGAGCACGCGGTCATCCCACGACTCGGCGAGCGCCAGCCGCACGCGCTGTGCGGACGCGCGCCTGCGCACTTCCGCGATGAACGGATGCACCGCAGTCCCTGGATTACGAGCCGCGCGCGCGGCGCTCCAGCGCCGCCGCGATTTCCGGATGCACGAGCGATTGCAGGGAGCCGCCGAACCGCGCGATCTCGCGCACGAGACTCGAGGAGATGTATGACGTATCGAGCGTCGGCACCATGAAGATCGTTTCCAGCACCGGCTCGAGGTGCCGGTTCATCAAGGCCATCTGATACTCGTACTCGAAGTCCGACACAGCGCGCAGACCGCGGATGAGCAGCTTCGCACCGCTCGTGCGAGCAAAGTCGACGAGCAAGCCCTCGAACGTCTGCACGTCTACGCGGCTCTCCTCGCCGATTGCCGTGCGGATCATCGCGACGCGTTCAGCGACGGAGAATAAGGGCTGCTTGTTCACGTTCGTCGTGACGGCCACGATCAGCGTGTCGACGAACGTGAGTGCGCGACGGATTAAGTCCTCGTGACCGCGCGTGATGGGATCGAAGCTGCCCGCGTAGACGCCGATGGTCGGCATGCGTCGTTAGGCTCGGTAGAGGGTGATTGCGGTGCCGCCGTACACACGCATATCGCCGCCGTCCGGCAGCTTTTCGTGCGTGTCATGCTCGACGCCAAGTATCGCGGCGAACGGACGACGCAGCCAGAGTGAAGTTAGGCGTTTTGCCATGCCAAGGTTGTACGGTGGATCGGCAAAGGCGACGTCAAACTCCCCGGGCTCGAGTTTATCGGCGAAACGCAGCGCGTCGGCGCGATGCACGTGCGCGCGATCTACGGCACCCAGGCTCTCGATGTTGTCACGCAGCGTCTGGAGAACTGCCGGCGTAATCTCGACGAAGTCGGCGCTGGCCGCGCCGCGAGACAGGGCCTCGAGCCCCAACGCTCCCGACCCGGCAAAGAGATCGAGCACCTTCGCGCCAGGGAGGGAGGGTTGCACGATCGACATCCACGCTTCACGCGCCCGATCGGCGGTAGGACGGACGCGCGCGTCGCGCGGCACGCGGATCGACCGGCCACCCCACTCGCCGGCGATGATGCGCACGCGTTAGGCGCGCACCGCGCAGAGCCTGGCGACGATCCGCTCTTCTCCCTGATACTCGTCCCGCTCCAGGCGGTACGCGACGTCCAGCACGGTGCCGGGCACGAGCGTCGCGGCGAGATCGGCCATCCCCCAGCCGATCGCCTCGAGTGAGCCCTGCTCCCCGCGAAGCGCCAGCTTGAGTCCATCGGCGCCGACCGTGCGCGGCGGCCCCACGAGCGTGAGCCCGCGCGAAAGAAATGTCGGCGCCGGGTTCCCCATCCCGAAGGGCTCGAAATGCCGCACCGCGCCCTCGAGCTTCCAGAGCGCGTCGTCGAAGGGGACCTCGAGATCGACGCGTTGCTCCGGGATGAGATCCTCAGCCGTTAGGCGCTCGCGCGCCACGGCGTTGAATGCCGCGGTGAACGCTGCCACATTCTCCTGCGCGATCGTGAGCCCTGCGGCGACGCGGTGACCTCCGAAGCGCTCCAGATGTTCGCGGCAGGCGAGGATCCCGCCGTGCAGATCGAAGCGCGACGTCGATCGGCCGGAGCCTTTGCCAATGCCGGCATCGGTCGCGATAAGGATGACCGGCCGCGTGAACTCCTCGACGAGGCGCGACGCCACAATCCCGATGACGCCCGGGTGCCACGACGGCGACGTGAGCACGATGCCGTACGTCGATTCCAGATCCAGCTGTTCGGCCATCGATCTCGCTTCGTCCAGCGTCTGCCTGTCGATCGCCTGGCGTTCGCGGTTCAACTCTTCCAGCTCGCGTGCGCGTGAGAGAGCAGCGTCTTCGTCGCGCTCGAGTAGCAGCTCCACTCCCGCTATGCCGTGCCCCACTCGACCCGCAGCGTTCAGCCGCGGCGCGAGCACGAAGCCTACGCGTCCGGCGTTGATCTCACGTCCTTCGAGCCCGACGGCGCGGATAAGCGCACGCAGTCCCACGTTGCTCGTTTCCTGAAGTAGCCGCAGCCCGTACCTAACGAGAATACGGTTCTCGTTCCGCAGCGGAGCGACGTCCGCCACCGTGGCGAGCGCCACGAGGTCCAGCATACGCATGGCGAACGTGTCGCTCCGGCCGCGCGCTCGGAGCAGGGCTTGCGCGAGCTTGAACACGACGCCCGCCGCGCAGAGATCCTTGTCCGGGTACTCACAGTTCGGCGCGCGCGGATTGAGCACGGCGACGGCCGCGGGGAGTGGCCCACCGGGTAGGTGGTGATCGCAGATGATCGTGTCGATCCCAGCCGCCTTGAGCTCCACAACCGGTTGCAGCGCGCTCGTGCCGCAGTCACACGTGATGACGAGCGTTACACCATTGTCCTTCGCGGCCTGAACGCCGGCGCTCGTTAGGTCGTAGCCGTGAGTGAGCCGGTGCGGGATGAATGGAATCGCCTGCCCGCCCAGCGCTTGCAGCGTGCGCGTAATGATTGTCGTGGAGCACATCCCGTCGACGTCGTAGTCGCCGTGCACAAGAATGCGCTCGCCGGTGTCAATCGCGCGGGAGATGCGCGCCACCGCTGTGTCGACCCCCGTCATTCGCGCGGGGTCGATCAGTTGGTTTAGTCGCGGACGAAGATAGAGCTTAGCGGCGTCTGGTCCGCCGAAACCGCGGGCCGCGAGAAGCGCGCACACGCGAGCGGGGAGTTTGACCTCTTGTTCCAGCAGACGCACGACAGCTTCATCCGCGTCCGGAGAAAAAACCCAGCGAGCCGCAGGTCGAACCCAAGGCACGGTTGAAGGGAGCGTCACACGCGCAACTTAGAAATGCGCGAGTGACGCAACAAGCATCATTTCTCCGCGTAGAGCAGCACGCCGCAAGCCTCGCAGACATCAATGCCGCCGGATGTCGCCATCGCATTCCGCCGGTGCATCGGGATCGCCGTGTCGCAACAGGCACACGCACCGCCCGAGAGCGGAAAAACGGCGTGGCCGCGGCGCCGAGCGCGGATGCGATCGTAGCGCGAAAGGATTGTACGGCCGATCCCCCCCGCCTGCTGCGCGCGATCCGCCTGCGCCTTCGCCAACTCTCCAGCAATGCGTGCCCCTTCCTCATCCAGCGATTTGCGCTCGTCGGCTTGCGCCGTTTCCAGCGCTTCGATCGCGCGACGCTGCTTGACGGCATAGTCGCGCGAGGTGACGACGCGCCTAACAAGCGTATCCAGCTCCTGCTCTTCCTCGATCAGCACACGCCTGCCGGCCTCGACCTGCGCCATCGCAGCTGTCGCCTCGCGGATGCGCTTTACCTGATCCAGCGCGGCGAGGTTGCGCTCCTGCTTCGAGCGATGATCCGTAAGCCGCTCCTCCAGCTCGCGGCGGCGTTTGTCGTCGTTAACGATACCGCTTTCTGTCGCCGCCAGTTCAGCCTGTGCCGAAGCACGCGCGTCATCCAGGGCTTTGCGTCGCGGCGCCAGCGCATCCAACTCGCGCTGCAGCGCGTCCACGCGATCATCGACCGCCTGTAGTCCCAGCAGTTGTTGAATCTCAGGTGTCACTACGCCTCCTGTCATCAGATCAGCGCCCTCGGACCCCATAGCGCCGAGCTCCGATGCCGCCTAACGATTTTATCTCGTCCCGGATCAGCGTCTTGCGTTGCATCAGCGCATCCTGCTCCGACGCGTTTGCGATCGCTACCTGACGATCGATATCCGCCGCCTCGTCCTCGAGAGCGCGCACCCTGAGCCGAGCGATCGCGTCGTCGATCGTCCGCTGTACGTCCTGAATCGCGTCGGGAGCGGCGACAAGCTCGTCGTACGTCGACATCGCGTTGTCGCTCAACACGCCGCCGTTCGCGACCATTTCAGGTGTAACTTCTCCTCCACGCGCAATTAATAGCTCCAGGATCTCACGGTAACGTGCATCACGCAGGGTGATCGCGTGCGATCGTAAACGTTCACCGGCACTTGGCGCCAGCTGCGGTAACCTGAGTAGCGCTCTCACTAGCTCGCGCTCAGCTGCCGCTCCCGGCGTTGCGCGCGCTGTGGGGCGCCGCCCCAAGTCGCCACGACGCACGATTCGTTCTGGCGTTCCCCCCCCAGCAACAGCGCCCCTCATGGGAGGAGGCGCATTGCGAGGCTCAACTCCTCGCGCCGGGGTTTCAGCCGGCTGACCACTACCCACCTCCCGAGCGAGCACCGTCCGATCGACGCCAGACGTTTCGGACGCTCTCGCAATATAGAGCTCGCGCAGCAACGGATCAGCCGTCGCGCGCAACGTCGGCAGCAATCGATCCAGTGCGGCACGACGCTTCGGAAGATCCGCGAACCACCCACCCCGCTCGAGGATCTGCATTTTTCTCTCGAACACGTCGAGCGAGCGGTCCAGCAGCTTCTCGAGGGCCTCGCCGCCGTTGCGTGCGACGAACGTGTCGGGGTCATCCCCTTCGGGGAACGTCACGACGCGAACCGTGGCCCCCATGCGTAGCAGCTCGTCACCGGCTCGGAATGTGGCTTTGAGTCCGGCCGAGTCCCCGTCGTACAACAAATAGGTGTTCTTCGTGTAGCGCGTGAGAAGCTGCGCCTGATCGCCGGTGAGCGCGGTGCCTAACGGCGCCACCACGCTTTCCAGCCCGGCGGAGACGATCCGCAGCGCATCGAAGTAGCCCTCGACGAGCAGGATGCGATCCTCGCGCCGCGCCGCTAAACGGGCGGTGTGCAATCCGTATAGCAGCTTTCCCTTGACGAAGATCGGCGACTCGGCCGAGTTGAGGTACTTGGGCTCGCCCGGTCCGATGAGACGGCCGCCGAAGCCGGCAACGTGGCTGGCCAGGTCGTGAATCGGGAACATGAGCCGGCCGCGGAAGCGTGGGCGCGGCTCGGTCCCCTCGTCGCGCTGGACGAGCAATCCCGCTTCCAGGAGCTTCGGCTCCTCGTAGCCTAACGAGGTCAGATGCGCGCGCAGCAGACCGATCTCGCGCGGTGCGAAGCCGAGCCCGAAGCGATCGGCCAGCTCCTTGGAGACGCCGCGCTCCGCGATGTACTCACGCGCTGGTGCGCCTAACGGATCGTCCCAAAGCACGGACGTGAAGAATTCCGCCGCCGCGGTCTGGATCTCCCACAGCGGCTCGCGCGGATCGGGACCCTCGCGCTGTTGCCGCACTTCACGCACTTCGAGCCCCGACTTCTCGGCCACCATCCGCACGGCGGTTGGGAAATCCACCCCCAGTCGCCGCTGCAGGAACGTGAAGACGCTCCCTTTCTCGTCGCAGACGAAGCAGTGGTACAGCTTGCGGCGCGCCGAGACCGAGAAGTTGCGATGCGTCCCTTGATGAAAGGGACACGGGCCGCGCCAGTCGTTCCCCACGCGACGGAGAGCAACGTGCTCGCCGATTATCTGAACGATGTCTGCCGACTCGCGGATGCGATCGACTTCCTCGTCTGGAATCACAGTTCTGCTACGGTAACGCCGGCACCGCCCTCGTTCCAGGCGCCAAGACGGAACGATGCGACGCGCGTGTCCTTCTGGAGCATCTCCGCGACCCTTGCGCGCAGCGCGCCCGTCCCTTTGCCGTGAATGATGCGCAGCGACTTGAGGTCGGCGCGGATCGCCGCATCGAGCGCCTGCATAACGAGATCGTCGATTTCGTCCACCCGCATCCCGCGCACGTCGATCTCGTTACTCGCCCGAACCTCCGGGACATCACCGAGCACCGGTACTCGCGTCTCGGGCGTGGCACCCGCAGCGCTGCGACGCACATCCGATAGCGAAACGGTCAACTTGACTGCGTCGAACGCCACCAGGGCGGCGTCACCGCGAACTTCAACGACGAGCGCGGGGCGCCCGCCAAGAGACAGGACATCCACCGTGTCGCCGGCCGCGAGCTCGCCGGGCATTGCTCGCGCGTTAGGTGCCGCGCTGGTGCGCTCCGCGGCGTCCAGCGCCTCGAGGCCTTTGGAGTGCGCTTCGGCCATCTCCTCGACAGAACGACGTGCGGCGCGCGCCGCTTCATCCAGCTGATCCGACTCTGTCTTCTTGAGCGATCGGATCGTCCGCTCGATATCGGCCCGAGCGTCCAGGAGATAGCGTCGCGCTTCCTGCCTCGACTGACGTTCGACATTGCGCTCGCGGTCTCGCACGTGCCGTTCGCGCTCCGCTAGGCGTTTCGCGCGCGCCGACGCGGATTCCTGAGACGACGCGACGTCGCGCTCACGCTCGGCGAGCGCACGATCGCGTTCCTCGAGGCTCGCCAGCAGCGCATTTACGTCGCGTTCGGCCTTCGGCACGCGCTCCTCGGCGCGGGCGATGATCGCGTCGGACAGTCTGAGCCGCCGCGCGATCCGAATGCCGTATGAGCGGCCCGGCAACCCCTTGATTAGATGATAGGTCGGGCTCAGGGCTTCTTCGTCGAACTGAAGTGATGCATTCACGACGCCGGGGGTCTCGCCGGCGAGGTCTTTGAGCGCGCCGAGGTGCGTCGTGGCAACCGTCAGGACGCCACGCCGAGTGAGCTCCTCCAGAATAGCACCACCTAACGAGGCCCCCTCGACAGGATCGGTTCCCGATCCAAGCTCGTCGATGAGCACGAGCGAACGCGGCGTCGCGCGGTCCAGGATTTCAGCGAGGTTCTTCACGTGCGCGCTAAACGTGGAGAGGCTGGCTTCTATGGACTGCTCGTCGCCGATGTCGGCGAAGATATCGTCGAAGACGCCGAGGCGGCTGCCGTCGGCAACGGGTGCCGGAATGCCGCTTTGCACCAGTGCTGCAAGGAGCCCGAGGCACTTGAGAAGGACGGTCTTACCGCCGGTGTTCGGGCCGGACACGAGCAGCGTGCGCTCGTTAGGTGCCATGCTCAGATCGAACGGAACGACAGCGATCCCTTGCGCTAGCAGCAGCGGGTGCCGGCCGTTCTTGATCGCGAATCCCGTCCCAGCCTCATCGAGCGATACGCCCCCGCAGCGAAGATCGAGCGCGAACCGAGCGCGTGCGCGAAGCGTGTCCAGCTCGACCAGCGCGTCAGAGGCGGCCTCGAGTTGCCGGTGAAGCGGTCGAACGGCGTCTGTAAGCTCGGCGAGCAGCCGCTCGACTTCGGCAACCTCCTCCGCTTCCAGCTCCCGCAAACGGTTGCAGGCCTCGATGGCGGCCGGCGGCTCGACAAAGAGCGTGTTGCCTGTCGCCGAAGCGTCGTGCACGAGACCACCGACGACTGTACGCGCCTCGCGCCGGATGGGAATCACCCAGCGACCGTTGCGCATAGTGACAGACATATCGGCAACACGATGATGCGGATCGAGACGCTGCATCGTGCGTTCGAGCAGTGATACGAGCTCACCTTCGCCAGCGCGCAGCTCGCGCCGCAGTTTGCGAAGCAGCGGAGACGCATCGTCGCGCAGGGTGCCATCGGGCTCGAGCGCGCGCGTAAGACGGTCTTCATCGCGCGCCGCGACGACCAGTCGGTCCCGCAAGTCAGCCAAGAGCGCGATCGCCATGGCAGGCTGCCGCTCATCCGCCAGCGCCATTTTCGTTAGGCGCGACGAGCGCAGCAGTATCGCGACTCCGACGAGCGATTGCCCCGTGAGCACGCTTCCGACAACGCGTAATTGGTTCAGCGCCTTGCCCAGGTCGGGAATCGTCTCCGATGGGCAACCGACGTCCCCCTCCAGTAGCGCTCGGATTGCGGCGACACGACCGTGCTCGCGCTCGAGCACAGCGCGATCGTCCTGCGGCATGAGGGCCCGGACGCGCTCCGCGCCGAGGCCGGACGCGCAGCGTTCGGCCACAAGGTCGAGTACCCGAGGGAACTCGAGAACCGCGAGGGCGTGGCGATTCACGGCGAGCAGTGGAGAGACGCGGCGAGCCCGATCTGGCGTGCGCGCCGGACCGGGCTCGAGAGGACGGGGGATGCGATCACGGCGGCGCCTAACGTGGGCGCGGCCGTCGCGACGAGATCAGGCCGACCGCGGCCGGCGGCCTTTGCGTCGAGCCGCGTTCATTTTGCGCTTCCGGCGCTCCGACGGTTTTTCATAGTGTCGGTGCTTGCGAAGATCGGAAAGTATTCCGGCTTTCTCGATCTTCTTTTTGAAGCGCTTGAGCGCGCGCTCGAAATTTTCTTCGTCGTGAATAATGACTTCGGACAAACGTGATTCCCCCTGGGCGGCCGCCTCGCGGCCTGGTTGAACAAGCCTTTAGTCTAGGGCGCGGCCGGCCGGCTGGTCAACGGGGCGAAGGGCAAAAACATCACCGCGGACCAGCGTGGACCAACACGGAGAAACAGCCCAGACGGCCCCGACCTTTTTTCCCAAAAACACGCTGTTTTGCCCTTGTCCGCGTTCGGTCGCGTTCGTCCGCGGTGGACTTCTTTGGTCTTACCGCGTTAATCCGTAGATGATGTAGTTAATGGCGAACTTGTACGCCTCGTTCGTGATGTTCACCGGCCACCAGCCGTCGTCCGACCACTCCATATAGTCGCCGATATCGTTGTTGTAATTGATGATCACGGACAACCGCTTCGTGGGATCGTTGTTCTCGTGGATCCCGAGAAACTCGGCGTCGAGATATGGGTCGTGCGGGTACTTCATCTCTAACGTGCGGATGTGGAAGAACGTGTCGAAGATCGGATGTGATACGTTCAGCCTGTCGATGCGCGCGTTAGGCAGCACCCGTCGCATCTGATATTCGAAGTTCATCCACTCACCGCGCATGAAGTCGTCCACGATCAGGAAGCCGCCTTTCGCGAGATACGTGCGCAGGCCGAGGACCTCTGATTCGCTGGGAATCCAGTATCCCGGTTCGGAGAGGTAAGCGACGGGATACTTGAGCAGCTCGGGGTCATCCATCGTGTGGATGTTGCTGCCCGTCATGTGTGGCTGGAGCGACGTCACTTCGCGCACCATGGTCATGAGGTGCCGTTCCATGGTCGGATAGTCGTACGACCACCCGGGATACCGTACGTATCGCAGGCGCGCGAACGTGAAGCGGCCGTCGTACGGAACGTTGGGTTCTAAACGCATGTAACGCTGCGCCGCTAGCGCACCTAACGTGCTGCTCACGAGCAGCGTTGCCGCAAGGATCAACTGCAACACGGCGGACGAGCGCGGACACAACCGCGACAAAAGCCGGACAAACTGCTTTGCTTCAAACAAGGTTGTTGTCCGCGCGTTGTTGTACTGTCATCCGCGTTGGTTCGCGGTCGAGCTTTCTCGTTATCCAGGCGGCCATGTCATCTTCCTCCCGCCTAACACATGCGCGTGAAGATGAAAGACGGTCTGTCCTGCCTCCGCGTTCGTATTTAGAACCGTACGATACCCGCCATCGGTGATGCGTTCCGCCCGCGCGACTTCAGCGGCCATTAGCAAGATGCGTCCCAGCGCCACAGGGTCCTTGGCCTGGGCCAGCGAATCCACATGCTCGCGCGGGACCACCAGAACGTGAACCGGTGCCTGCGGACTGACGTCACGAAACGCGATGCAGTGCTCGTCCTCGGCGACGATCTGCGCCGGGATCTCCTTCCTAACGATTCTGCAGAATAGACATGTCGGCGACATCGGATGGGGGCGAGGCGGTATTCGGTGCGTCGAGCAGCGACCGGACGATCGCTAGCGCCGCTATCGCTGCTGTCTCGAACCTAAGGATATTGCCGCCCAGTCTCACCGGCTGGAAGTGAGCCGCGGCGAGGGTCGCGATTTCACTCGCCTCGAGACCGCCTTCAGGACCGACTGCAATTGTCACTGGTGCGGAAATGTTTGTGAGCGACGCGATGCTCCTCTCCGCATCTCGATCGAGTACCAGACGCAACCCCTGAGGCAGCGCCGTGAGCGCACGATCGAGCGACGCATCCGGGTACAGCTGCGGGAGCCACGTCCCCGCGCTTTGCTCCAGCGCGCTCACCATGCGCGCGCGCAAACGTCCCTGGAACATCATCCCTTCGCCGCGCGGTTTCACACTGCGCGAGCGACGCCAGAGCACCGGCCGCCAACTCGTGGTCCCAAGCTCGGCGACCTTCTCGCCTAACCAGAGCATTCGGTCGCGATCAGCGATCGGAACCAGGAGATGCACGCTCGGTGGCGGCAAGTGCGCCAGCACTTCATCGATCTCGATCATCGCCGACGACGTTCCCGTTTTCGTGACACGACCCTGCGCGCGATGCCCGATGCCGTCGAGTACCGTCACGCGGCTGCCGATGGACAGACGCAGCGCGCGCATGTGCCGCGCGACCCCTTCGCCTAACGAGATCGTCGCGCCAGGTTCCAGCGCCTCATCGGTGCAGAAAAAAGCTGCTAAGCCGCGGCCGTAGCTACCGTCCACCAGTCATCCTCGCTCCACTCGTCGAGTATCTGCCAGTTGTTTGCCTCGAAGACTCGAATGAGCTCGAGTTTTTCGCTCGCGAGCACACCGCTCAAAATGGCGCGACCATCCCGCGTCAGCGAGTCCTTGATGATCGGCAGCAGTTCGATGAGAACGGACGAGATGATGTTCGCGAGAATCACTTGCACTGGCGCAACGAGTGGCAAAAGGGCGAACGCATCACCTTCGATGAGATGGACCGACTCTTGGACGCCGTTGATGCTCACGTTCGTGGTCGCGTTGCCGAACGCATCAGGATCGGATTCGATCGCGTACACACGAGCTGCGCCGAGTTTGGCGGCAGCGATGGATAGAACGGCGCTTCCCGCACCAAGGTCCGCCACAACATCGCCGCGCTGGAGCATTGGAGGCAGGAGACGCAGAACGCCGCGAGTGCTCGCGTGGTCGCCCGTGCCGAACGCCATACCCGGATCGATCACGATCGTCCGGGCCGGATCGAACGCATCCGCGAGCCAGGGCGGCGCAACCGTGAACGATCCAGCGTCGTGCGCCTGCACGCGCGAGCGCCACGCAACGCTCCAGTCTTCATCAACGATTGGCGCGTCGGTTATGGCCGCGCCGGGGTCGGCTGCGAGAATCGCCGAGCGAATCGGTGCGAGGTCAGACGTTGCTCGAAAGTGAGTGACGACGGCAGGACCGTCTTCAACAACGGCCTGTGCACCGCACGCAAAAAGGGCCGCGACGATCGCGTCGCGGCCCGCTTGGCCTTCGCTCGGCAGTACGCGAACCGCCGACCAGCTCACGCGCCTAACGCTTCCTTCATGCGCGTCCAGAATCCCTTTTCGCGTGGCTGATCCGGCACGCGCTGCATCGTCGCGAGCTGCGTGATGAGTGCCTCTTCTTCCGGCGCGAGGGAGCTCGGCGTCCAGAGCTGCACGCGCACGTGTAGATCGCCAACGCCACCGCCATTCACCCGCGGCAGGCCGCGGCTGCGCAGCTGCAGCATCTGTCCGCTCTGCGTCCCAGCTGGGATGCGCACGCGCAATGTGCCGTGCACTGCAGGTACTTCGACGTCCGCGCCTAACACGAGCTGCGGATAGGACACGAGAACTTCGGTGTAGAGATCTTCACCGTCGCGCTCGAAGCGCGGGTCGTCGAGCACCTCGAATACGACGAGAACGTCGCCGCGTGGTCCGCCGCGAGGACCCGCATTACCAACGGAGCGAAGCGTCATGTACTGACCTGTCGCGACCCCCGCAGGGATCTGAATCGGAATCGTGTGCTCGCCGCGGATGCGTCCCTCGCCACGGCACTTCTTACAGACGGCGTTGATCACCACGCCTTCGCCGGAACACGTCGGACACGGCACGACGCTCACGAACTGGCCGAAGAAGGAGCGCTCCGCGCGGCGTACTTCGCCGCTGCCGGCGCACGTCTGGCAGCGTTGTGGTTTGGTTCCGGCTTCTGCACCCGAGCCCGAGCACGCATCGCAAGGATCGAGCAGCTTAGCCGTGACAGTTTTAGTGATACCAGTTGCCACTTCAGGCAACGTCAACTCGATCGTGACCTTTACGTCCGCACCGGCGCGCGGACCGCCTGACGAGCGCCGCGCGCTCCCAAAGAGATCGCCCAAACCTCCGGCGAAGCCTCCGAAGTCGCGCATGAAGATGTTGAGCGCTTCGCTGAGGTCGACGTGGTGGAATCCACCGGGCATCCCTGCTCCACGGAGGCCGTCTTCCCCGTATCGATCGTACGCGGCGCGCTTCTGCGGATCGCGCAACACGTCGTACGCTTCGGTAATTGCCTTGAACTTCTCCTCGGAATCGTGAGAGCCACCGTTGCGATCGGGGTGGTATTTCACCGCGAGCTTACGGTACGCCTTCTTGATGTCGTCGTCTGACGCGTCGCGCGAGACGCTGAGCGTCTTATAGAAATCAGCCATGGATCATTGCAGAACTTCGGAGACTAGTTGCGAGGCGTGCCTAACGAGAGCTATCACCTTCTCGTACGGCATGCGAGTCGGGCCGATCACACCGATCACGCCGGAGAGCGGACCCGCGTGGTACGACGCGGTTACCAGCGTCAGGTGCTCCATTCGGGGATCGGCGTGCTCGTTCCCAATAGTAATCGAAATGCCTGAGCTCTCACTGCGTCTACGCAGCATCTCGGCCAACTGTTCCTGCCGATCTGTCAGCGCGATCAATCGCCGCATGTTATCGCCGCTCGCGAATTCGGGCTGTTCCGCAAGCACCGACGTCTGCCCCAGCACGACCCCGTCGTCGTCCGGGACGAGCGGGACGTCGAACAGAACGTCCCCTTCCTGTACGAAGACGTTGAGCAGCTCATGCGCATCGCGCGACTGCGCCGAATCGCGTACCCGCGACGCAAGCGTCGTGCGGATATCCGCGAGTGAAAGGCCGGCGAGACGTTCGTTGAGTACGTGAGCGACTTCAGCGATGGCACTATCGGCGATCTGTCCGCCAACCTCGACGAAAATCGTGCGCACGCCGCCGGCTTGGAGCGTCAGAACGAGCAGCAGACGCTCATGCGACAGTCGCGTCAGCTCGAGCCGCTGCAGGACCGCGTGATCCAGCCGCGGGCCTAACGCTACGCCCAGCTCCTGCGATACGACCGACAGGCTCTGCGCGGCGCGTCGCAGAATCGTTGCGATTGTCGAAGATGGTCCGACCCCGCTCAGCTCGTCGGTCAGTCGACCGGTCTCGGCCGCTGTCGCGCTGGCCTTTCGAGTCAGCGAGTCGACGTAAATGCGATAGGCCAGATCAGTAGGCACTCGGCCCGCCGACGTGTGCGGATGATAGAGGAAGCCCTTCTCCTCCAGATCGCTCATAGTGTTGCGGATCGTGGCGGGAGAAACGCCCAGGCCGAACCGTCGCGCAATATTGCGCGAGCCTGCAGGCTCGGCCGTTTCCACATAACTCTGGATCACGGCTTCGAGCACGCGGCGTTCGCGATCCGAGAGCTCGGGACGTGGCATAAGTGCAAACCTAGCAATGATTTGAGTCAGCGGTCAAGGCTGAGACGAGGGCGTCGAGTCTGAGCCAGCCCTGCGGCGTAAGGCGCACGCGCGAGCGCTCAGCTTGGGCCCACCCCTGTTCCCGCCATTTCTCGACGATCTCTGGCGGAATCTGGTCAACGCCGACACCGCTGGACGAGCGCAATCCGAGATACATGTCCTCCAAGAGCCCCTGATCAACGGTTAGTACCTCGCTTCCTGCCATTGGATCGATCCCGGCTGCCGCTTGGGCTGCCCACGCCTGGTATTCGCGCGTGTTCCAGCGCCGCTCGCGTCCGTCGAACGAATGAGCTGACGGCCCAACGCCGATGTACGGCG
Organism: Gemmatimonadaceae bacterium; assembly: GCA_036003845.1. Lineage (GTDB taxonomy): Bacteria > Gemmatimonadota > Gemmatimonadetes > Gemmatimonadales > Gemmatimonadaceae > DASYRX01. The sequence goes on along the minus strand of DASYRX010000009.1, from coordinate 8,547 downwards.
CCTTGGTCCAATAGGCCGAGTTGTGCCTGCTCTCATGGCGGGGCCTGCCATAGTTCGACACTTCGTAGTGTTCCAGACCGGCCGCAACGAGTCGCTCGTGCGTCGCAAGAAACTGTGCTTCGTAGTTTTGCTCGGGCGCCTCGGCTACAGCGCCGCGCGCGACCCACTTCGACAGAGCCGTATGCGGTTCCACCGTTAGGCCGTACGCCGAGATGTGGGGCGGATCGAGCGCGAGCGCTTGATCGAGATCGCCTTCCCAGTCGCGCTCGAGGTGGTCAGGAAGCGCGAAGATGAGGTCCAGGGACCAGGACGCCAGGCCGGCACGCGCGATGATGCCGGCGGCGTGCCGTGCCGTCGCGGCGTCGTGCACCCGATGCATCCATTCCAGCACGCGAGGCTCAAAGGATTGAATTCCTAACGACACGCGTGTGATCCCTGCCTTCTGCCAAGCGGCCACGGAGTCGTCTGTCACGTCCTCCGGGTTGGCCTCGATCGTGACCTCAGCGTTAGGCGCCGCCGTTACGTGTCGCCGCAGTAGAGTCAGTAGATCTTGGATGCCTTCTGGGCCGAGCAGCGACGGCGTTCCGCCGCCGAGGTAGACAGTGTCGACGTCTAGCGAGCCGCCTGCAAGGCGAAGTGCCAGCTCGTTGCTCAGCGCATCCAGATACTGGTGGATCGGTAGGTCGCGGCGCACGGCGATGGCGAAGTCGCAGTAGGAGCAGCGCCGCGCGCAGAACGGCACGTGCACATAAAGGTGACGAGCGGTGTTGCTCACCCGTTCAAGCTACTTGGCGAAGATCACTCCGGCATGATCGATCTCGACCCATCCCGCGATCTCCAGTGCGGCCAGCGCAGGTCCAGCGCGACGCGCCTCGAGCCCGCCTGCTCGGGCAAGTGCGTCGGCAGAGAGCGGGCCGCTGGCGGATAGTGCACGCCAAAGTAATTGCGCGTCTTCGGTGAGCTCGGCGGCATTCGGGCGCACGGCCGCGACAGCATCTGCTGAGACGCCGCCTAACGTGAGCGCGTCAGCCAGGCTCAGGATCGGTGTGGCGCCGTCGCGCAACAGGCGATTGCTCCCTTCGCTTGCGGGCGAATCGATGTTCCCTGGCACCATACCGACGTCGCGGCCAATGTCGTTCGCCACATTCGCCGTGATGAGCGCGCCGCTCTTCACGGGCGCTTCGGTGACGATCACAGCACGCGCCAGCGCGGCGATGAGTCGATTGCGTCGGGGGAAGGAACCTGCATGCGCGCGCGTGCCGCAGGGCAGCTCCGACAACACGAGGCCATGCCGCACAATTCGAGCGTGCAGCGCTCTGTTCTTCGCTGGATAGGGGACGTCGGCTCCAGTGCCGAGGACGGCGATCGTCGCGCCGCCTACGTCGAGCGCTGCTTCATGCGCGGCAGCGTCGATGCCGCGCGCCATTCCGCTCACCACGACGACTCCCGCGCTCGCGAGCGCAGCAGCGATGTTGCGCGTGGTGCGCAGGCCATAGGCTGTTGCGCTGCGCGTGCCGACGATGGCGATCGCGGCGCGTTCGAATAACGCGGGATTGCCTAACGTGAAAATGTGAGGTGGTGGATCGCGCAGCGTGCGCAAAATCTCCGGATAGCGCGCCTCATGTGACGCGATAATCGTCGCGCCGCAGTTCGTCGCTGCCGCGAGCGTTGCTCGCGCGCCATCCAGCAAGCGGCGCTGTTTGCCCGCCTCTGGGAAGGTGCGCTGGACAGCAGCTTCGGTGCTGCCGAACTTCGCGCGCAGTTCGTGAAACCTGACGATCCCGATGTTTTCGGCCGCTGCGAGCGCCAGCCCGAAGAGGAGCTCCTCGCTAGAGGGCTGCGTCTGCACGACTCGCCTGCTCCGCCTCGGCGCGAAGTTGCTGCAGCTTGGACCACCACCCGGCGAGCAGCGCGTCCAGACCACTGCGCGCCGCGGCGCTGATCGCAAATGCGCCAAACGCGCCGGATGCGTCGATCTCGGGGGGCGGGTCACCGCCTAACAAATCCATCTTCGTGAACACGATGCAGTGTGGCTTTTCGGCTAGCTCCGGTGAGTAGCTCGCGATCTCGCGGCGCAGCCGCTTGTACTCTTCCTGCCAGTCCATCGAATCGACCGGAATGAGAAACGCGAGCAGACGCGTACGCTCGATGTGTCGCAAGAATCGCAGGCCGAGTCCTTTCCCTTCGTGCGCACCCTCGATGATGCCCGGGATGTCGGCCACGACGAACGTGCGGTGCCCCGAGAGCTGCACGACACCGAGATTCGGCACGAGCGTTGTGAACGGATAGTCGGCGATTTTGGGTCGCGCCGCCGAGATGACGGACAGCAGCGTGGATTTGCCGGCGTTAGGCTCACCGACCAGACCGACATCGGCGATGAGCTTGAGCTCCAGCTCGAGCGTGCGCCTTTGTCCTTCTTCGCCCGGCTGCCATTCTCGTGGCGATTGATGCGTGGACGTCACGAAGAACGCATTGCCCCTGCCGCCACGCCCCCCACGTGCCACGACGATCTCTGCCCCAGGTTCCAGGATTTCGCCTAACCATTCGGAGGTGTCCGCGTCGCGGATAACTGTTCCCACAGGAACAGGCAGTACGACGTCGGCTCCGGACTTCCCGGTCTTGTTTGCGCCCTTGCCGTGTTGACCGCGCTCGGCAACCCATTGGTCTTTGTATGTGTAGTCGAGCAGTGTCGTGAGATTGTTATCTCCACGCACGATGATGTCGCCGCCGCGACCGCCGTCGCCGCCGTCGGGGCCGCCCATGGGGACGTACGTCTCGCGACGGAAGGACGACGCGCCGGAGCCCCCAGTCCCCGCCTCTACCCTAACGACTACCCGATCTAAGAACATCTGACCACGCAGGAGTTAGGGTTCGGGGTGAGGGATTAGCCCAACGCGACGACTTGAAGTCGTTGCCACAAGGTCTTCGCGGCTCGCACTTCGCTTTCCGACATCAGATCTGCAACAGCATCGAGTGTACCCTCGATTTGCGCGGCGCTGGCTCCCACGTTCCGCGCGCCAAGCAAGTGCGAGCGCAGTTGACGCTCCTGGCCGGAGACCGCACACGCCGCCACAATGCACAGCTCGCGCACGAGGAGATCGAGCGCGCCGCGCGAAAGGACCTTGCCGTAACCCTCGGTGATCATCCATGCGTCGAGCGCGGGATGCAGGGCCCGGATGTTCTCTCGCAGTTTCTCATAGTGCGAGCCGTACACGGCACGACATGTCTCCTCACCGCGACGCGTCCATTCCGCGACGTCATCCCAATTCTCGACAAGCGCATCTGCTTGCACGGCTCGACCCGACGCACGACGCCACTCACGCATTGCATTGAGCGTGCGCGGAAAGCCCGCGAAGAGATACGACTGAAGAATCACCTCCTCCGCCCAGACTGGACGGACCGACCGCACCGCGTCTTCGAGTGTAGTGCGCACCACACTGGTTGACGAGCCACAGATTGCACCGGCCAGCCGCACTAGTGCGCGCAGCTCGGCGTTGAGCGCCGGCACAGTAGTCGATGTGGGTTTGGAAGACGTCATCGAATCATTGCGACCTGATACTTGACGCCGCGTGTCGGTAGTAGCCTAACGCAGCGCCGCGGCAGCCACGGTGCTCGCGGTAGCCAGACAGACCTCACCAACGTTCTCGCCTCGCGTGTTGCGAATCTTCGGGCGCGCGAAATCGATAAGTCGCGCGGGGAGCGGATCACAAACGCCGAAGCGCCGCAGAACCTCGAGCAGTGCCGGATATTGTGCGCGTGCAGCTCCGTCTTCGACCTTTACAGCGATGCCGATGCCCTGATCGATGACCGCGGCGCAGTGAACGCCCTCGGCGCCGATTTTGGCGATCACGTTGCCGCGCGTTTCTTCGATGATCACGGTATCGAACCGGTCGCTACCGCCGACCAGGAATGGCCGCGCACGCATTGCGTCTGCGATGCGTGTGGGCGTAGGATCGCCGCGTGCGACGGCAGCCGCGAAGCGTGCGTACGCGCGAGCCATCGCTTCCAAGGAAAGGTTGAAGACCACCACACCACAGCCATCCACGCCACGATCGATGTCACTCGGCGGGACTGCCGTCCATTCCGCGACGCTCGTTAGGCATCCTTCCTGGACGGGATGCCCTTCGCGCTCGTAGCCGTGCGTGGACCAGCCGGCGAGGTGCGCGCGCGCGAGCATCGCCGAGTGCTTGCCGGAGCAGTTGTTATGCAGGCGCGTCGGGCGCAGGCCCGCGTCGCGCAGCATCTTCATGCCGCGCGCCGAGAGCGGTTCGTGCACGCCGCAGGCGAGGTCCCCTTCCTCGAGTCCGATGTCCTGGAGCATCCGCTTGGCGATCGCGATGTGCTCCGGTTCACCGCCGTGTGAGGCGCAGGCGAGCGCGAGTTGGTCGTCGCCCCAATTCAAAGTGGTGTGCCCGCCCTCTTCCAGAAACGGCATGAGTTGGAACGGCTTGGCGCACGAACGCCACGAGGCGACGAGATTCGTGTCGCGCGTCGTCGAGGTGAGCGCGTCGTCGCGCACGACGGCGGCGTGGACGCGATGGTAGGACTCGACGATCGAGCCGCGGGTGGCGACGACGTCTAGTGAAGGGGAGGTCAGAAGGTTAGAGGTCAAAGGTCAAAGCAAAACTAACGGCGGAAGCTCGCTAAACTGCACTCGTTGACCATCACGGCCATCCCGCCCTAGGTTGACCCCCGGCATGGTCGACCAACTTCAGGCGCCACTAATCGAAAGAACCCGTCTCGTCGAGCTGCTGGAGCGAGCGCGCAAGGTCCACGTGCTCGTGATCGGCGACGCGATGCTCGACGTGTATTTGCAGGGCGACGTTGAGCGGATCTCGCCCGAGGCGCCTGTTCCGGTCGTGCGAGTGCGCGAGCAGCGCGCGGCACTTGGCGGCGCGGCGAACGTAGCGCAGAACGTCGTCGCGGCGGGCGCCGGCGCGACGCTGGTTGCCACCGTAGGGCGTGATGCGGCCGGCGCCGCCTTACGGGAGATGCTCGTTAGGCTGGGATGCGCGGACAGCGCGCTCATTCCTGTCGATAGGCCGACGACGCGCAAAACGCGGCTGGTTGCGCGATCGCAGCAGGTCGTGCGCTTCGACGAGGAGGACGATTCCGAGCTCGACTCGGAGGCGATCGATCTCGTCCTCGGGAGTATCAACTCGGCGCTGGCGAAGGCGGACGCTGTCGTGTTCGAGGACTACAACAAGGGCCTGTTGACGGCGCGCGTGATCGCGGCTGCGATCGAGAAGGCACGTGCGCGAACGCTGCCCATTGTTGTCGATCCCAAATACCGCAACTTCTTTGCCTACCGCGGAGCGACGATCTTCAAGCCGAACCGGCGCGAGCTGGAGAGCGCGCTAGGCGCCACCATGGACCTGGATCACGAGCCGTCGCTGCCGCGGGCATTCGAGAAGCTTGGCGTGGAGCATCTGCTGCTCACGTTAGGCGAGCGCGGCATGTTACTGATGTCGGCAACAGGAGATTCGCAACGCATTCCGACCACTGCGCGTGAGGTCTACGACGTCGTCGGAGCCGGCGATACTGTTACGGCATACCTCGCGGTGATGCTCGCGGCCAAGGCGAGCGCGCACGAGGCCGCCGTCGTCGCGAACTACGCCGCGGGCGTCGAGGTCGCGAAGTTAGGCGCCGCCACGGTTACGCCTGATGAGCTACTCGAGGCGCACGACGGCCATACGGGTCGCTAGCGCGTTGGAATCCTGCGCCTTCGCACATACCTTTTCTAGCGCGGGCCCTTAGCTCAGCCGGTTAGAGCAGCGGACTCATAATCCGACGGTCCCAGGTTCGAATCCTGGAGGGCCCATTACCACCCAACCCCAACTAAAGCTGTCAGCTGCCTGCTAGCAGCCATTAGCTGTCAGCTGCTGACAGCTGGAGTTCTGTCAGCTGGTAGCCGACAGCTTTGGTTAAAGCCCTAGCGCAACTACCCGCCTCTTCGAGAGGGCGTTAGAGTTCGCGTCCCGGTCGCGTAGCTCAGCTGGTTAGAGCGCTGGTCTCACATACCAGAGGTCCGGGGTTCGAGTCCCTGCGCGACCATTCGTCAACGATTCACCACGGATACACGCAGATGAACGCCGATAAACGGCGTTTTTTTGTTAGTGAGCAGTATCCGTGTTTGTCCGCGTCATCCGCGGTGAAAGCACTTTACGAGCTCGAGCGGTCGGCGCCTAAGGCTCCTGCGCGGCGGCAATTCGCTCGCTCTCCCCGCGGACGTGCGCGACGTCAGCCTCGACCATCATGCGGACCAGCTCGCGGAACGAGACACGCGGCGTCCATCCGAGCACGCGCTTCGCTTTGGACGCGTCACCCACGAGCAGATCGACTTCAGCGGGCCGATAGTGCCGCGGATCGATGACGACGTGCTTCGTCCAGTCCATCCCGCCACCGATCACGGCGGCCGCCTCGTCCAAAAACTCGCGCACCGAATGCGTTGCGCCGGTCGCGATCACATAGTCGTCAGGCAAATCCTGCTGCAGCATGCGCCACATGGCGTCTACATAATCGCCGGCAAAGCCCCAGTCGCGCCGCGCCTCGATGTTGCCTAACGCGATCTTGTCCTGCAGCCCGGCTGCGATGCGGGCCAGGCCTAGCGTGATCTTGCGGGTGACGAAGTTCTCGCCGCGGCGCGGACTCTCGTGGTTGAACAGGATCCCGCACGACGCGTGCAATCCATAGCTCTCGCGGTAGTTCACTGTCGCGTAGTGCGCGAAGGCCTTGGCGCACGCGTACGGCGAACGAGGATGGAACGACGTGGTCTCAGTCTGCGGCGATTCGCGCACCAGACCATACAGTTCGCTGGACGACGCCTGATAGAACCGCGTGTGCTGCGTGAGGCCCAGGTTGCGAATGCATTCCAGTACGCGCAGCGTGCCCAACCCCGTGATCTCCGCCGTGTACTCGGCCACATCAAAGCTCACACGCACGTGACTCTGCGCGGCGAGGTTGTATATCTCGTCGGGCCGCACGTTCGCGAGCACCCGCATAACGGCACCGCTGTCCGCCAGGTCCCCGTAGTGCAGCTCGAGCCGTCCTTCTCCTGCCCCGCGCCCAAAGTTGTGCAACTGATCGATCCGCTGCGTCGTGCCAAACGTGCTCGCGCGTCGCACGAGGCCATGCACCTCATAGCCCTTGGCGAGGAGCAATTCGGCTAAGTACGACCCGTCCTGGCCTGTGATGCCGGTGATGAGAGCACGTTTCGACATGGGAAGAAAGTAACTAGTCCGTAGCCTCAGGCCTCATGTCTATTGCACAACCTCGATCGTCGCCCCCGCTCTCGTCAGGCGCGCGACGGCCGCGTCATCGAGTCGCGCTTTCACAATGATCGCATCGCCATCATGCCGCTGATCGAGCACTTCGCCGGCGCGATGCACCGCGGCGAGGAGGCCGCCGTTTGTCAACGGAACGCGCAACTGCGTGAGCGGCCGTGAAGCATGCAGATGCCGAGCGAGCGCGTCACGCAACGGATTCACGCCGCCTGGCTGCAGCGCCGAGATGAATACGCTGGCCGGTGCGAGCTCCGCCATTCTTTCGCGCAGCGCACTGACTGATTCGGGATCGAGTCTATCGATCTTGTTGAATGTCTGAATGATCGGCCGGTCGCCGGCACCCAACTCGTTGAGCACTTCGTCGACGACGTCGCGCTGCTCTTCCCACGCCGGATGGCTCGCGTCGATCACGTGAATCAGCACGTCCGCATCGCGCACTTCCTCGAGCGTCGCACGGAACGACGCCACAAGATCGTGCGGCAGCTTCCGGATGAATCCGACCGTATCGGTCACCAGGACGCGCTCGCGCTCACCTAACGCAACTTCGCGCGTGAGCGGATCGAGCGTGGCAAAGAGGCGATCCTCGACGAACACGTCGTTCGTCTGCGTGAGTGCGCGCAGGATCGATGATTTGCCCGCGTTCGTATATCCAACGAGCGAAGCGCGGAACTCGCCGCGACGTCCTTTGCGCTGCACTTCGCGCGCGGTAACGACGTCTTGCAGCCTTCCGTGCAGCAGTTTGATGCGATGACCGATAAGGCGCCGGTCGGTTTCCAGCTGCGTTTCGCCGGGTCCCCGCATCCCAATGCCGATACCGCCGCGCGTCTTTTCGAGGTGCGCCCACATTCGCGTTAGGCGCGGCAGCATGTACTCCAGCTGTGCCAGCTCGACCTGCAGCTTGGCTTCGTGCGTGCGTGCGCGCGTCGCGAAGATATCGAGAATCAGCTCGGCGCGGTCCATCACGCGGCGCCCGACGCTATCCTCGACGTTCTTCCCTTGAGCCGGCGTCAGCTCGTCGTCGAAGATGACCAGTGTCGCATCCCGATCTTCGATTACGTTTCGCAGCTCGTCGATCTTCCCCTTCCCGAGATACGTCGCGGGATTAGGGCGATCGATTTGCTGCGTCAGCGTGCCAACTACCGTTGCCCCGGCCGTGTCGGCGAGGCGCTCCAGCTCAGCGAGATGTTCCTCGAGCTGATGCCGGGCAGGGCTGCGCTTGATCGGCGCGCCGACGAGCACGGCGCGCTCGATAGGCGGCGCGAGG
>DASYRX010000008.1:0-4856 GCA_036003845.1 Gemmatimonadaceae bacterium | reverse complement strand
TCGGCCACCAAGACGATCATACTCGGATCCTCGAGCTGCGACCCAATGAACGAGGCGTAGGCGCGTTCGGTCTGTGGGCTGGCCTCCATGAAGCGCTTGGGGTCGAGCTCGTGGTGCATCCGAACGAGCAGGGCACCGAGGCGGCCGATCGCCGGGAGATCCGCCGGCACCGCGGGACGGATCATGGCACTGTTGCCGCCAGCGCCTAACGAGCGAGAAGGTTCGGGCTTCTTCAGGATCCCGGCGGCTTTGGTGTTGACGAAGCGTCGCCAGGTGTCACCACGATCTTTCGCGCCATGCCGGCCATCTTGTGCGACTCTTCAGACATTGGGCAGAACACCTCGTACACACCGGGCTTGAGCGTGAGCGTCAGTGTCGCGGACTGATTGGCCGGAATCTCCCGCGTTCCCTTGTCCACGCCATTCCCACGCACATAAAACGCGTGAGTCATTGAGCCCGTGTTTTTTACCTCGAAGCTGACGGACCCGGCGCGCAACGTGTCGCTCGCGAGTCCAACCTTCCATTCCGTGAGCGTTACCGAGACCGACTGTGCAGTCGCCACCGACGACGATGCTGCCAAAGCGACGACGATGAGAATACGAATCATGTGCAGTCCTTCGTGATGATGAGCTCTTGTTGGCGGTCGCGTGCAGGGAGCGTTCCCAGAAATAATCCTGCTGGGACATCACATCCTACAAGTACCAAACCGACTTAGCCGACCGAAGTGGCGTTCTCGCGCTGAACGTCCAGGCTTATGGAGTCACGACGACATTGCGGAAGTGACCGATCGTTCCCGGACCGAGCCACAGCGCGATGGCTCCCTTCTTCTGTGCTCCCGACTTCACGTCATTCACGATTAGTACAGGCTGCTGTCCATCGTGGACGTAGAGGCGCGCTTTATCGCCGCGCACCTCGATTTTGATCTTGGTCCAAGCTCCCGGGACCAGATCCACATAAGACTCATATTTGCTGGGCGTCTCGCTCCGGAGACGGAACCACGGCCAATCGGGATGCGAGATGTATTGCGTCGCATGATTGCGCCGTTCCTGATCTTCGGCGCGACCGTTCGTAGGTCTTAAGTAAAACGCGTCATAGGTTTTGATATCGTCCTGCAGCCTGAAGGCGATACCCACGAAACCGCGCGCGCCTCCACCTGCTCCAGGCGCCGGTGCTCCAGCAATTTCAGCCTCGATGATGCCGTTCGAGAACTCGAGGCCTTCGATGACGGCCATTTCTTCGAACAGGTTGCGCTGTTCATCCGTCAATTGCTGAAAGCGGGCCTCAGCCTCTGCGCTTCGTGTGAGCCGGAGCCCCTTCTTGTCCTGGAGAGTGGCTGGTGTCGCTGTGACGTTATGCAGGCGCAGTCCAGCGACAGACTCGAGCGCGTATTGCTTTGCTTGGCATTGCGAGGCGTTAGGGGACAGCAGCGCAGGGGCGGCAATCAGAGCATGAATCGTGAGAAGCGTCGCGGCTCGCTTCGCCATAGCAAAGTTCTCGGTCTGGGGTAGCGCCGTGTACATACGGCGCTTGAGGTAATGGGTTCCGTCCGTTGTGGAGACTAGTTTCGTTGCGGTGCTCTACTCTGGCGGGTACTGCGCCCGCATGCGCCGGACATCGGCGATTGAGATGTCGGCCGCATAGCACAACACCGTGGCGCCACCCGCTCTCACATACGCGCTCCGGCGACCGCACGCGCGCCCAGCTCGATCGATACTGTAGGGACACGCGCAGCTGCCGGAGTACGATGCAATCGACTCGCGAATGAGAAGGCGCCGAATCTCAGCGTCAGTCCCTTGAGCTACACTTACGCAGCCAGAACTGCGCTCCACGTAACCGGCCACGCACTCCCATCCCTTTCCCCAGGATGTCTTTTCAGCGTTGTCTGGTAGCTGCGAACAGCCGGGAACAGCGAAAACGCAGGACATCAGAATGACCAGCGCGAACCTCGTCATTGGCCACCTCACAGTCACGTTAGGCGCTCCTCGGCTACGCCATCCACAAACCCCGATTTACGGGCCTGGCATATCGCGATAATGTTGGGGCCGCCAGGACGGGCGCGCTAGCCATTGTGCGGCCTGTCGAGAGATTCACGCTCCCAATCACTGCCTCGACCTAGAATGACTGCACTCCAGGATCTCTATCCCGACAACTACTCGTACTGCTACGGCTGCGGACGGCTCAACTCCCACGGCCTTCATGTGAAGAGCGAATGGAACGACAACGCGGCCATCGCGCGCTTCACGCCGGCCGAGTATCACATGGCAATGCCGGGGTTCGTTTATGGTGGTCTGATCGCATCGTTGATCGACTGTCACGCCATGGCGACAGCGGCCGGAGCCTCGATGGTCGCTGCAGGCCTAACGCCAGGCAAAGATCCCACGCCGCGCTTCGTCACGGCTTCGCTGCAAGTCGATTTCGCTCGGCCCACACCGGCAGGGAAGGAGCTTGTGCTGCGCGGCGAGCCGGCACAGGTCAGCGACCGCAAGGTCGTCGTGCAGGTCCAGGTGACAGCGGACGGCATGGAATGCGTGCGCGGTCGCGTCATCGCCGTTCGCTTGCCGGACAGCATGGCCGCCGCCATCGATCGTAGCGGCGCCTAACGCGCACGGTTCGATGCGACTCAGCGTCCTCGTCACACTTTCGTCGCTCGTTTGCGCCGCCGCGCAGGGACAAGGGCGTGACTGGACATTCGGGCCGTTCGAGAAGCCGGCCGGCGTGAACCCAATCCTGTTACCGAATCGCGACGCGACCTTCACGTCGCCAATGACCAGTCGAGTGGTTCGCTGGGAAGAGATGGCGACGTTCAATCCGGCCGCCGTCGTTAGGAACGGTATCGTCTATGTGCTGTACCGCGCGGAAGACAAGTCCGGTGCGGCCAAGATCGGTGGCCACACGTCGCGCATCGGCCTAGCGCAGAGTAACGACGGACTGCGCTTCACGCGTCGCGCGGCCCCCGTGCTGTACCCCAACAAAGACAAGCAAACGCCCAACGAGTGGCCGGGTGGCGTCGAGGATCCACGCATTGTCGAGCGCGAAGACGGCACGTATGTCCTCACGTACACGCAATGGAACCACAAGGTACCACGGCTCGCAGTGGCCACGTCGCGCGACCTCGTTAGGTGGGACAAGCATGGGCCGGCGTTCGCAAAGGTCGCTGGCGGCAAGTACCTAAAGACCGAGTCCAAGTCCGGCGCGATTCTGAGCCGCATGCAAGGCGACCGTATCGTCGCCACGAAGCTGAACGGCAAGTACTGGATGTACTACAACGTTCCGCACATCCTCATCGCCACATCGGATAACCTGATCGACTGGACGCCCTTCGAAGATGCCAACGAGCGGCCGCTCGCGGTCCTCTCCCCGCGTCCCGGCTATTTCGACTCGTGGCTCGTCGAGCCGGGCCCGCCGGCCCTCTTGACTGAGCAGGGCATTCTCTTGATGTACAACGCGGGAAACAGCGGCACCTACGGCGATTCAACGCTGCCGGCGCGAGTCTACACGGCCGGTCAGGCGTTGTTCGACGCGCGCAACCCGCTCAAGCTCCTGGCCCGCACCGATCGGCCATTCCTCAAGCCGAGCGAGGCATACGAGCGCACGGGACAGTACCCGGAGGGGACCACTTTCGTGGAAGGACTCGTTAGGTTCAAGGGTCGCTGGTACATCTATTATGGAAGCGCCGACTCGCGCGTGGGGGTCGCTGTGTGGGATGAACGTCGCTGAGCTCACCGGAACATGCCAAAAAGCAAAGGAACAATTGCGATACTAACCGGCGGGGGAGACGTCCCCGGTCTCAATCCGGCAATACGCGCGATCACGATCCGCGCCTTACGCGAAGACTATCAAGTCGTCGGCATCCGCCGCGGGTGGGCCGGACTCGTGGACTACTCGCGCGACGCGGACGCCGACAACAGCGAGAATGTGGTACCGCTATCCGAAGCGATCGTGAACCGTGCGGGTCGCACCGGAGGAACGTTCCTCCACACATCGCGCACTCGGCCGAGTCACTTACCGCGCGAGCGCGTGCCGCAGCACCTGAGCGGGTACGATCAGAAGACCAACGACGTGACGAAGGATGTGCTGATCAACCTCGAGCACATCGGCGTGGACGTGCTCATCCCAATCGGCGGCGACGATACTCTGAGCTACGGCAAACGCCTGCACGACGAGGGCGTGAACGTCGTCGCGATTCCGAAGACGATGGACAACGACGTCTATGGCACGGACTACTGCATCGGCTTCAGTACCTGCGTCACGCGCACGATCGAGCTCACGCACCGCCTGCGCACGTCGGCGGGCTCACACGAGCGCTTTCTCGTGATCGAAGTCTTTGGTCGCTATGCGGGCTTCACGTCGTTGCTGCCCGCGATGGCTGGAGCTGCGGATCGCTGCGTGATTCCGGAATACCCAGTAGACGTGGAGCAGCTGACCGAGCTCATGGTGTATGACCATAACCGGAATCCGAGCCGATACTCGGTGGTGCTTGTCTCCGAAGGGGCGCACCTAACGGCGCACGAAGGAATGAGCTATGAGGGCGAAGAGACGGACATGTTCGGCCACCGCAAGCTCGGCGGCATCGGTGACAAGGTGGGTGAAGCGCTCAAGGAATACTCGCCCAAATACAACAATGGGCGCCGCATCGACGTCGTGAATCAGCGACTCGGCTATCTCGTTAGGTCCGGCGACCCGGACGCGCTCGATTCCATTGTGCCAATGGCTTTCGGCAACCTCGCGCTGGACCTGATCTTGCGAAAGGAATATGGAAAGCTGGTCAGCATTCACCGCGGATTCTACGACAGCGTGCCCATCAAGAGCGTGTCGGAGAACAAGAAGGTCGTGGACGTGAGCAAGTACTACAACAC
>DASYRX010000007.1:0-4885 GCA_036003845.1 Gemmatimonadaceae bacterium | reverse complement strand
TGGTGTGTCGAAGCCAGCGCGAATCGCGGCCTCCAGCAGCCGCTTCCCCAAGCCTTTGCCTTGCGCTGCGGGGATGAGTCCGAAATACGCGATCTCCACGCTGGGGTCAGACTCCACCCTGGGGTCAGACTCCATGTGGGGTCAGACTCCGGGGTGGAGTCTGACCCCGCTCGTCAGCGATGACCAGAATCGTCGCCGTCGATCTCGGGTTGCTTCCTTACGCCAAGGCTCTCGAAATCCAGCGTGCGGCGGCGCGAGCACGACTTTCAGGCGAACTGCGCGACGATGTGTTGCTCCTCGTCGAGCACCCTCCCGTCGTCACCCTTGGACGAGCGGCCCAAAAGGCGCACGTCGTCGTTCCGCAGGAATTGCTGGCCACTCGGGGTGTCGAAGTGTTCGAAGTGGAACGAGGCGGCGACGTCACCTTCCACGGCCCGGGACAACTGGTCGGCTACCCGATCTTCGACCTTCGCCAGCACAAGCAGGACCTTCACTGGTATCTGCGTCAGCTCGAAGAAGCCCTGATCCTCGCCCTCCAGTCTTATGAGCTCCTCGCGTGGCGCAACGCGGGATATACGGGGGTGTGGGTTGGACCCGAGCGCCCGCGGAAGATCGCATCCATAGGAGTGCACGCACGAGACTGGGTGACGTGGCATGGGTTCGCCCTCAACGTCACCACCGATCTGACGTTCTTCGAGCTGATCGTCCCCTGTGGCATCCAGAACGTCGAGATGACCTCCCTGGCGCGCGAGACAGGTCGCGACGACGTGACTGTAGTTCGCGCCCTTCCCGACGTCGCCAACGCCCTGGGAAGCGCCTTTGAGCGCGACGTGGAGTGGGAATCGGGCGACATCCTCGGCGCGCTTTCGACCCAAACATCTGCGTCTTGACGGCAGGCCATTTGTATGCTAGATAACTAGCAGCCTGCTGGTTTTCTAGCATATGCCACCCTACGCGATGTCAAATCGAAGCTCTCCAACCATCCTCGCAAACCTTCCGAAGCGAGAACGCCAGATCGTCGACGCGCTGTATCGCGTCGGCGAAGCGACCGTCTCGGAAGTCATCGAGCAGCTCCCCGATCCTCCGAGCTACTCCGCCGTGCGCGCGACGCTTCGCGTCCTGGAAGACAAGGGACTCGTTCGGCACCGAGTCGATGGACCGCGCTACATCTATGTTCCGGCCTTGTCCGCGGATAAAGCGGCGGGCGCTGCCGTTAGGCATTTGGTGACCACTTTCTTTGCGGGCTCGACCGAGCAGGCAGTCATGGCGCTCCTCGAGGCCGGCGATCTGGAGCTGAACGAAGAGGAACTCGCTCGCCTCGCAGTTCGTATTCGTGAATCGCGCAAGAACGGGAGATGATAATGGAAGCGTACCTCGCCCCGATCGCCGCCGAGCTGGCCGTTAAGGGAGCCATCTGGTTGATCGCGATCTTCATCATGACGAGTGCCATGCGGAGAACGTCCGCTGCTGCGCGACACCTCGTCTGGTCGCTCGGAGTCCTGGGACTCTTCGCTCTCCCACTGCTTTCAACTCGACTCCCATGGCGCATCGCAGTGCCGCTCGCGGTTGCCCCGAATGCTCCGCGCGCCCAGCAGCTCGACAACAGCGGCGGTGCGCCTCCTACTATCAAGACGGATGCAACAGAAGCCGTCGCTCCGAGCGCGCCAACACAGGATGCGTTAGGCGCGCCCTCCTCGGCCTCGGTAAGCGACCCTCTCCCTGGTTCTCCGTCTCGGATCCCGACATACGTCCTCATCGGTTGGTCGGCGGGCGTACTGCTACTGCTCGTACGGCTTGCGCGCAGCATCGTGAGCGTGAATCGCATCATCGCGCGGGCGGGGCCCTGCGACGATGAAGCGCTCGTGGCGCAGGTCTACACGCTCGGTAAGCGCATCGGTGTGAAGCAGCCAGTCGAGCTTCTGGAAGCCGATAACATCACGATTCCCTTCACCGCTGGCATTTTGCGGCCGGTCATCGTGCTACCGAACGTCACGCGCGACTGGAGTGCCGAGAAGCAGGAGGCCGTGTTGCTGCATGAGCTCGCGCACGTCGCGCGGCGCGATCTTTGGACTTCGCTCGCGGCGCATGTCGCCTGTGCTGTGCACTGGTTCAATCCGTTAGTGTGGGTCGCCGCACGACGTCTGCGAATCGAAGGCGAAAAGGCGTGCGATGACGCGGTGTTGCGCTTCGGCACGCGCGCCTCTGACTATGCGGATCAACTCCTTCAGGTCGTGCGCGACACCAAAATCCGTTGGGCCCCGACCGTGGCAGTGGCCATGGCGCGCAAGTCGGCGTTCGAGGGTCGCCTGCTCGCGATTCTGTCGCCGGAGACGAACCGCGGCCGCCTAACGATGCGGATCGCCACACCTGTCGCGGTGGGAGTGTCGCTCATCGCTCTCACGATCGCTGCGATGCGCCCCGGTGCCGCCGTTGCTCAGGAAAGCCTGAGCACTGCGAACGCCGCCGATTCTCTGGCCGTTCAGGACACTCTAAAGAGCGCGGCGAGCACGACAGCGCCAGCCCGTGACGTGCAGGATACAGCGCCTCGCGGCGCCGTGCTTCGCGGTCTCGTAAGCGCTCTCAAGGACGACGACGAAGGCGTGCGGTTGGCAGCTGTGGAAGCGATTTCCTCGCGCCGCGAACGTAGCGTCGTTCCAGATCTGATCGCCGTTCTGGACGATCCGGCGGTGCCGGTGCGCCGAGCCGTCGCGCAGGCGCTCTCGCAAATGCCTGATCCGCGCGCGATCGCCGCACTGTTGCAAGCATTGCGCACAGACACTGATGCAGAGGTCCGCGCTCTCGCTGCTGAAGCGCTTGGCAATATCGATGACGCCAGCGCCGCTCCGGGGCTGACCGCAGCCCTGCGCCAGGAACGCGTACCGCAGGTGCGCCGCAAGATCGTCTGGGCCTTGGCTGAAATCGAAAGCCCCAGCGCAGCGGCTTCGTTAGCTGAGGCGCTCCGCGACGACGACGCTGAAGTGCGAGCGTACGCCATCTACGGACTGGGAAACATTCACGCGAAGAGCAGCGCGCCACAGATCATTCCTCTGCTGCGTGATTCGAACTCCGACGTTCGCAGCAAGGCTGCGTGGGCGTTAGGTGAAATGAAAATCATCGACGCGCTGGACGAGCTCATGGCGGCACTCAACGATCGTGATGCCGATGTGCGGCAGCAGATCGTCAACGCGCTTTCCTCGATGGAAGACCAGCGAGCCGTGCCCGCCCTCGTCCGTGCAATCGGCGACGACAACGTCGACGTGCGCCGCGAAGCTGTGAACGCGCTCGGCAATATCGATGGACTGCAGCATGCGCCTCGCGAGCTCGTCGCCGTTCTGTCCGACGCCGACGCCCAGGTGCGCGAATCAGCTCTCCAAGCGTTAGCTCACATCAAAGATCCTGCTACAGCGAGTGCAGTCATTCCGCTCACGCGGAGCGGCCAGCCGCTGGCCGTGCGTGGTGCCGCGATCGAAGCGCTCACCGAGATCGGCGGATCGCAGGTCGAGGCCGTGCTCCTCGAGCTTATGAAGGATTCAGATCCGAAGATCCGCCGCCTCGCCGCTCAGGGCCTCGGAAGGGACGGCTAAAGTGGTTCACGGGAACGAGCCGCGGGTGCCGCGGACGCCGCGTTGGGGACTGGTAATCGCCGTTGTGCTGCTCGTTGGCACTCCGGTGATCGCCTCGGCGCGGCTGCGAGCAGTGCTCTGGGACGCACCGCGAATGCACCTAACGAGTCAGTCGAGCAACGCACAGCGTGAGGTCGAGGCTGTGCAAGCGTTCCTGTCTCAAATGCGCGGCACGAACGCCATCGCGTGCGAGTTCGCGATGGTAACGATCGATCACAACAACTGGTTTGGCGGGTCGGACGGATTCGACGCGCCGCTGCTCGATGAGAATCGTCCGCTGGTGCCGCGTGAGCTCGAGACCGACGCCGTTGTGGAGCCACTCATGACTTCCCTGCGTGATTCCGACTACTGCGTGCGGCGCACGGCCGCGTCGCTGCTTGGGCGCGCGCATAACGTGCGCGCAACCGAGCGGCTCAAATCGACCCTGGATGATCCCCAACCTGGGACGAGGGCGCTTGCCGCTTTTGCGTTAGGTTCGGCCGAGGAGCAATCGGCTGGTCCCAAGCTTCAGCAGCTTTTGCGCGATGCGGACGCGGCTGTACGGGCGACAGCTGCATGGTCACTAGGCGAGCTCGAGTACAAACCGGCGATTAGCGCGCTCGCGGATCTGCTGGTGAACGACCGGAGCCCACGCGTCAGGCGAGCAGCTGCTCGCTCGTTAGGGCAGATCGCTAGCTAATACAAACACTAACGGTTGGTGTGAGACTCGGCCTCGGCCCGCGCGTCGTGTCACGCGTCACATCTACTGTCACGGTAATTGCCTAGCATAAGCGTTTGCCGTGACGGAAACGGTCTCTGCTGTGACGGTTAGGCAGGCTTCGCGACGTCACGCTCTTCCCTTCCGCACGTCTCGTGAAGGAATAGCGCAGCTGGAGGCAGCGTGTTGGTCAAGGTTCGACCAGGGCTCCTTGTCGTTGGCATGGCTTTGCTTTGGGCGTGCGGTGGGGGCGACTCAGTCACCGGGGGCGGCAGTCCTTCGACGCGTGCCAGCCTAACGATTACGATCAGCGACCTGCCCAGCGGAGTCTCCGCGGCAGTCAGCGTTCAAGGTCCGGACGGCTTCTCGCGTGCCATCGCTCGCACAGCAACGATTGGCGATCTCGCACCAGGCACCTACACGGTCGCTGCGCAGAGTGCCGAGTCTGAAGTCGCTCAGTTTGCGCCGGCGCAGGTTTCACAGACCGTGGAATTGACGCCCGGAAAATCAGTTGCCGTCGAGGTCAAACACATCCTCGCAACGGGCCTGCTGGAGATCGTGCTGA
>DASYRX010000006.1:0-8119 GCA_036003845.1 Gemmatimonadaceae bacterium | reverse complement strand
GCGTGTCCGCAGTGCGCGCGCGCGGGCGCGCATCGGGCGGGTACGGGAACAATGTTCCACCGTCGATGCACGCCACACGGCAACGCGGGCGCGCATTCCGTGTGCATGTGGACGTGTTTCTTGTGTAAGTCCTTCCCTACCAGCCAGAGGGCGATGCGATGCCTGACGCAGTATGGCAGCTCAGACCCCAAGTGAACATTGCATTCGAAGCGAAAAGCCAGGCAGATGCAAATGCCCCAATTTCTGTTGCGACGGCTCGACAATGCGTTGGACATGTAGGCACAACGCGCGAAATCCACAGTCTGGGAAAGAATGAGCCCTGTACTGTCGTGTTGCTCTGTCATCAACCCTCCATTAACAAGGATGCCGTACCGCAGGTTGGCGACACCAAGATCTTTCTCATCCGTGACGTTAGAGATCTTGCTGAAGAGGTCGCAAACACGCTGCGTCGCATACGCGCAAAAGCTGAGGAGGGAACGGAACTTGTTGAGTTGGTTCAGCGCGAATACGCTCGGTCACGGCTCGATCCCCGGAGCGTCGTAGAACGGCTAACGCGAAATGCCGCGATGGATCTAGAAAGAGTCGGTTGACGGTCGTACTTCAAGGCATTTCGGGGCGTGCTGTTTCAAGCATCGATCATCGCCTACGCCAGATGCAAACTGAGAATCGCCAGTAAAGCTGACCTCAATGCGGATCTGTTTCTAAGCCAAGGCCTTGACGAATCGCGTTGTGTCGATACATTTGTTTATTCAGCTGCGTTCAACAATGATTAGTACTATGTTAATATTATTGTGACATCAATGAGGAACCGATGGACGCCCCAGCCGTGCCTCATCTTTTTGTAGTCAAAGAGCCGGAACCCCTCGGTGCTCTCTTTCGTCCACACATTCGAGACATCCCCCACCTCGTCAATCTTCTCGCGTCGGGGCGTCCAACTGGCACCGGGGTCATTCTCGATGGGCGATATCTCGCATCGGCCGCCGAACTACGCGACGCGACACGAACAGCGGGCAAAGAGGTTGTTCTCGATTCCCTGGGCGTCGAGCTTTTTGCACCCCACGGCTATTCGTTGTCAGGAATGAAGGATCTCCCTTGGGCTTTTTCAAAGCGACACACGAACGCCGCTCTTTCGGCAGATGAGCAGCGAGTACTGTGTGATAGTCTCGCGCGCGCTGCGGTTGAGAATCGTTGCACGGCCGTCTTGGCACCGACGCGCTTTGTCCAAGACATCGAGCGGGACGAGGTTTCGCGAGACGTTGAGGTATCCATCCAACTTCGTCAATCACTCGACAGAGCTGGTGGATCGGATATCCGCGTCTATTACCCACTAGTGACTCGGCTGCGCGTTATTGCCTCCGAGACTGCGCGCCAGGGAATTCTGAAATCCCTTCATGACGGCAGGAGAGCGAAGGCATTCGATTCGATCTGGATCCGTGCCGTTGGGTTTGATGCTCACAACAGCGGTCCTCTCAATCTACGCCGGTACATAACCGGCGTGCGCGGTTTTCATGAGCTCGGAATACCTGTCTTTGGTGATCGGGCTGGAACGGTGGGGCTGGCGTCACTCGCTTTTGGCATTACTAGCGGGATTTCATCAGGTATCACGGTCGGAGAGCGTTATGACCCGCGCGCCCTATTTAAGGGAAAAACTGGTAAAGGATTTCTTCCAGCGCCTCGAGTTTATGTCGGAGCAATCGGTGCCTTCATGGATCGAAAGCGTGCTACCGAATTCCTACGACACGCCACGATCAAGAATCGCTTTGCCTGTCAACGTTCGTGCTGCACTGATCGGGGACTCGCTGATACACTCGCAGACCCTCGACGCCATTTCGTCGTAACGAGGTCGGAAGAGGTGGCTGAGCTTGCGCGAGTGCCTGCGCCTCTTCGAGCAGGACAGTACATGGAAACCTGGTTGCGTCCGGCAAGCGATCGTGCCACTCAAGCAATGCAGATTGAAGCTTCCTTTGAGGGTCACCGAAAGAGGCTCGATGAATGGAGAGCTACTTTGAGCGCTATTCTAGAGGAAGATGCCGGCCTGCCAAGCAAGGCGACTCGAAGTCCGCTTCGCATGCCTGATAGGAAAGGAGCGTAGGGTGATTCTTCAATCGCCTCACGGGAATTGCATATGACTACTTCAGCTCTGAAAAAACGGATCGATAACATTCGCGAAAAGGGAGGCATCAAGTCACGCGAGGTAGCGCAGCTGTTAGACACCACACCACAGACCGTGTCGCGGTGGCAGACCGGCCAAGCTAGCCCCCAACCCAAGAGCCTGGAAAGGCTTTTGACGTTGGAATGGTTAGCCGACCAACTGTCGCAGTTCTACCAGCCTGATGAGGCACGCCTCTGGCTTTTCAGCCGGCATGCTCTGCTGAGCGGCGCACGACCGGCCGATTTGATCGCCGTAGGTCGTACAGATGAAATCCTTCGGCTGATAGACCAGTTGCAGTCGGGCGCATACACCTAGGTGCCCGACTCTTCTCGATCTGCGTTTGATCCCGATTTCCTGGATGCACTAGAAGGACTAACAAAGACTGGATGGAGCGGCCGTGTTTGGCGAGCAACGATCGGTGACAGTCTTCCACTCCGGCCTAACATCCGCGGAGCTCGATGGAATAGTCCAGGAATCGAGGCGCTGTACTGCTCGCTCACAGAAGGTGGAGCAAGAGCTGAGATAGATCATTTGCTCCGACTTCAACCACGCGAAATCCGTGTTGGAGTTAGAGTCAAACAACTCGAAGTTTCGCTGCGTCGCATCTTAGATCTTTCGAATGCAGACTCTTTCAAGCTGCTGGGGCATAACGTTCAGGATGTTCTCGCCGAGGACACATCAATTCCGCAGAACATCGGGCGAGCGGCGAGTTGGCTTGGAGTTCCAGGTTTGCTCGTGCCTAGTGCCCGGCATGCGGGGACCAACCTGGTTGTCTTCACGAATGCCCTTGCCCCCGAAGACCGACTCGACCTAAGCGATTAGATCGTGCCTGCTGCATGCGGTCTCAGTGTCGCCGATCACGCCGCCCGGAAAGGATCGCGAGAAGGTTTATTAGGGATGACGTGGCCTCCAGACACATGGCCGCCGCTCGAAAATCGGCGGTTCGCTTGTGTTGCAGTTCCACTGCCAATTCGAGGGACGCCCGCGCGTGCTTACGAGTTTTTTCGTTTGAGCCACCTGCGAGCGCGGTCACCAAGTAAGCCTCAATCATACGGCCACCATCCGTGGCACTTGGAACGACTCCGTCCGGCGTTTTATGGGTGGCCGGATCGTAAACAGCTTGACCAATTGAAATGATTGCCTCCCGACATAGCAAACCCACTGCTTGGAAGTCCTCCGCATTCTTCGCTATGCTGAAAGCCTGATTCGCCTTATCCAGAGTGCGATCTACTCGTTCCCAACCTGTCGGCTCGCGCGGTGGCACAGCGGGTGGAGGTGCGGCGAGCAGCTTATCGAAGATCGGCTGATATAGCTCGGTCACGTAACGCCTCCGCTCGACGTACGTACCAAACTTGGCGCTCCACGTGTTATACCAGTCCCAGAGATCAGCATGAGGGTTGGGATCTTCCAGTCCTATGTCCTTGAGTCCGGCCTGAATACGGCGCGCTCGAGCGCGATAATAGTCGTTCACCTCTTGAATCCGCCGTCCGCCAGTCGCGACATCAATCATGGTATCCCGCTGAATCCAAATCTCCGCCAAGAGTCGTTCAGCGGCGGACAGCTCGGACTGCTTCGTCGATTCGAACGAGACGTGATTCGCGGGCTCTTCAGCTGCCGCTATGATGGCTTCGAGGACTCGCTTCTTATCGTCTTGGTCAAGGGATTCCAACGCTTCCGTGAAGACGGGCGGTGAAATGACCTTCACAGCTTGTACCCTAAGATCGTCCCAGATCTCTTCCTGGTAGAACTCAAACCCCGAGTACTTCAAGAGTGCGGCAAGCTCTGGCCTGCCAAGTTCATTAAGGAATGCAATTGCGACGGCAATGGACATGCGCTCGAATATAGATGCAGACAGATCGGTGCTCGCGATGGCAGCGAGAGGCGCGCGCCAGGGCTTTAACGCCGACGAATCACGCGTCCTAGAGACGCCCCGGGCGGTGCGCCATTGTAAACCACGCCCCATGCACCCAAACCGCGCGCACGCCCGTCGCGCGGTGCGGATCCTTGGAAGTGGCCCGGTCCGCGAACGCCGCCCTATCAAGCACGAGATCGGTAAACATCTCGAGCGAGATGGCACTCCTACCTCGGCGCCCAAAATGGATCCGCCGCCGGCACGAACGTCACCGGCACTTCCTTCACAAACGTGCCGAGCCAACGCGTAAACTCGTCCATGCCATCCTGCTCCGACGGAATGTGCCCCAGGATGATCAACGCCTTCCTCCGCCCCGCCGTAACCGCGTCCGCCACGTACTCCACGGTCTCCCACTCGCGTGCTTCGCCAATCACGAGCACTTCCACGGCGTCCTGCTGCAGGAGCTTGCGGTGCGTGTCGAATCCGGCGGCACCGGGCGACAACCCGATCTTCGTGACCCGCAAGCCAGAGTCGCCGACGACCCGGAGCGTCGGCGCCGGCAGACGCCGGCGAATCGTGGCCGCGAGCTCCGCCAGCGTGGTCTCCGGTACCGTGTAGAGCCACCCGCTCTCGGACGTCTGGTAGCGGTCCCAACCGAGCACGGGCGCCAGGTTCACCGCCATCGGCTCCGGCCGCCGCCGATGCCAATGATCGTGCATGCGCACCACGACCATCCGATGTTCACGAATGAATGCGCGCTTCGCCGCCGTCACCGAATCGTACTCGGCTTCGAGCACGTCGAGCTTGTCGAAGTGATCGTAGAATGTCGGCTCGTGCGTAATCACGAGATTCGCGCCACGCGCCGCGGCGCGACGCAGCACGTCGAACGTCGCCATCATCGTGACCGCAATGCCGGTCACCGGCGTCGCCGGATCCCCATCCTTGAACGTGTCCACGGTCGGCTCGGTCCACGGCACACCGATGTGTTGCTTGATCCGCTCGACGACATCGCGCGCCGTGAGGGACGGGGGCGGCTGCTGGGCAGGCGAGTTGCTCGGCGCGAGAGCGAGTGCTACAACAACGAGCCAGGCGGATGCGCGCATTGGGCGAGCCTCGGATTCGGTCCGCGCGCCGGAGATGCGTGGGTCGATGGCCATGGTTCCCGGAACTTACATCACTTCTTCCCTTTTTTCGTTCATCGAAAAACACAGCATGTCATCCCGAGCGATGCGCGCGAACAGCGCGCTTCGCGAGGGACCTGCTGTTAGAAACGCGCGTAGCGAAGGACTTGCTCTTGGCGCATTCTATGTCCGTGTCCACAACCACATCTCTCGCTGATCGTAGCGTCCGCCGCACCCGCCGCCTCTTCTACTACGCCCTCACCTCCGCCCTCGCCGGCTTCCTGTTCGGCTTCGACACCGTCGTCATCTCCGGCGCCGAGCAGACGATCCAGCACCTGTGGGGCCTGAGCCCCGGCGTGCACGGCTTCGCTATGGGCGCCGCGCTGTACGGCACCGTGCTGGGCTCCCTACTCGGCTCATGGCCCGCGGATCGCTTCGGGCGCCGCCCTACCCTGCTCGCCGTCGGCGCGCTGTTCCTCGTCTCGGCGCTCGCCAGCGCGCTCGCGCCGAACGTCGAGCTCTTCATCCTCGCGCGCTTCATCGGCGGCGTCGGCATAGGCGTCAGCACCGTCGCCGCGCCGCTCTACATCTCCGAGATCGCACCCCCGGACCGCCGCGGCCGCCTCGCCGCCATGTTCCAGTTCAACATCGTGCTCGGCATCGTGATCGCGTTCGCGTCGAACGCCGCGCTCGCGAATGTCGGGACCGACGCCTGGCGCTGGATGCTCGGCGTCGCCGCAATCCCGTCCCTCATCTATATGGTCATGGCCTTCGGCCTCCCCGAATCCCCGCGCTGGCTGCTCACGCGCAGAGGCGACCGCTTCGCCGCGGTGCACGTGCTGTCGCTCGTCATGCCCGGCGCGTCACTGACCGAGCTCGAATCGACCGCCGACACGATCGTCGCGAGCACCGCCGAGCAGGCGGGGCATAAAGGATTCTGGACGTGGCGGCTGCGTGTACCAATCGCGCTCGCGTTCCTCGTCGCGTTCTTCAACCAGCTCTCCGGGATCAACGCGATCCTCTACTTCGCGCCGCGCATCTTCAGCATGACGGGCCTCGGGCAGCAGGCAGCACTGCTACAATCGGTCGGCATCGGCATCACCAACCTCATCTTCACGTTCGTGGGCCTGTGGCTCATCGACCGGCTTGGCCGGCGCACGCTGCTGCTCATCGGCTCGATCGGGTACATCGCGTCGCTTGGTCTGTGCTCGTGGGCGTTCTATACCGGGCATGTCGCGATCGTCCCGGCCTGCATCTTCGCGTTCATCGCGGCGCACGCGATCGGCCAGGGCACCGTGATCTGGGTGCTGATCTCCGAAATCTTCCCCAACACCTACCGCGCGGCGGGCCAGTCGCTCGGCAGCGCCACGCACTGGGTGTTCGCCGCGCTGCTCACCACCGTGTTCCCGCTCATGGTGAGCCGCCTCGCGCCGGGCACGATCTTCCTGTTCTTCTGCGGCATGATGGCGCTGCAACTCGTGTGGGTGCTTGCCATGGTGCCCGAGACCAAAGGCGTCCCGCTCGAAGAGATTCAACGGCGGTTGGGTCTCGTGGGCTGAACCCTCCAACCTTCATCCTTTCTCTTGAGAAGCGAACCAACGCATGTCATCCCGAGCGGAGCGCGCGCAGCGCGCGACGCGAGGGACCTGCTTTTGGGGACGCCACTGACGCGTAGCGAGGGACCTGCTTTGGGGGCGCGCACTGACGCGGCGCGGTGCTCAGGATGACATGCGCTATCGCTTTCAAGAAAGGAAACAGGGTCAAGAGGTGAGCAAGAAGAGGAAGGGGAGAGGGGGACAGGGGTGAGGACCTGATGCCGCAGCCGGTCATCGTCGGCATCGGCGAAGTGCTGTGGGACGTGTTCCCCGACGGCGAGCACTTCGGCGGCGCGCCGGCCAACGTCGCGATCCATGCCGCGGCACTCGGCGCCGAGAGCTATATGATCAGCGCGGTGGGACCGGACGCGCGCGGGAGTGCAGCATTGGCTCGCCTCGACGCGGCAGGCGTGAATCGCACTGCCGTGGCGCAGCTGCTCGGCCATCCCACGGGTGTGGTCAATGTCAGCGTCGACGCCAAGGGGCAGCCGAGCTTTGACATCGCGGCGGACGTCGCGTGGGACTATCTGCCGTGGTCTCGCGCTGTCGAGGAAGTCGCCGAGCGCGCGGATGCGATCTGCTTTGGAACGCTGGCGCAGCGTGCGTCGGTCTCCCGCGCCACGATCAAGCGCGCGGTGCGAACAACCTTTCCCAGGATGTGGCGGCTCTTTGACGTCAACCTGCGACAGGACTACTACGACGAGACGATTATCACGTCATCGCTCGAGATGGCAAACGCAGTCAAGCTAAACGACGAGGAGCTGCCCGTCGTCGCTCGGCTGTGCAGGCTCTCCGCCACCGGCGCCGTGGATCAGCTGCGGATGTTGTGCGACTGGTTCGGGCTCAGACTCGCTGCGCTCACGCGTGGGGCGGCTGGCTCACTGCTGGTCACGCCGAGCGAAGTCTGCGAGTCCGCCGCGCTGGCGACGGGAGTCCGTGACACCGTCGGTGCGGGCGACGCCTTCACCGCGGCGCTGCTTGTGGGGCTCCTGGAACGCCGGTCGCTCGCCGAGGTGAGCCAGCGGGCGAATGCGGTGGCGGCGTACGTCTGCTCGCAGCCGGGAGCAACGCCGCCCATACCTGCAACGCTGAGATGGTGACCTGAGTGCCGCCGGCGCCGAACGCGAAGGGACCTGCTTTTCGGTACCTTGGTGGATGGCCTCTCGCTTATCGCAGCCTCAGCTGCATGTCCACCCACGCGCCATTCTTCGCACTCGACTCGACCGCCGCATGGATGAACTTGACGCCCTCCGCGCCATCTTCCACCGTCGGCACGAGCAGCGCCGCCCGATCAGGCGCCCGCTTCGCGCGGCGCGCCCGGATCTGCTCCGCGAGATCGCGATACAGATTGGCGAACGCTTCGAGGTAGCCCTCCGGATGACCGGACGGAATGCGCGTC
>DASYRX010000005.1:0-11970 GCA_036003845.1 Gemmatimonadaceae bacterium | reverse complement strand
GATGGGCTGCAGCGCGACGCCAAAGCGGCGGCCAAGCTGCGCTCGTTCATCGAAGTCTCGGAAGTCGAGACAGCGCTCGCGGTGAGTGATGTCACGATCCACACGCCGGTGCGCCACTACGCGAACATTGACGGCGAGCGGAAGTGGGTCGTTACAACGGTCGGTCGTGTGCTGTTCAACGCGATCGTACCGGTGGAAATCGGGTTCCAGAATCGCGAGATGAAGAAGAAGACGTTAGGCGAGCTCGTATTCGACTCCTATCGGCACTGCGGTCTGGCGCGCACGGTCGCGTTCCTGGACCGGCTCAAGGAGTTCGGCTTCTTCAACGCGACGCGCGGCGGCGTCTCCATCGGCGTGGAGGATCTGCACATCCCCGCCGACAAGCAGACGTTGCTCAACGAAGCGACGGAGCGTGTCGAACGCTTCCAGAAGGCATACCAGACAGGCAACATCACGAACGGCGAGCGTTACAACAAAGTCATCGACACGTGGACGCACGCGAATTCCGACATCGCCGACGCAATGGTCAAGGCGATGCGGGAGACGTCGCGCGGCTTCAACCCCGTGTTCATGATGTTCGACTCCGGATCGCGCGGTTCGCGTGACCAGATCCGTCAGCTCGCGGGCATGCGCGGCCTCATGGCGAAGCCGCAGAAGAAGCTCACCGGCGGCATCGGTGAAATTATCGAAACGCCGATCAAGTCGAACTTCCGGGAAGGACTATCGGTGCTCGAGTACTTCATCTCGACGCACGGCGCGCGGAAAGGCTTGGCCGACACGGCACTCAAGACAGCCGACGCCGGATACCTAACGCGGCGTCTCGTGGACGTGGCGCAGGACGTCACCGTCACCGAGGAAGACTGCGGCACGATTCAGGGACTCGATACGGCTGCGCTGAAGGAAGGCGAAGACATCATCGAACCGCTGGGCGAACGCATCGTGGGCAACGTCGCGGCAGAAGACGTGGAAGACCCGCACATGCGCGATGAGTCGGGACGGCCGCGGCTACTCGCCGAAGCCGGCCAGCTCATCGACGAAGACATGGCGACCGAGATCGAGGAAGCAGGGATCGAGAGCGTTCGTATTCGCTCCGTGCTCACCTGCGAGGCGAAGCGCGGTCTCTGTCGCATGTGCTACGGCCGCAACCTGGCCACGATGGCCATGGTCGACCTCGGCGAAGCCGTCGGTATCATCGCGGCACAGTCGATCGGTGAGCCGGGGACGCAGCTCACGCTGCGAACTTTCCACATCGGTGGAACGGCGGCACGTATCGCCGAACAGACGTCGCGCCGGTCGAAGGTGGCCGGTACGATCGAGTATGGCGATCGCCTAACGGTGGTGATCAACCCGGACGGCCACCGCATCGTGACTTCGTACGAAGGGGAAGTGGTTATCCGAAGCTCGGCGGACAAGAACGCCGGTATCGGCGCGCGACTGGCGGTGCCGTTAGGCGCTACACTGCTCGTCGACGACGGCGAAGAGGTCAAGCGCGACCAGGTGATCTTCACCTGGGATCCGTACTCCAACCCGATCATCGCCGACGTCGAAGGCGTCATCCGCTTCGTCGATATCGTCGAGGAAGAGACAGTGGCCGAAGAGCTCGACGAGCTCACGGGTCTGCGTCAGCGCGTGATCATCGAAGATCGTGAGAAGAAGCTGCATCCGCACATCGAGATCTGGCAGACGAAGGGCGGTAAGGAAAAGAAGATCCGCGACTTCGTCATCCCGGTGGGCGCGCAGCTCGTGGTTGACAATGAACAGCAGATCCATGCCGGTGAGACGATCGCCAAGATCTCGCGTGAGGCGTACAAGACGCGCGACATCACGGGCGGTCTCCCGCGCGTGGCCGAGCTCTTCGAGGCACGCAAGCCGAAGGATCCGGCGACGATCTCGGAGATCGACGGCATCGTTAGGTTCGGCGACATCAAGCGCGGCAAGCGCGAGATCTACGTCCAGCCGGCGAAGACCGAAGGTGGTCAGTGGGTCGTGGACGAGAGTCAGCCGGCGCAGCTGTACGAAGTGCCTGCCGGTAAGCACTTGCGGGTGCACGAGGGAGATCGCGTGCGCGCCGGTGACAGGCTCTCCGAAGGTCCGGTGAATCCGCATGACATCTTGCGGATCAAGGGACCGCGCGCCGTGCAGGAGTATCTCTTGAACGAAGTGCAGGAGGTGTACCGCCTGCAGGGCGTCAAGATCAACGACAAGCACATCGGCGTGATCGTGAAGCAGATGTTGCAGAAGGTGCGCGTACTCGATCCGGGCGACACTGGCCTGCTCGAGGGCGAGCACGTCGATAAGCAGGCCTTCCGCGAGCAGAACGATCGGGCCAAGAAGAAGAAGCTGAAGCCGGCGACGGCGGAGCCGTTGCTCCTCGGCATCACCAAGGCGAGCCTAACGACGCAGTCGTTCATTTCGGCGGCGTCGTTCCAGGAGACCACGCGCGTACTGACCGACGCCGCCATCCGCGGCGCGCGGGACGACTTGCTCGGTCTCAAGGAGAACATCATCATCGGGCACCTGATCCCGGCTGGTACAGGCATGTACCGCTATCAGGAAGTCGACATCGAGGGCGAAATGCCGGAGATGCCGGAGCCCGAGCTGGTGGGCGAGCCTGTCTTCCCGAGCGTCTTCTCGGCGGCTATGGCCGAGCGTCCGAGCTTTGGAGCACCGCTCCCGAGCGGCGACGAAGAGTAGTCGTTAGGTCACGAAAGTCCTCGGCCCGGCCGATCCTCGGATCAGCCGGGCCGATTTCGTTACCTGCTGTTGTGCCGCGGATTTGCGCGGGTGCACGCGGTAACTGCATCGAGGGGACACTCGCGGCCTATTCATTTGGGGTAACTGCGCCAAATTGGTGCGTCACTCTTGCTCTCCTCCAGAACACCGCTGTTTCAGCGTTGACCCGTGAAAACGCGCGACAAAAGGAACGATCTCAAAGCAAGACAAATCACGACGGCGAGCGCGGCCCGTGCGCGGCTCGCGAAGCTCGGCGATCCCGATAGCGCTGAGTTTTCGAAGCGCTACTTCAAAACGGGCAAGGGACAGTACGGCGAAGGGGACCTCTTTCGCGGCCTCAACGCGGCTGAAATGCGACAAGTCGCGCGCGAATGTGATGGGATGCCGTTAGGCGAGGCGCTGCGTTTACTCAGGTCGCCGTTTCACGAAGATCGACTCGTCGCGCTCCTGATACTCGTGCGCGGATACTCACGCGGCGATGACGCGGCCCGGCAGCGCATCGTCGACGCCTACCTCGCGAACACGCGCTACATCAACAACTGGGACCTGGTAGATCTGTCGGCGCCGAACATTCTGGGTGCGCATCTCGAGCGACGCTCGCGCGCCCGGCTCACAAAGTTGGCGCAGTCGGAAAGCCTTTGGGAGCGGCGCATCGCGATCATCGCCACACAGCATTTCATTCGACACGGCGATTCGAAGGACGCTCTCCGCGTGGCGCACATGCTCCTCAACGACGAACAGGATCTCATCCACAAGGCGGTGGGATGGATGCTGCGCGAGGTTGGCGCGCGCTGCAGCCGCGACACGCTGCGTCGGTTTCTCCACGCGCATGCGGCCGTGATGCCGCGCACGATGCTGCGCTATTCGCTGGAACACTTCGAGCCTGCCGAGCGCACGAAATACATGGGCATGCGCGCCAAAGCCAGCGGAGCGGCTCGAAGGCGCTAGTGAGTCTCTCAGCCGCGCTCTTCCTCGGCGGGGCGCTGCTCCTGGCGCTGCTAGCCTGGCGCCTAACGAAGCATTGGCTGGATCGGATCGCGGCACGTACGGTACACCGCTTCGGCGCGCGTGTCGACCGCTTCAAGCTCACGCGCAAGCGAGCTGTCATCGAGGAGCTTTTGCGCGATCCGGCGGTTATCGCGGCGGCGCGCACTCACGCGAGCGAGCATGGCCTCGAAGAGCAAGCCGTGATGCTGCGAGTGCGCGGCTACCTCAACGAGATCATCCCGTTCTTCAACATCCTGGCGTACTACCGGATCGGCTACGTCGTCAGCCGAGCGCTGCTCAATCTGTTTTACAAAGTGAGCGTGCATTACGAGCGTCCCGATCCGTTCCGCAGCATGCCGAAGGACGCGATAGTGCTGTACCTCATGAACCACCGCTCGAACGCGGACTACGTGCTCGTGAGTTATGCGCTCGCCGGCGACGTCGCGATATCGTACGCGGTCGGCGAATGGGCACGTGCATTTCCGCTGGAATACATCTTCAAGGCGTTCGGTGCGTACTTCATTCGCCGGCGCTACCGCGAAGCGCTGTATCACGCCGTCCTCGAGCGCTACGTACAGCTCATCACGAAGAAGGGGGTGACGCAGGGGATCTTTCCAGAGGGCGGTCTAACGCGAGACGGCACGCTTCGACCAGCGAAGATCGGCCTGCTGGACTACGTGCTCGGCGTCGCGCGCGATCCCGATTGCCGCTCGCGCCTGTACGTGGTTCCCGTGGCCATCAATTACGATCGCGTTATCGAAGACCGCTCGCTGCTGCGCGAACTCGAGACCGAGAAGCATGGGGCTCAACGCCCATCGCGCCTAACGCAAGTCTATGAAGTGCTCCGCTACGTTGGCTGGAATATGCTTCGGCTCATCACTCGGCGCTGGAAGCGCTATGGGCGCGCGGCGTTGGTGATCGGCGAGCCGTGGCCGGTGGACGGATGGTTCGCGGAGCTCGAATCGAAGGACATTAGCATCTTCGAGCTGGAGCGGCATGACAGGCTGGGACACGTGCAGGCATTTGCCGATCGCGTTATGCAGCGCATCGGGAGCCTCATGCCGGTCACGTCCGTCGCGCTTACGTGCGCCGCGCTCGAGACGTTTGCGTCGGAGTACATCGAGCGCGAGCCATTGCTCGAGCGCATGGCGGATCTGCGCGACGTACTGGTAGAACACGACGCGTTCGTGATCCGGCATGAATTCGACGTGGCTGAAACGTTTGACCGCGCGTACCGCATGCTTCGGATGCGTCGAATCGTTGCGCATCAGGGGGCGGGATACTTGGTGCTCCCCAAAGGGCGCGCGTTGATTCACTACTACGCAAACAGCATACGACATCTCTATGAACCCTATCTGGCGGCAGTTACCGAGAGAGGTGCACCTCCGGCATACAGGGGAATCTCCTGAGTAGTGCAAAGTCGTTTTGAGTTATTACGCGACCACGTATTTCTTTTGTGACGTGTTCGAGTTTCGCACAAAACGTCGTTACGTCTACCGAGGTGAAAGGGTGAAGCCTGCGGTGGAAGGTCGCGCGCCAAAACCTGCTCGACTGCATAATCCGGTATCCGGACTACAAGAAACTGAGAGTGTGGCACGCGGCATTCCGATTCGCGCTGAAGGTCTGGATGCATTTCCCGAGCGAACATCGCGCAGAGTGCCAGGGTTGCGAAGTCAAATCATTCGCGCGGCAATGTCAGTCCCCTCAAACTTGGTGGAGGGCTGTGGCCGTGCCACGCATGTGGAGTTGCTGCGCTCCGTGGAAGTGTCCATTGGCTCGCTGAAGGAATGCGAAGCGCACCCTGTTTTCGCCCGCGAGTCCTGGCTGCTGGCCGCCATCAGTTCATTCAGAGGCATCTCATTGTCGGCCGACGCATGCTCATCTCTTCTCAGAACACCCTTCAGCGCGCGATTGCTGAGGAACAAGCGGCCCATATTAGCCGCCGATCAGCCGCGTG
Source organism: Gemmatimonadaceae bacterium (assembly GCA_036003845.1). Classification (GTDB taxonomy): domain Bacteria; phylum Gemmatimonadota; class Gemmatimonadetes; order Gemmatimonadales; family Gemmatimonadaceae; genus DASYRX01. The sequence continues at coordinate 6,293 of DASYRX010000005.1, read as the reverse complement.
AAGCGTACCAATCGAGGTCGTTAAAGCCGCGCTCAAGAACGCTCTCGCCGTCACGCAAAACGGTCTCAGTTAGGGCGTTTCCGCCTTGAATCAACCCCCATGTCTGTAGTAGAATTCGCGTCTTTCCCTTCCCGGCCACTGGCCGGGTTACGCCGTTTTTGCCCCGAATGCCCACGATCAATCAGCTCGTCCGCCGCGCTCGCCGCGACGTCACCAAGAAAGAGAAATCCCCGGCGCTCAAGGCTAACCCGTTTCGACGCGGCGTCTGCACGCGCGTCTACACCACCACGCCCAAGAAGCCGAACTCGGCGCTGCGCAAGGTGGCCAAGGTCCGCCTAACGAATGGCATCGAAGTGATCGCCTACATCCCCGGTGAGGGACACAACCTCCAGGAGCACTCGATCGTGCTCGTGCGCGGTGGCCGTGTAAAAGACCTCCCCGGTGTCCGCTACCATATTATCCGCGGAACTCTCGACGCAGCCGGCGTAAGCGGCCGCAACCGCAGCCGCTCGAAATACGGAACCAAGAAGCCCAAGGCCGGAGGCAAGAAGTGAGTCGCCGCAAGAAATCCATCAAGCGTCCCGTCCTCCCCGACGCGCGCTACGACAGCCAGACGGTCTCGAAGTTCATCAACGCGTTGATGCTGCAGGGGAAGAAGGCCGTCGCAGAACAGATCTTCTACGGCGCGATGGATCTCGTCGAGTCGCGCACGAATCAGCCTGGCGTGAACGTCTTCAAGCAGGCGCTGGCCAACCTCAAGCCGGTCATCGAAGTGAAGTCGCGCCGAGTCGGCGGTGCGACGTATCAGGTCCCAGTCGAAGTCCGTCCCGAGCGCCGCACCGCGCTGGCCATGCGCTGGCTCATCGGCTACTCACGCGACCGGAACGAGAAATCGATGGAAGAGAAACTCGCCGCCGAAGTCATCTCGGCGTCGAAGGGTGAAGGAAACGCGATCAAGAAGAAGGAAGACACGCATAGAATGGCCGAGGCCAACAAGGCATTCGCGCATTATCGCTGGTAGTTGCGGCCGGTTCTTACAGTGCGCTGTCCGGGGTGAGCTCTGTTGGGAGCTCACCCCGCGTTCATAAAGCTTCGTGTTGTCGCTCGCAGACCTAGGGGGCTGTGGAGGTGTGATGGTGAGAGCCGGCGCTAACCGAGTAGCGGCGGTGACCCGCGAGGGACAATACCGTCCATTCCGATCTGGACCTTACCGATGCGTTGCACGGAGTCATATTCTGTTGCGACCTGCCCACACCTTTGGCCGTAATGCCGGGATCCATTTCTGCGTCACGAGAGGCGAGCGTGTCGTGGTCTGACGACCAGCCGCTTCCTACGCCGGCACCCCACGTAGTCTTCCGACGTCTGCCGGAAGGCGGCGTGATTTATTCCACGTCCAGCGAGATCTATTTCGGGCTAAATGACGTGGGGGCACGAATCTGGGAGTTGCTCCCACCTGCATGCGACACTTTTTCCGCGATCTGCAGCACGCTCGAGCGCGCATTCCCCGACGCCACCGCCGCGCTCATTCGGCGGGACGTCACGCGGTATCTGGACGAGCTCGTAGCCAACGGCCTGGCGATTCCGGCCGGCAGCGCTGACGGTTTGTCATCCAGTGGGAGCACCGGCCCGTAAAATAATTTCGTTAGGCGCTCGCGAGTGGCGCGATCTATGGCGCGCACAGTGGGCGCTCATTTCGGCGCAACGAGTCGTTTCCAAGCGGGCCCCGGGCCAACTCACGAGTCGCACGAGCACACCGGCCGTCACAACGCGCACGTCGGGGCCTGCAGCGCGCGCACATGCACACGCGCTGGGCAATGCAGTACGCCGTGCCGCAAAATACGGCATCTTCCGGCCGGCATGTCTCGTACAGGCGATCGCCATCCAGAGACTACTGACAGCGGATGGCATACAGGGTGCCATAATCCGGGTTGGCGTTAAGCAGGCCACCGAAGGGATGGAAGCCCACGCTTGGGTAGAGCTCGAGGGAGATGTGATAGGCGATTCGCTCGCACGCGTTCGTGAATTCGCTCCGCTCAACGAATTGAGCGTTCTGTCGTGAGCTCGGCGGCCTCGGAGGATCCGGGGTCGCCGCTGGTAAGCGTACGCGCGCTCACCAAGCGATTCCGCGTACGTCGCTCGTTGCGTGAAGTGGCAAGACATCCGCTCACGCGCGCGCTGCAAACGAGCCTAGACGACGTGTCGTTCGACGTGCAGGCGGGCGAGTTCTTCGGACTGCTCGGCCCTAACGGCGCTGGCAAGACGACACTCCTCAAGATCCTCGCAACGTTCATCTTGCCTGACGATGGCGAGGCGCGCATCGACGGCTACGACGTGACGCGCGAGCCGGACGCCGTGCGCGCGCGCGTTGCGCCAGTCATCGCGAACGAGCGCAGCCTCTACTGGCGCCTAACGGCGCGAGAGAACCTCGAGCTCTTTGCGCATCTGTGGCGCGTGCCAGCCGGCGAGGTTCCGCAGCGCATCGGCGAGGTGCTCGACGTCGTGGGTCTCACAGACACGGGACGCAAGATGGTCGGTCAGTTCTCGTCCGGCATGCTGCAACGCTTGCTGATCGCGCGCGCGCTGCTGCCGCAGCCGCGCGTTCTGTTGCTGGATGAACCCACGCGCAGCCTGGATCCCGTTTCAGCGCGCGAATTCCGGCGTTTCTTGAGAGAGGAGCTGACCGCTCGGCGAAACTGCGCCGTGATCATTGCGACGCATAACGCGGACGAAGCGCTGGAGCTGTGCACGCGCGTTGGCGTCATGAATGCCGGCAAGCTGCTCGCGATAGGTACGGCGCGCGATCTCGTTCACCGAGTGGGCGACGATCGCTACGTCGTTTGGACGCAGACACCGGATCACCCCGCGCTGCGCGGCTTTGGCCGAGCAGAGGTCCTGGCGACAGAAGAAAGCGTGAGATCTGGTTGGACTCCGGTGAGCGTGCGCGCAGTCGGCGGTGAACGCGCGAGCGCCGAAGTCCTCGCCGAGTTGGTGCAAGCGGGTGTGCCGATCTCTCGTTTCGAGCGCGCCAACGTCTCGTTGGCTGAGTTGATCGAGGCCGTCATTCGGACGGCGCCTGACAACGGAGACCGCAACGGCGCTTCGGAGAACGGCCACAAATGAGCCCGCGCGCGATCGCCGCACTGATCCTCGCCGGCTGGCGCACGGCGCTCAGCTATCGACTGCGCTTCGCCGTCTCCATGGTGGCGCTCCTCGTAATGATCGTGCCGCTCTACTTCGTGTCGCGAGCGATTCAGCCGATCATGGCTCCCGCGATCGCGACCGAAGGCAGTCAGTACTTTGCATTCCTAACGGTTGGCCTCTTCGCCTCCACGCTCGTTGCGAGCTGCGTCGGTGCGCTGCCTGACGCAATCAGCTCCGATCTCACTTCGGGCTTCTTCGAAGCTGTCGTCAGTACTCCGGTAGGCGCTGGCTCGGTGGCTGTGGGCCTCTCGGCGTATCCGATTCTGCGCAGCGTACTGCGCGGCGCGACGCTCGTTCTGGCCGGCGCGCTCCTGGGAATCAATGTGGTCTGGGGTCGTCTGCCGGAGGCGATGCTGATCATTGCGCTGATCGCAGTGGCGCACTTCGGGATCGGGCTCATGGCGGCCGCGCTTGTCGTTGCCTTTCGAACCAACGCCGCGATCCCGCAAATCGTCCTGTTGGCGTCAGGCTTGTTAGGCGGTGTGTATTACCCGACGACGGTCATCCCCTCCTGGATCGCGAATGTGTCGGACGTCGTCCCGCTGGCATACGGCCTTCGTGCCTTACGTCACACGCTCCTGGACGGACACAGTATACAAATGGTGCTGAATGATTTGGGAATTCTCACCTCGTTCGCCGTTGTGCTCCTCGCGATGGGAGCCATGGCGTATCGCGCGTCACTCCACTATGCTCGACAAGCGGGATCGCTCTCACAGTACTAAGGCATGCTGATGCCCCACGCGCTCACGCGCGCTCAACTGCGTCCCGAGACCAAGCTGCTCTTCCTTACAGCTTGGGGACCGGCCGCTGACGCGAGCATCGTGGATCTCGCTCCGCGCATCAAGAGTTGGCCCTGGTTCATCGCAGTCGCGGAACTGGAACGCGCGACGCGAGTGGCCTGGGAGCGATTCGTCGCGTTAGGCGTTCAGCCCCAGATGCAAACGAGCAGCCTGCAGTTGGAGCAGCTGGCGACCATTGCCGCGTTCCGCGCCGAGCATCTGCGAGCGCGGCTGGAGGAGACGCTCGACGTTCTCTCGCAGGCAGGAATTCACGTGCTGCTCCTCAAGGGCGCCGCGCTCGCGACCACGGTCTACCGCTCGTTCATCGAGCGCCCGATGGGCGATCTCGATCTGCTCATCGCGCCGCAAGACGCCGAACGCGCGCACAAGGTCGTGCAGTCGGCTGGTTGGACGTGGGACGAGGCGGCGTTCCCGTTTTCGCGTTATGCGGGTCATCACCATCTGCCGCCGCTGGACGACGGCGCGGGTACTGGCGTTAGGCTCGAGTTGCACACGGGCATCGCGATCGAAGGCCACCCCTTCTCGCTCGATCTCGCCGCGCTGCGCGCTCGTGGCCGCACGCTGCAAATCGGACCCACAGCGACGACGGTGCCGTGCACCGAACACCTGCTCCTGCACGAGGCTGTGCATTTCGCGTGGTCGCACGTGCTCTCATTCGGCGCCTGGCGCACGGCGCGCGACGTTCAGCTCATGTCGCGCGTAGGCAACCTCGATTGGGACGCGTTCGTCGACGAAGCTCGACGCCACCGCGCTGAATCGTGCGCCTATTGGACCCTCGCACTGTCGCGTCTCCTGGCAGGCGCCGAAGTACCAGACAGCGTGCTCGCCCAAACCAGGCCACCGATGGGTTCGCTCGCTCAGCACATTCTGGAGCGGCATTTCATCTTCCACCTGCTGCCGATCGAAGCCGATTGGCCGTCGCAGCGCCTGAGGCGGAGCATGTGGGAGAAAGCGATCCAGCCTGAACGGTACGGCCACGGACAGAGACGCCCCTGGGAGTTCGATGATCGCGGCCCAGAGCCAGCGATGCAGGGCCCAGCTGAGAGCGAAGGGCCGCAACCGGCGCCAGATCGGATGGCGCGAATAGGCCGCTGGGCGCGGTACGTCAGAGCCCTCTCGTAACTACAACTAAAGCCGTCTGAAGCTTTAGTTACTGTCGGTACGGGTTGACCAGAAGGCGTGACAGGCTAAGTTTCCTCGGCTCTAGTACTTGGGGCCTTTCGCCCTAGGTCACTCCCCGGATCCAAATCGGATCTTGGACAACTAAACGCCGAGCGGTTGCTCGGTGCGCCATGGGTCCCCACCCGAGCTCGCAGCGGGTGCACCCGGCGGATGCGGATGGATACCGGCTCCGTTCACGGAGCGACACGGTCCACCCGCGTTTTTGCTGCTTTGAACGTCAACGCGCGGACGCGCGCATCGCGCGCGCAGCAAGAAGGAGCATAACGAGTTTTCAAATGGCAAGGATGACACCGCTCGACCGTTATCGGAATATCGGCATCATGGCCCACATCGATGCCGGGAAGACGACTACGACCGAGCGTATTCTCTATTACACGGGCAAGTCCCACAAAATGGGCGAGGTCCATGATGGCGCTGCCACCATGGACTGGATGGAGCAGGAGCAGGAGCGAGGCATAACGATTACGTCTGCCGCGACAACATGCTTCTGGCGCCGCCACGGGGCCGCGCTCGAGAACGGCTCGGGAGACGAGTTCCGCGTGAACATCATCGACACGCCTGGGCACGTCGACTTCACCGTCGAAGTTGAGCGCTCGCTGCGTGTGCTCGACGGCGCTGTCACGCTGTTGGATTCGGTCGCAGGGGTGGAGCCCCAAACCGAGACGGTATGGCGTCAGGCGGATCGCTATCGCGTGCCGCGCATGATCTTCTGCAACAAGATGGATCGCGTCGGCGCGAACTTCGATCGCTGCATGGAGATGATCCGCGAGCGCCTCACGCGTTTCGCGCATCCGATCCAGCTGCCTGTCGGTGCGGGCGAGCTGTACACCGGCCACATCGACATCATCGAGCGCAAGCAGTACATCTTCAACGAAGAATCGTTAGGCAGGACGTTCGAGATTACCGACGTGCCGCCCGACATGATCGACAAGGTCGAAGCCGCGCGCCACACGCTCGTCGATGCCGCCATCGAGCACGACGATGATCTGCTCCCCAAGTACCTGGCGGGCGAGGAGCTCACGCCCGACGAGATCCGCCACGCCATTCGCGCGGCGACGATCAAGATGAAGCTCGTCCCGGTGCTCGTCGGCGCGTCCTTCAAGAACAAGG
>DASYRX010000004.1:0-2430 GCA_036003845.1 Gemmatimonadaceae bacterium | reverse complement strand
CATGGCAGATTACGGCGAGCACATCGTGCACATCGATTTGCTGCCCGTCGGCGCCGAACGAAGGAACTGGATCCAGACGCTCGTGTCGGATGGATACGTGACGGCGCGGCATCCGGACTTTCAGGCAGCGTGCGAGATGGCGGACCAGATCGGCATGCGCTTACAGCTGTACGCGCAGTGAACGGCAGGTTGGTTCTCGCGCGCGCGTTAGGCGTGTTTCTCGGGCTCTTGGCGCTCGCGATGTTGTGGAACGGTATCGATACGCTCCGCTTTGCAAAGACTGGCCTCGAGTACGTGCTCATGGTGTTCCAGCTGCTTTCCGCACCACCGCTGGCATTGAGTGCGTACTGGCTCTGGAAACGTGACCGGCGCGCGATATGGGCCACCGCCATCGGCATGTCGCTGTGCACGGTTGTAGGGACGTTCGCGGCCACGTACTGGACGGAGCCGAGCGAACGCTGGTCCGCCGGACTCGGCGCGTTAGGCGCGAGCATCGTACTGCTGATTGTCATCGTTTGGCTCGCGCGCTTCTCACTAAAAACTCCGACCAGTGAATCAGCGCCCGAACCTCATTGAGATCGGTAACAGCTCACCACAGAGGACACAGAGGTATCGACTCGTGTCGATTGAACGCAGAGCGCACAGAAAAGCAGAAGCCTTTAACAAATGACCTTTGCGATCATCCTCGCGCACTGAGGTGCCCTAGGGTCCGTCCGTACGAGTTGTGCGTTGCACCAAGAATTCTCCTGCGTCCTCGGGCAGAGTGGTGAAGGGGCTCTGCGTTCTCTGTGGTAAAGCTCTTGATCTTTGCAGTCGAAGCAGCCTAACGGGACCGTGTCCAGATCATCACGAGCCCGCACCAACCGTCCGGCTTGATCGACCCGAATTCTGCTGGCAACGACCCCGCGCCGGGATACACCTCAATCCCGTGCACGTCGTTCACCGCGATCTCGTCGATGGGGAAACTCTTCTCCTTGAGCTGACCGTCCACTGCGATCGGCATGATGCACGGCGCTAGCCCTGCGGTTGCGGACGCGCCACCATCGTCGCCAGCGACGTGACCGGCAACGCGCCGTTTTGCAACGCCGCGCACGAGAAACCCGCCGCCGCTCGGCAACTGCGTACGCGACGACGCCACGAGCTTGTCACCGTTTTCGCTGTCCACAATGACCACGCCATGCGCTCGCCGCAGGGCGTCGGACAATCGGATCGTCCCGCGCTTGGTGATCTCTTCGCCGGTAATGAACGTCACGCTTCCCGGCTTTAGTAATCGCCGCCGCTCGAAACCAGCCAGTCGCACGCTGATGAAGTCTGCGCTGTCCTTCACAGTCACAGTCTCCAGCTTCTGCGCGGCCCGCGTGGTGTCCTGAGCGCGGAGACAGGTCAAAGGAAGCGTCGCTAGTGCGGCGCCGCACATGCACATCGAGCGAACGCGCATGCCCGCCAATGTAGGATTCAGGCCCCCGGCAGCAAGCACTTCGGGCTGACCGGGCACGACTGTTAGACTATGCGCCGCGCCGCCCATGCCGATCAGTCGCAGCTTCCTCTCCAAATGGATGACCCGCCGACGCTCCCCACCAGGAGAGCTCGACGTCATCGACAACGTGTACAGCCCGGAGCTGGATAACACCCGCGACATCTTCGTCTACCGCCCAGCCTCGTACGCGAAAGGAACGAGCCGATATCCCGTCATCTACATGCACGACGGGCAGAACCTCTTCGATCCGGAGACCGCATTCGCGGGTGAATGGGGCGTCGACAGAGCCATCGCACACGCACCGCGAAAGGCGCGACGGGCGCTGATCGTCGGCATCCCAAACCGTGGCGTCGAGCGACTCGACGAGTACTCACCGTTCGTCGATCCGACGCGCGGTGGTGGTAAAGGCGATGCCTACATCGACTTCATCATCAACGCGGTCAAGCCGCTCATCGACGGGCGCTATCGCACGCTCCCCGAACCGGCCAACACCGGCATCGTCGGCTCGTCCCTCGGCGGTCTTCTAAGTCTGTATGCGTTCTTTCGCGAGCCTGCACAGTTCGGCTTCGTGGGCGCCCTAAGTCCGGCGCTCTGGTTTGGACGCGAAGCCATTTTCGACTGGGTGAAGGGCGCGCCCTTGGCCACAGGGCGCATCTACCTCGACGTTGGCACTCGCGAAGGGCAGCGTACACTCCTACACGCGCGCGCCATGCGCGACCTGCTCGAGAAAAAGGGCTACAAGCGCGGCAGCACCTTCAAATGGGTTGAAGACGTCGGCGGAATGCATAACGAGGCCGCGTGGGGCCGTCGCTTCAAGAAGGCACTCCCCTTTCTGCTCGGCGTGCAGTGAGAGGAACAGCAAGAGCTTACACCGCAGAGAACGCGGAGAACGCAGAGGTTTTCTTAGGGTTCTTTCGCTCTTCTCTGCGTTCTCTGCGTTCTCTGTGGTTCAA
>DASYRX010000003.1:0-13314 GCA_036003845.1 Gemmatimonadaceae bacterium | reverse complement strand
GTCGTTAGCGACTTCTTGAAAAGATTCGGCAGGATCCAGAGCACGCGGCGTTGAACGGCGCCCACCGTGCGGTACGCTTCGCCGGCGAGGATCTTCCCGGCTTCTCGGAAGACTGCTTCGGCATCCGGACGCCGCCCAATCAGCTTCGCGAGCGCCGCGGCTTCGTCGTGGGCGGTTCGCTGATTCTTTCGAACGGCCTCGCTGTACCGCTTGATCTGCATGTACACGGTCTCAGATAGGCCGAGGCGTTTGTTGCGCAGCTCGCCAACGAGCTCTATTTCGGCCTCGAATTGTTCGACGGGCGAGTCGACCGACCGAACCGCCTCAAGAAATGAAAGCGGGAGTAAGGCGTCGACGGAGGCAGATGTCGTCATGGCTGACCGAGATGCGAAGGTAAGTGACACAAGTCACACCTTCAAGCGCATGGATCACGTCGCTTCTGTGCTATGACGCTGCGAACGCTCATCGGGTTTTCTCTCGCTGTTGCAATCACCCTGGTCGCTCGGCGTCGCGGTCTTCTATCGACCAACGGCGCAGTTACTTCGGTCATTTTGGGCACTCTGGCGATGACCGCCGGCGTTCGATGGGGCATCCTACTGGTCGCTTACTTCGTAATCGCGAGCGGCCTTTCGCGCTGGAAACATGCCGAGAAATCTGCGCGCACCGCGAGCGTCGTCCAGAAAACGGGGGCGCGCGACGCATTTCAGGTGTTGGCGAACGGAGTTGTGTTTGTTGTCGCGGCGCTTGCTGTTACGATCTGGAGCGCCACCGCGTTGGCTGCCGCGGGCCTCGGCGCACTCGCGACATCGATGGCAGACACGAGCGCGACAGAAATCGGCGGAGCGGTTGGCGGCCCACCTCGGTCGCTTACATCTGGAAAACGCATCGCGGCGGGTCTCTCTGGCGGTGTGACTCTCGTAGGAACGCTTGCGATGGTCGCCGGCAGCGCGTTTGTTGGCACGTTCGGCCGTTTGGTGGGGTTCAGTACTGTTGCGGCCTGGTCTGCTTTTGCTGGCGGAATTGCTGGGGCGTTGGCAGACTCTTTGCTCGGTTCGACACTGCAGGAACGGCGGCAGTGTCCTGCGTGCGGCGCGCTGACGGAGCGGCGGCTGCACAACTGCCAGCCAGCGGGCGTCGAGACAACGGTGGTAGGTGGTATCCGGCGTTTCGACAATGACTGGGTGAACCTAACGAGTACGGCGATCGGTGCCATCGTTGCCGCAATCTTTAGTCGCGGAGGTGCGTGATGCGACGCGTTGTTTCTTGTGCAGCTGTTCTCGCGCTGACGACGCTCAGCGCCTGTGGCAATGACACCGGCGTGGGTCCTGGCGCTCCACTGGTGTTTCAGACGCCATCGCCCACTACATCGACGGCGGGCGTCGTTGGGACATGGACGCGCAGCGTATCGTTCGTCGACGAGTTCGGCGCGACGAAAACGACCGAGACCACCTGGGTCTTCAGCGCCGATGGGAGCGCGACCCGAACTATCACCGTGCGCAGCAGCGCCGCCGGTCCTGCAACAACCACCGAGTCTACGGCCCGTTGGCAGGTGCAGGGCGATCAGGTAGCGATCGATTTCGTTACACCGAGCCCGGCTCGTGTAACGCTGCAGTTTTCGCGCGTGGGTGACTCACTCATTCTTGGCGGCGAGACGTTCCTGCGCGCGCTCTGATGACACCACCTGACGTGCTCGTCGTTGGTGGCGGGCCGTCAGGTGCCGCGGTCGCAGCGTTCCTCGCCAAAGGCGAGGGACAGAGCCGGGGCGGCCTTCAGGTCACGCTGATCGACCGGGCGCGTTTTCCGCGTCCGAAGCCGTGCGCCGAGTATCTGAGTCCTCAGGCTGGACGCCTGCTGGATTCGTTAGGCGTGCTCGATGCCGTCGCCGGCAATTCAGTCGATCTGAGCGGGATGGAAGTGCGTGCGCCGAGCGGGATGAAGATCGTCGGCGACTTCGGCGCCGTCCCACAGTTTCGCCCATATCATCCGCGCGGCCTCGCGATCCCGCGGATGGTTCTCGACGACATCCTGCTGCAGCGTTCGCGCGCGGAGGGAGTCGAGGTCGTCGAGGGCGAGCGCATGACGGATCTCGTTCGTGACGGGAACGGTGTTGTGCGCGGTGTTCGCTCGTTAGGTGCCGACGGCCAGGAGCGCACGCGTTGGGCGCGCATCGTGATTGGCGCCGACGGTCTGCGATCCGTTGTCGCCCGCCGCGCACACCTCGCGCACCAGGCGCGCTGGCCACGACGCATCGCGTTCGTCACGCATTTTCGTGGTGTGTCCGGCGTGGGACCGCGTGGTGAGATGCTCGTCGAGCACGATGGCTACATGGGGATTGCGGCCGTCGGCGGCGGTTCCATTAACGTGTCGCTGGTTCTCGAGCAGTCGCGCTTCGCCAAAGGGTATTCCCGCGACGCCGGCGGCGACGGCGGCGCCGACGTGATGATGCAGTGGATCAGTCGGCATCCGCACATCGCTGCGCGTTTTACGTCTGCAGAGCGACTGGCACCAGTGCAGGCTACGGGGCCATTCGCGTCGCGCGCGAGGACAGCGTGGAGTCCAGGTGTCGCCCTCGTGGGCGCCGCGGCCGACTTCTTCGATCCGTTCACGGGCGAGGGGATGTACAGCGCGCTCCTCGGCGCAGAGGCTCTCGCGCATCATGTTCCGCGCGGGTTAGGCAGAGATCACAGTTCGCTGCGCGAATACGATCGCTGGCGCCGCTCGGAGCTCAGCGCCAAGTGGCGCGTCGAGTGGTTGATCGCAATCGCCGTCGCACAGCCATGGTGGATGGAGCGCGCGGCGCGAGCGTTTGCGCGGCGACCCGATCTCGGACATTTGCTCGTCGGCGTGACAGGAGACTTCGTTCCCGCGCGCGCGGTGCTGCGCACAGGTTACGTTGCGCAACTCATCCTCGCCGCGTTCGCCGGCGCTTCCCTTCCGGTTGGAGACGTCACTCACGCATGAGCATGGACCGCGACGCTTTTCGCAGCGTCCTTGGCCGCTTCGCGTCAGGCATCACGGTGGTCACGACGTGCACTGACGATGGGCACGATCACGGGATGACAGTGTCGGCCTTTTGCTCGGTCAGCCTGAATCCGCCGCTCGTGCTGGTTTGCGTTGCGAAGAACGCGGAGATGCACAAGGTGTTGAGGAAGGTCTCCCATTTCACCGTGAACATTCTCGCGGCGCATCAAGAGGCGCTTTCCCGACGCTTCGCCGATCTCGATGCCGAACAACGGTTCGAGGGCATAGGCTTTCGTCGCGGAAAGTTCGGTGCGCCCGTGCTGCACGACATTCTGGCCTATATCGAATGTGTCATTCACGAGCGTCAGGACGCCGGCGATCATGGCATCGTGATCGGCGAAGTCCAGCACGCTGCTGCGCGCGATGACCGTCCGCTCCTGTATTACAGGGGCGGGTACGCGCAGCTCGAGCGCTGAGGTGAGTCGCTTCGCCGCCAGGCGCCTGAGCGGGCGCGAAGCGACCGACGACGCGACAGCGAGTCGCGGCGAAGTGATCGCCACCTTGCGCGACATACGTCGTGCAAACCTGATTCTCGGCGGAACGCGCGTCGTGGTCAGCGAAGCGCTGAACCTAACGAAACACAGCATGGGGCCGCTGACGCTGATGGACGTTGGTTCCGGAACCGGCGACATCGCTCGCGCCGTGGCGCGCGCACTCGCCGCGCGCGGCGTGCGCACTCACACGATCGCCGTCGAGCAATCGTTCATTCTCGGGATGATCGCACGTCCGGAGACAGACGAGGTGATTGCAGGCGACGCGCTGTGCCTCCCCATCCGCGATCGCAGCGTCGACGTAGTTATCTGCTCACAGGTCTTGCACCACTTCGATGACCGGAGAGCGCGCATTCTGATCTCAGAGCTCGATCGGGTTTCGCGGATTGGCGTTGTCATTGGTGAATTGCAGCGCGATGTGGTGGCGTCCGTGCTTTTTCGCGCGGTCGCGCCAGCGCTGCGGTTTCATCCGGTGACCGTGCACGACGGTCTGCTTTCGATCGAGCGTGGATTTCTGGGCCATGAATTGCGTGCACTTGTTCGCTCAGCAGTTCCGCGCGACGTCGTCGTGCGTCGTCGATTTCCATTCAGGCTTACTGCCAGCTGGACCGTCAACTAAGGTATGCGCCGCTCGTGACTTCCTCTGCCAGCACGCTCCGCTCGCCGTACGAGTTAGGTGCGCTCCCAGTTGGGCGCGCGATGGAGACCGTCGATCAGCAGCTGGTCCGAGCGAACCTGCCCACGATTTTCTCGCTCGCGCGGAACGTCGAGGAGTGGCCGGCGTATCTCAATCATTATCGCTTCGTTCGCTTCCGCGAACGCGCGCGCGATGGCGGCGGGCTGGTGGAAATGTCCGCCAATCGCCCATTCGGCAGTTTCAACTGGCCGACGTGGTGGTTATCGGAGATGAGCGTCGACGAGCGCACGCCGTCGATCCGCTTCCGGCACGTGGGCGGCACGACAAAAGGAATGGATGTGGAGTGGCAGTTCACGCGGCGTGGTGAATTTGTGCAGGTGCGTATCGTGCACGTGTGGGACGGTCCGCCCTGGCCGTTCATCGGGATCTTCGCCGCGCGGCAGGTCATCGGTCCGGTGTTCATTCACGGCATCGCGAGCAGAACGTTGGCGGGTCTCGCCGCGGTCGCCGAACGCGAAGGAGCGCGGAGCCAAGGTTCTGGGCCCGCGGGAGCAGCCTAACGATGAGACGACGTGTGGTGGTTACAGGAATCGGAGCGATCACGCCGATCGGGTTGGAGCGCGAAGGGCTCTGGCGCGGTCTCCGCGCCCAACGCTCGGCGGTTTCGACTGTCACTCGCTTCGATCCCTCCATTTTCAGATCCCATAATGCGGCGCAAGTCAACGACTTCGTACCGAGCGATCATCTGGAGCAGCGCCGCGCCAGGCGGCTTGATCGCTTCGGGCACTTCTCGGTTGTGGCGGCGAAGATGGCGATCGCCGATGCCTCGCTCGACCTGCAGCAGGAGAATCGCGACCAGATCGGGACAATGATGGGCTCCGCGTTAGGTGGCGTCGCGTATGCCGAAGACCAGATGGGCCTTTTCGTGCGCGAAGGGCTGCGCGGCGTCGACGCGACATTGGCGCTGGCGGTGTTCGGCGGCGCATCGAGCTGCAACATCGCTATCGAGCTTGGGGTCAGTGGACCGAACTCGACGAACGCCATGAGTTGTGCCTCGGGGACGATCGCCATCGGCGAGGCGTACAGACAAATACGCGATGGCTATGCCGACGTGATGATCGCCGGCGGTGCCGAAGCACCGCTCTCTTTGTTGTGCTACGGCGCCTTCGCGCTGATTCGCGCAATGTCGACGCGCAATGACGATCCGACGACGGCCTCGCGTCCGTTCGACCGCGATCGCGACGGATTCGTCATGGGGGAAGGCGCGGCTGTGCTCGTGCTGGAGGAACGCGAGCGCGCGATCGCTCGCGGCGCGCCACTCTACGCGGAGCTGATGGGCTTCGGGGTGACGAACGACGCGCATCACATGACGGCGCCGCTGCCGAGCGGACGTCAGGCCGCACGCGCGATGCAGATCGCGCTCAACGACGCGCGCCTGGCGGCGGCCGAGGTGGACTATGTCAATGCCCACGGCTCGTCCACGCCGCTCAACGATCCAACTGAAACGACAGCGATCAAGGCGACGCTGGGCGAGCGTGCCTATCGCGTCCCCGTGAGCGGCACGAAGGGCTACTATGGCCACGCGTTAGGCGCGTCCGGCGCGATCGAGGCGGCGATCTGCGCCCTGGCGCTGCAGCGCGAGTGGCTCCCGCCGACAATCAATCACACGGCGCCGGATGACGCGTGCGATCTGAACTACTTACCCGCGGACGGTAGGGATGCGCGTGTTGACGTCGTCTTGTCGAATTCCTTTGGCTTCGGCGGGATAAACGCGGCGCTGGTCATGGGACGAGTCAACTAGGGTATCTCTTCGCCGAACCGAAATCCCCGGACAGTGTTAACTCCCGCTAGAGCAACTGCTGTTCGGATATTTGCGGATGCAGCGAATAGGACTGATGAGCGACTGTACTTAACAACAAGCAGTGTCCGCGTGATTCGCTAAGTCCGCCGAATCCGAACCGCCGTTGCCCTTGATCTTTATGCGTTGTCGACTGCGCGAGGGCGTTGATTACGGTGCGCCGGGCTCCTGCTCGCCAATTCGCGGCGCGCCTAATCGCTGGGGCTCTTGATAGGCGTCGAGCTGCGCTGTTTTCATGCGGTCGATCTCCGTGGCCATCGCATCGATCGCTTCTTCGATGCGGTTGAGACGCGCGTCCAGCTCTGGTGAGAGCGCGGCGCTCGCGATTCGGTCGACGATTGGCGGAACTGTGCGATCCACAACGCGCGGAACGACACGCATGATGGTGAAGATCACCACCGGCGTGATCACGAGGCCAAACAGCAGCGCGATGAAGAAAAAGAACATCACCACAGCCCTACCTACCCGGTGACTGCGCGAGCGAGCCCGTTAGGCCCCGCACCACCCCACCTAACTAAAGCTGTCGGCTATCCGCTGCCAGCGTTAGCTGACAGCAGCTGCTGGACTGAAGTTAACCCTCGTACTGGAACAGGGATTCCAGTTTGGTTGCAGCCAGAAGCATCCGCACATGACCGGGCACGTGCGCCAGGATCGTGGTGACGCCGCGTTCGCGTGCCCGCTTGTGCAGCATGACCAATAGTCCCAAGCCGCACGCATCGAGCTCGTCCGTCGAGCGCAGGTCGATTGTCAGCGCGCCAGCGCCTATCTGATCCGCGCGCTCCAGTGTTTTGAGCGCCGTGTCACGAAAGCTCACCCGCGTTTCGGCCGCCAAACGAACCGGCGCCGGTACTGTGAGCGCGTCTACCGCCAGGATGCTTCGCATAGGTTGAGTCTCTGCCGTCCCACTTGGCGAGGTGCATGCCAGAGTGGGCGCCACTCATCCAACTCGTTGCTCAGCCAGTGCTTCCGCGTCACTCAGGGCGCGGTGCCCCGCATGAGTGCCGCGCACTTCGCCAGCATCTCGCGGGAATTGCAAGCGCTATTTGACCTTCGTCCTCCACGCTGTACAATCCGGCCCATGGCCGACATCGACGTCCTCCTCCAAGAGAACCGGAAATTTCCACCGTCCGAAGCGTTTCAGCGTGCGGCGCTCGTGTCGGACTCCGCGATCTACGAAACGGCCGAGCGCGACCCAGCCACTTATTGGGCGAGCAAAGCGCTGGACCTCGACTGGTTCAAGCCATGGGAGCGGGTGCTCGACTGGACGCCGCCGCATGCGAAGTGGTTCGTCGGAGGTAAGCTCAACGTCTCGTACAATTGTCTCGACAGGCACATCCCCACAGCGCGTCGCAACAAGGCGGCGCTCGTCTGGGAGGGCGAGCCTGGCGACCGACGCACGCTCACGTATTGGGATCTGTACGTCGAAGTCCAGAAGTTTGCCAACGTCCTCAAGAAGCTTGGCGTTAGGCGCGGCGACCGGGTCGGGATCTATCTCCCGATGATTCCCGAAGCGGCCATCGCCATGCTCGCCTGCTCGCGCATCGGGGCCATTCATTCGGTGGTCTTCGGCGGCTTCTCGCCCGAATCGCTGCGTGATCGGATGAACGACGCCCAGGCGAAGGTCGTCATTACAGCCGACGGCGGTTTCCGCCGCGGCCAGGTCGTCCCGCTCAAGCGCAACACCGACAAGGCTCTGGAGGAAGCGCCGACGGTCAAGCACGTGATCGTCGTTAGGCGCCGCGCCGGCGGCGTGAGCGAAGAGACCTTCGCCGACATGCAGGAGGGCCGCGACCACTGGTGGCACCGCCTCATGCACGAGGCGAGCGCCGATTGCCCACCGGAGCACATGGACGCCGAAGACGTCCTCTACATCCTTTATACATCAGGGACGACGGGAAAGCCCAAGGGGATCGTCCACACGACGGGTGGCTATCTAACGGGCGTCACGGCGACGATGAAGACGGTCTTCGACCTGCGAGAAGAGGACGTCTTCTGGTGCACCGCTGACATCGGCTGGGTGACCGGTCACTCGTACGTGGTCTACGGCCCGCTGGCCAGCGGCGCGACCGTCGTGATGTACGAAGGCGCCCCAGACTGGCCCGAACGCGATCGCTTCTGGGATATCTGCGAGCGCTTGGGCGTGACCGTCTTCTACACAGCGCCGACAGCGATCCGTGCCTTCATGAAGTGGGGCGCCGAGCTGCCCGCTCGGCACAACCTGTCGCGTCTCCGCTTGTTAGGCAGCGTCGGCGAGCCGATCAATCCCGAAGCGTGGATGTGGTATCACGAGCACATCGGCGCCGAGCGCTGTCCCATCGTCGACACCTGGTGGCAAACTGAAACTGGCGCGATCGTCATTTCGCCGCTCCCCGGTATTACCGCGACGAAACCGGGGAGTGCAACGCGTCCATTGCCAGGCTACAGCGCCGCCCTGCTCGATTCGAGCGGGAACGAGCTCACGATTGGCGGCGGCCTGCTTGCCCTAACGAAGCCGTGGCCATCGATGCTGCGCACGATTTGGGGCGATGACGCTCGTTATGTGCAGACGTACTTCACCAAGTGGGAAGGACGTCCGGATCTCTATTTCCCTGGCGACGGCGCAAAGCTCGATGAAGACGGATACTTCTGGATCCTGGGGCGCGTGGACGACGTACTCAACGTCGCCGGGCATCGCATCGGCACGATGGAAGTCGAATCGGCGCTCGTTGAGCATTCAGCCGTGGCGGAAGCTGCCGTCGTAGGCCGCACGCATGATCTCAAGGGCCAAGCGCTCGCCGCCTTTGTCACGCTGCGCGAAGGGCATAAACCGTCCCCGTCGTTGCGCGACGAGTTGCGCGAGTTTGTCGCCCAGAAAATCGGCGCGCTCGCGCGGCCGGACGATATCCTGTTCTCGGCGGATCTCCCCAAGACTCGTTCCGGGAAGATCATGCGCCGTTTGCTCCGCGACATCGCCGAAGGGCGCGCGTTAGGTGACACGACGACGCTGGCCGATCCGGCGGTCGTCGCCGCGCTCAAGGATCAGTACGAAGCCCAAGAAAGCTGATGAGCTTTTGGCGCCGGCTGTTTCCCGAGACGATCTTCGCGCGCAAGCTCGCACCGGCGGCTGAGCGGCGCTTGCGCCTCGCCCAGGCGCGTGCGGAGGAGACGCTCATCGATGCGCACGTCGCCAACGCGCTGATGTTCATCGACGCGCTCGCCGAGGATCTGTCGTTCGATCGCGCGATCGAGAGTTACGTGCGCGTGATGGGCGTGCCGGAGCCGATCGCGAGCGTCGTCGCGACGCGCGTGCTCGTCGCGTTAGGCGATGACCTCGTGCCGGATCGCGTGCGCGACGACGTCGAGCCCGCGGAGTTGCTGCCTCCTGTTCGCCTCGGTGATTCGAACCCGACGCCAACCCGTTAGGCCTACAGCCCGGGTTGGTCCCCGGGGATACCCAGGTTGCAAGTGAGCCAGTAGCATAGACCAACCTCCGACACGGGGCATGCAGTGATTCGGCTCTCTCGACGCTACCGTTGCGCAGTCTTTCCTGCGGTCGCTTTTCTCAACGCACAGCTGTCTGCCCAGTCGCGCCCAGTCCAGTACGAGGTCTATGTAGTCGGGGTTCGTGTCGCGGAACTCACCGTCAGCGGCCCCGACAACGCGCGCAGCTACACGATCCGCAAGAAAGACACGGCGGCCAACACATGGTCGAGCGCTCACAGTGCCACGGACCAGTCAATCCAAAGCGACACATCTTTCCGGCTCCCTGGCGCCATCAGGAATGTGGCAGCGAACATCGCCAGCATCGGTCGCGTCGACTGGAGCGCGCATGATCTGATCGGCTGGCCCGGTCGCTCTTCGGTGTACGAACGGGCGCGTGAGCTCGAGATCACAGTTGACGGCGTGACGCGCAAGGCGCTGCGTTGGAACAGACGCGATGCGTCGCGGCCGATGGACATCATCGTCGGAGCGGACAACGCGCTCATCGCGGCGATCGATCCGCCGGCCGACGTCGTGCTGGTGCGAAGGGGCTATGAAGCGCTGACCACGGTTGGCGCATGGATGGCGCGCGACATATCGCCGGCCAAGTTCGGCTACCGCGCGTTAGGCAAGCAGCTGGTGCAAATGCCGGATGGGGTCCGCCTGGCGACGCTGGTTTACCTTCCGAGCGCGGAAGCCGGGGAAAAGTTTCCCACCATCTTTGTGCGCACTCCATACGGCATCACGGGACTCATCGGCGGATTCTGGCACTACGCCGCTCGTGGATTCGCCGTCGTGCTGCAAGCGGCGCGCGGGACATCGTACGGAGACCCAGCGGGCCTGTCAGAAGGCACCCTCGAATTGATGGTGAATGAGCCTAACGACGGTCAGGCAGCGCTCGACTGGATCACCAAGCAGCCCTGGTCGGACGGGAAGATCTGCATGCAGGGCGGGTCGTATGTCGCCTACACGCAGTGGACAGCGGCGATGTCGGGCAACCCGGCACTCAAGTGCCTCGTCCCCGAATCGTCCATGGGTACCGCATTTGCCGATCAGCCGTACGTCGGCGGTGGAATGCTCGTCGGGATGGCGTACTACACCTTCTTCATGCACAACCAGCCGCTGTTGCCCACGCGCACGTGGACGGACGTGCTGGCGCATCGGCCGCTCATCGACCTCGATGACTTCGCGACTGGTCGCAACATCCCCAATTGGGATCAGCTGGTGCTCAACGCCACGAATGCAGCGTACTGGAAGCGCCAGGATTGGCACCACGCATCGATCCGACCGGAGCTGGCCACGCTGCAGATCAGCGGGTGGTTCGACGACGATCTCCCAGGCACGATGAGCAACTGGGCGCTGATGCAGCGCATCGGCAAAGCACCGCAGCGACTCGTGCTCGGTCCCTGGAAGCATGGGTATAACACTGATCGCATGCTGAATGGCTACAGCTACGGACTCGACGCGCTACGCGACGACGTCTGGCTGATCAAACAGCGCTGGTACGACTACCATCTGAAAGGAGTCGATAACGGCGTTTCCGCTCCGCGCGTCGAGTACTTCGTGCTCGGTGACAATCGCTGGCGCAGCGCGACCGCGTGGCCCCCGAGTGAAGTCGTTCCGCAGACGTGGTACTTCCACGGGGACGGCCGTGCGAACCGTCTCTTTGTCGCCGGCCGCGTGGATCAGCAGGCGCCGTTAGGCGATGAGCCACTCGAGCGCTACACGTACGACCCGAAGGATCCGCCGCCCAACTGGATGAGTTTCGAGCAGATGCAGCGGTGGGAGGATGTGCAAACCTTTCAATGGGACATGAAAGACCTGGAGTCGCGCCACGACGTCGTCACGTTCACATCCGCGCCGCTGCCCGATGATCTCACAATCGCCGGCGATGTGCTCGCGGTGCTGTACGCGTCGACTGACGTGAAGGACACGGATTGGTGGGTGCACATCTCCGACGTCGATCTCACCGGCCGCTCCAACCGCCTAACACTTGGCTCGCTGCGCGCGCGATTCCGGCAGCTTCAAGATCCGCGCTTTCGAGGTCAAGGCTCCAACTTCGAGACCGAACAGTTGCTCAGCGGGAATCCAGCGGACGTCGTGAAATACGAGATCGGCATTCGCGGCGTGGCGAACACCTTCAAGAAGGGTCACCGGATCCGCGTCGCCATCATGAACGCGCTTGACAACTACACGTTCCCGAACTCGAACACCGGTGGCGACGAAGCGCGCGTGACCGAGACTGTCGCGGGGACCATGGCGATCCATCACACTCGCCTGTATCCGAGTCACGTCGTGCTGCCTGTCCTGCCACGTTAGTGCTCGGCTGGGCCTAGCACGGCAACGGGCCTAGGTCGAGTCGGGTACGCCTAACGCGGCGTCCGTTCGAGAGTGATCGCGCAGATCCAACCAAGAGATCGCGAACGCGATCGTCACGAGGATCGCGCTGACCACGCACCACTGACAGATCGCATGTATCACAAACAGCTCGAGATACGTCAGCCATGCCGAGAAGATCACGCCCCAGCCTGTCAGCGCCACAAGCGCGAGAGAAACGCCGCGCGACTCGGCCAACGACCCTTGCAAACCGGATAGCGCGAGCGCAAGAAGCACGACGTAGAACACGATCCCCCAGGCCGCGACAGGGAGCCCAAGGAACGTCGCCCAACGGCTCATCTGCACGGTCTCGCACGACCCCGTCGTGCAGGCGAGCTCGGCGATCGCCCCCGTCTTATATAGCGTTAGGTATATCGCGATGAGCAGGCCGAGCAGCGCCAGCAGCGCGACGAATTGTCGTTTGCTCACGTCGTGCGTTTTAGCTGCCTTTCTTCGCCGCCGAGTCGTTAGGCGCAGCCGCCTTCGCACTCGCCATCGCCGTGTCCACGTACGCCTTGAACTGGTCGTACGACATGTTGTGATCGATCATCTTCGAGCCGATGATGAACGTCGGCGTCCCGCGCACCTGGCGCTTCTCCGCGTCCTGCTGGCTCGCGAGAAGCTGCGCCTGATACTTCTGCGTGTCGAAGCACGTCTCCCACTGGCTCACGTTGAGCCGGACTTGCCCCGCGAGATCTTTGAGCACGCCCTTCGGTTTTCGTGTCGCCGTGCCGGCCCACCTGTCCTGCGCATTGTAGATCGCGTCGTGCATCTCCCAGAACTTCCCCTGCTCGTTGGCACACGCCGCGGCCATCGACGCCTGCCACGTGTTCGGATGCGCCGGGATATGGTAGTGCATGTATCGCAGGCTGATTTGGCCGCTCTCCACCAGACGCTTCCGGATGTCCGGCTCCGTAATCGTCGCGAAATACGCGCAGACCGGGCACTCGAAGTCGGCGTACTCGACCACCTGCACCGGTGCGTCTGCATTGCCTAACAGATAGCCCTCGGCCTTTGGCAACGGCACGCTGGGGTCGATCGTCGTCGCCGACGCGGCGGAACTTCCACCGCGCATTTGCATGTAGAGGAAGTAGGCGCCGATAAGTGCCACCGCGGCGAGCACCAGATAGAAGGCCTTCGGATTGCCGCGCTTCGGCGGAGGGGCCTGTTTCTTTACCATGTTGGTTCGTCGTCCTCGTCAGGTGTCCAATCGGTCGGCTTGAACGTCGCAGAGTCCTCATCCTTGGCGTCCGCGACGAGTCTTCGATGTTCCGCGATCTCGGGCGTGTCGTACGTCACACGCACTTCATAATGAAACAGCTCGCTCCGGATGTCCCCGAACAGCTTCAGCAACTCACCCACGTGAGCGAGCAGCTCTGCTCGGCTGTCCAGATCGTTGATGCGCTCCGACAGCGCCCGTAACATGCGCTCGAGATTTCGCGCACGTTCCTCGTCGTACGTCTCCTCCGACA
>DASYRX010000002.1:0-2892 GCA_036003845.1 Gemmatimonadaceae bacterium | reverse complement strand
TCGACGGCGGCTCCCGCCAAGCTGCCAGTGAACGTCCAGGTCGCACCTTGCGGCGATTCAGGGTCGCCTTGCAGTATCAGCCCTGAGCCGGCGGTCGCGATCGTCGATGACGGCGAGGTCGTCGACGACGGGTTGCCGCATGCCGTCTGCATTAACGTGACGATCGCAGCGAGCGCGAGAACGCGGCCTGCAATGCGATGCTGTCGCGATGTCACTGCGGTCATCGATCGATAAAAGGGTACGTACTCGCTAGGCCTCACGCAAGGTGCTATTACGGCGCTGTCATGCCTAGACACAATCATTGGCCCACCGACAGCACGATTGCTTCCATCGTTACCAGCGCGACAGTATCGGGCCGGCCGACAAGTCCCCGGACTCGAAACTTCAAAGACTTTGGTTTGGACGACGCCCCGCGCGCAAGTGGTGCACCACCGCTGAAGTCCCACACAGCGCCATCCCAATCACCGCCGGCGTCGGCGTTGGCCACCGTGATGGTACCGAACTCCGCAGGATGTGGTTGTTCTTGCCAAGCTAATCAGCGATGGCCCCAATACGGCACCCATCGCGCAACTGGCTGCCGATCTGCGGCAGAGCGCCTCTCAAGTCCATCTTTCACTCAAGCGGCTCGAACGGTCACGTCTCATCGCCGATGCCGCCAAACACCGCCGCCCATTATTACGTGCCGTTGAAGAGTTCTTGATTCACGGCGTTAAGTACGCGTTCCCGGCGCAACGCGGGGAACCGACGCGCGGTGTGCCAACGGCACATGCGGCGCCGCCCCTCAGCCAGCACTTTTCAGCAGGATCCGAGCTTCCGCCGGTCTGGCCTTCTCCGGATGGTCAGGTTCGCGGCACGACGCTCGAGCCTCTCCATCGCGTAGTGCCGGCGGTCGTGATGAAGGACCCCGCACTATACGAAATTCTTGCCTTACTCGATGCGCTCCGCGATGGGCGCGCCCGCGAACGTCGACTGGCGGAGCGCGAGCTCTCGTTGCGGCTTCGAAAGCGGTTGCGTGGCTGACCCCAATCGCGAGCTCTTCGAATCGGTCGTGCGCCTACTTCACCCGGTATTGAACGATGCAGTAGTTCCCCTATGAGACACCGCCAGTCGAAGTCTCAAAATTTCTTCGGAATCTGGCTCCTCGGGCTGGACTCGGTACCGCTAGCGGTGAGCGAAGCGAACCGCGGCGCTACAGGAGGACAGCCCGAGAGCCACGAATGAAGGCGAAGCCGAAATGAAGTGGCTCGGCGCACTGGACGATTTCCGCAACTGGCTGGTTCGAGAAGCGGCGTAGATCGCAACGTTTCGCCACTATTTCGTGAATCGTCGGCGGTTGCCGCCGTCATACAGCGGCGGTCAGCGCCAGGCGCGCTTGTTTCGGGCGTGCTGCCGTCCATCTGTGGAAGGCGGAGGAACGAGTTCGCGTCTTCGAACCCGAGCAAAAAGCTGATCCCTGCGCCGCTCATGCGAGCGTTCTTCAACGTGCAGATTCATCGGCGCGATCAGTCGCTCGAATTTCGCCCAGCCGTGACTTGCGCACCATGTGATGTATCGCACGGGTCTCAGCGCGGTCGGCCGGTCGACGACCTCTTTCCCTGCGGGTGAATCGTCTCACCGCGCTTGAGCATTTCGACGAACGCCGCGATCTTCTTCGTCCGCCCGGCTACTGTCTTCGTGTTGTGCACGCGAAAGGCCAGCGCGAATCGGTTCTGCGCGCCGAGCGTCGACAGCATCCTCTTGGCCTTCGGCTCCGCGTCGATGGCAGCCTGGAGATCGTCGGGGATCGTCATGTTCTTGCCGCTTCCGTAGGCGCGATCCCAGCGCCCGTCGGCCTTCGCTGCCTCAACCTCCTTTAGCCCATGCTCGGTCATCCGGCCTTCCGCGATCAACCGGGTGACGTTGTCGACATTGATTTGGCTCCAGATGCTGCGCTTGCGGCGGCGCGTGTAGCGCTGCAGATAACTCTTGTCGTCAAAGCGCTTACGCACCGCGTCGATCCAGCCCCAGCAGAGGCAAGCGTCGATCGCTTCCTTGGGTGTGATCGACTTCAGGCCCGAGCCCACTTTGTAAATCCTGATCCAGACCTCGTCTTCCTCGTGGTGGTGCACGCTGAGCCAACTATAGAAGGCGATGGCGTTCTCGAATGTCTTGACCTTAGCAGGATCGACTTTGACGGGCGGCATCAGGACACCCTTTCCTGGCGCAATGGACCCAGTGTGCATCGAATTGATCGTCATCGTCGATCACCCAGACGACGTGCGGTAGCCTGTCGGCAGGATGGACGAGCAGGCGGCATACGACGAACCCTATCTGATACCGTACGGATCAAGAAAGCAGACGGCGAAGATCCGTTCCCACGCCGAAGATCGTCAGCTCGCGCTGGGTGGACCGAGGTTGTTCTCAACCTCTGCGAGCGTGATCATCATCATCATTGGATCGACTGGGCACTCGTGAAATCCGGCGCGTGCGTAGAAGCGCTTCGCGTCGTGCGACACCGCATGAAGCAGCATCGCGCGAATGCCAGCGATTTCAGCGGCCGCGATCGTGCGGAGCAGGGCGTCCTTTAGAAGCGCGGAACCAAGACCTTGTTTCTGGTAGGCGGAATCGACGGCCAAACGCGCAAGCACCATCACCGGAATTGGATCCGGCATGTTGCGTCTCGTTTTCGCGGACACGTCCTTGTGAGCCACTGCGCCGTTTGCAAGCGCATAGAAGGCGACTACACGTCCACCGTCTGTCACGACGTAGGTCCGCGAGGTGCCGAGCGCCTCATTCGCAAGCGCTCGGCGTTTCAGCCAATTGTCGAGTTCAGGCGTACCGGAGTCGAAACCGCTAACGTCGTGCTCGGCTGTCAGGTGCTCTGGAGCGCTAATTCCTTCCGCACTCATCGCT
>DASYRX010000001.1:0-2360 GCA_036003845.1 Gemmatimonadaceae bacterium | reverse complement strand
AGGCGTTCCTCG
Organism: Gemmatimonadaceae bacterium; assembly: GCA_036003845.1. Classification (GTDB taxonomy): domain Bacteria; phylum Gemmatimonadota; class Gemmatimonadetes; order Gemmatimonadales; family Gemmatimonadaceae; genus DASYRX01. Next base: position 2,348 of record DASYRX010000001.1, on the reverse strand, counting down.
TTCAACCGGACCGAAATGACCTCGTAACGGGGTGTTTTCTTGACGATTGACTTCACAGTTGACATAGTCTCATGCTGTAGGAGTCAATGTCTAGCCGTTATGCAGTTTGGGAAACTTTCGAGGCGATTTGGCTGTTCCAAGCCGGCGGGCAGTCACGCGGTCAGTGAATTCAGAACGAGAGTCGAACGATGAGAGCCGAAGCAACGCAAAACGAGTCAGGCCCAGGTAATTCCCGGTCATCGTCGTCGCCTTGGTTGACCGTTCGCGAAGCGGCGGCTCACGCGAAGTGTGGCGAGCGGTCGATCTACAACGCCGTGCGGTCAGGCAAACTGCGCGCGGCGCGATTGGGCGGTCGTCGCGAGTTGCGTTTCTTGCCTGAATGGATTGATGCCTGGTTGGTCGACAGCAGCACGCCCGTCGTGTTGAGCGCCGTCGTGGCGCGATGATCGTCGCTCGACCTGGCGACGCACCAGGAGCTATGGCACCATTGACCGCGCCGCTAGCGAGGGAGTTGCTGTGATGAGTCCACGCACTCGGAACTACGGATTGCGAAAGGTGTGCCGCTGCGCGAGGACCCGCTGGTCGAAATGTCCGCATGCCTGGTACTTCAACTTCAAGCACGAAGGCATCCACTATCGCTTCTCGCTCGACAGCGAGAGCGCCCGACACATCGCGAGCAAGACGGAGGCTGAGAGCGAAGCGACTCGAATCAAAGCAGCGATCCTTGCGGGCACGTTCGAACGTATCGCGGATCGCCGAGCACGAGAGCAGCGCGAGGCTGAGGAGCGCGCGAACGCTGCGGTCGTATCAACCGTCACCCTCGACGTCTTTGCAAAGGTCTACGTCGAGCGCGTGGCGAAGGCGAGCGGCAAAGTGTCCTGGCGCGACGATGCGTGGTTGCTGAAGTCAATCTGCGATCACCTCACTCGAACTGGGTGCCGTTTGGGTGGCTGGCCGCTCGCGTCGATCACTGAAGACGAGCTCGAAGCCTTGTACGCGTCGCTCGTCGCGGCGGGTCGCGCGGCCAGCACGCGCAACCACTACGTCCAGCTGCTCAAGGCAGCGTTTCGATGGGCGGTGAAAAAGGGGTACATCGCGCGCTCGCCGATTTCCGATGATTCGTCGCTGGTACGCAGCAAGCATGCACAGCGCGCACGCCGCGTGACGCGAGACGAAGAAAACGAGCTGCTCAAAGCGGCTCAATTGATCCGGCGCAGCACGGCGGTGTTTTTGTACGGACTGATCGTCGCGGCGCTCGAAACAGGTTGTCGTCTGGGGGAGCTACTCGCGCTGCAATGGCGCGACGTCGATCTCGACCGGCGCGAGCTACGCATTCGTGGTGAGAACGCCAAGGACGAGGAAACGCGACGGCTGCCGATTTCGACTCGTCTCGCCGCGGTACTGGACATGGTGAAGACCCGTCCAGACGGTCAGCCCTACTCTGGCGTTGCGTACGTGTTCGGCGTGCTAGGACAGCGAGTGCAGGCGATCAAGAAGGCGTGGGACACGTGCGTCCTACGCGCACACGGTCACCAGCCGAAATGGACCACGGGCGGGAAGCTCTCCGAGGAATCGCGCGCGGCGCTTCGTGCGATCGACCTGCACTTCCACGATTTCCGACATGAGGCCGGCTCGCGCTGGCTCGAAGCCGGGTGGCCGATCCACCATGTGAAGGAGATGCTTGGCCACGCGAACATCAGTCAGACCGATACGTACCTCAATGCCGCGCGGCTCGGATTACACGAGTCGATGCAGCGGTTCGACGACTTTCGTTGCAAAACCGTTGCAAAAGACACCACCATAGAGCACCGGCTCGTTGGCAACGAGAAGACTCAACAAACTTCTAAAGACTTATTACATTAGAAGTTAAGTGGATTGTGCGCCCGTAGCTCAGTTGGATAGAGCACCGGCCTTCTAAGCCGGGGGTCGCAGGTTCGAGTCCTGCCGGGCGCGCCACTTTTTGAAGATCCGACTGACAAATGACTGACAATCGGTAGCGGCTCGAGGGGCGAAAGTCCCATCCAAATTTCGCGGTCGGAACGGTGTCCGACAGGCGGATGTAGCGCGGCCCTTTCAGGGCCGCGAACACCGGACCTACTGCCCGATGGCCCGCAGCTGACGGCGTCGTTCCCATACTCCCGTCATCGCTTTCCGAAGTTCTTCGTCCGTGATGTTCAGGTAGCGCTGCGTCTGTTTGATGTCGGCGTGGCCGAGCATCAACTGGATCGTGCGGATGTCCACTCCATCGCTCAGGAGCCGACAGGCGCCCTCGTGACGAAGGTCGTGCCAGTGGAGGTCGATCTGCCGGAGCTTGTCGCGATCGACGCGCGCACCGGGTTTCGCGCGTT